>NZ_SSOE01000056.1:0-439661 GCF_029871175.1 Pseudomonas sp. BN607
CAATATTCCCCACTGCTGCCTCCCGTAGGAGTCTGGACCGTGTCTCAGTTCCAGTGTGACTGATCATCCTCTCAGACCAGTTACGGATCGTCGCCTTGGTGAGCCATTACCCCACCAACTAGCTAATCCGACCTAGGCTCATCTGATAGCGCAAGGCCCGAAGGTCCCCTGCTTTCTCCCGTAGGACGTATGCGGTATTAGCGTTCCTTTCGAAACGTTGTCCCCCACTACCAGGCAGATTCCTAGGCATTACTCACCCGTCCGCCGCTGAATCAAGGAGCAAGCTCCCGTCATCCGCTCGACTTGCATGTGTTAGGCCTGCCGCCAGCGTTCAATCTGAGCCATGATCAAACTCTTCAGTTCAATACTGCTTGGGTTTTTAAGAAACCCTAAACTTGGCTCAGCAATCTCAAATGACTATGTGATTTCTCGCATGGCCACTTGTGATGCTGATAATCTTTTTGACTATCAGTCCGTACTCACAAGCACCCACACGAATTGCTTGATTCGATTTGTTAAAGAGCGTTTGGTTAAGAGCTTTTCGTCTCAACCGAGGCGCGCATTCTACGCTTTCCTCATTTGCTGTCAAGCGTTTATTTTGAAGTTTTTTACCACCGCTTTCTTCCGAAAGCTAACAACTTCAACAACTTACCGCTTGCCTCGAAGCGTTCAACGCTGCGAGGAGGCGAATAATACGCGCTTTGAAATCAGAGTCAACACCCTGTTCTAAAAAAGTTTTCGACAGCGTTTCGCTTCCCCGTCCGCAACTAATGAAAGCGCCGCGGATCAGTAGATAAACAATCCTACGGAGCGTAGCGGCCATGAGCGATGCGCAGAGCGAGAAGACCCCCGGCTTGTCGGCGGATGAAGAGCAGGAAGTCAGCCACAATCAGCCGCCGCGGGCGGCAGTGCTGCACGAGATCATCCGCTATCAGGGCGATCAGGAGCTTGAACGTACCCTCGCCGCGCTGTGGTGGTCAGCACTGGCCGCCGGTTTGTCCATGGGGCTGTCACTCATGGCCATGGGGCTTTTCTACGCGCGCCTGCCGGAAGGCGACGGTGCCCAGGTGGTTGCCAGCATCGGCTACAGTGCGGGCTTTCTCGCGGTGATTCTGGCCCGCCAGCAACTGTTCACCGAAAACACCCTCACTGCCGTACTGCCGGTCATGACCAGCCCTACCCTGGCCAACTTCGGGCGCCTGCTGCGGTTGTGGAGCGTGGTGCTGTTCGGCAACCTGGCCGGTACCCTGCTGGTGGCCTGGGTAATGCTGGAATTGCCGATCTTCGACAGCAAGACCGATGTGGCCTTCCTGGAGGTCGGCCGTAAGGTCATGAAGAATGACATCAGCCAGATGTTCGCAAAAGGCATCGTGTCGGGCTGGATGATTGCCACCATGGTCTGGATGATCCCGTCCATGGAACACGCCAAGATCTGGATCATCCTGATGATCACCTACCTGATGGCCCTCGGCGATTTCACTCATATAGTAGTGGGCTCAGTGGAAGTGTCCTATCTGGTCTGGGCAGGCGATGAAACCTGGCGCAGCTTCTGGCTGGAATTTGCCCTGCCGACACTGGCGGGCAACATCATCGGCGGCAGCTTTATCTTCGGCTTGATCAGCCATGCACAAGTACGCAGTGACAGTGGCAAGCCGCCCTCGCGGCTATTAAAGGACGACCAGGCCCCGCCCAGACAAAGAACCAACGACAGTGAATGATGCTCAGCGCGCCGCTATCGTTCGCTCACGCCCTTGGCCGCGCTGACGCACAGGCCGCGGCTGCCACCAGTTCTGCCCGGCATGGGGCGAGTCGAGACTGACCCGCTCCCCCATCTGCGGCGTGCTCAGGCGCACCTGGGCCTGGGTGGCCAGGGCCAGAATGCGCTCGAAGGGCTCCTGCCAGCCGTGGATGGACAGGTCGAAGGTGCCATTGTGAATCGGCAGCATCCAGCGCCCACGCAAGTCCAGGTGAGCCTGCAGGCTCTGCTCCGGCTGCATGTGCACGTCAGGCCAGGCAGCGTTGTAGGCACCGGTCTCGATCAGGGTCAGGTCAAATGGGCCGAAGCGTTCGCCTATGTGCTTGAAGCCATCGAAATAGCCAGTATCGCCACTGAAGAACACCCGCAGCCCCTCGTCGAGGATCACCCATGACGCCCATAGCGTGCGGTTGCTGTCCAGCAAGCCACGCCCGGAAAAATGCTGTGCCGGGGTAGCGACGAAGCGCACGCCCTCCACGTCGCTCTCTTGCCACCAGTCCAGTTGACGTACCTTTGCCGGCTCTACACCCCAACGTGTCAGCAGGTCGCCTACCCCCAGCGGCGCCAGGAAAACGCCAGTGCGCGACGCCAACTGACGTATCGCCTGCTCGTCCAGATGGTCGAAGTGATCGTGCGACAACACCACCGCCGCCAGCGGCGGCAACTGGTCCAGCCCCAGCGGTGGCGCATGAAAGCGTTGCGGGCCAGCCCACTGCACCGGAGAGGCGCGCTCGGCGAACACCGGGTCGGTGATGAAGAAGCGCCCGCGCAACTTCAACAATACTGTGGAGTGCCCCAAACGCCACAAGCTGTGATCGGGTGCGTCGAGCAGTTGCTGACGGGTCATCGGTTGCACGCTGATCGGGGTGGCCGGGCGGGTTTCCGGCGGCTTGCGCAGAAACAGGTATTTGAGCCCGATGCGCAGCTTCTTCAACACGCCATCCTGGGGCAGCAACGTCTGGTTGTGAAAACGCCCGTCCCGCTGTGGCGCCGGCTCGCCGGCGGCATTGGTCAAAGGAACCATCAGCAACACTCCGAGCATCAGAAAAGCCTTCATGTTACCCCACAGTGACCGGATCAACCGTGAATTGGCTTGCAAGGTCATTTTTCGTCGATGAAACACTGTTCAACAATATTCATGCAAGTTATGCGATAAACGGTACCCGGCAGAAGAATACGACCATGATGGACAACCGCAGCGGCAAAGGCCTTTCATTCGTCAAGCGCATCTACTTGCCCCGCATCATCGGCCTGGGCATCGGCATGTTCAGTGTCATGGCGGCCATTGCCCCACTGGCGCCCCCCATCTGGGCGTGGCTACTGCTGCTGTTCAATGGGCTTTTGTGGCCACACATTGCCTTTCTCTGGGCTACCCGCTCGGCAACGCCGTACCAGGCAGAACAGCGCAACCTGCTGCTGGACTCGCTGATGGGCGGATTCTGGACAGCCGCCATGCACTTCAACCCGCTACCCAGCGTTACCGTGCTGTCGATGATGACCATGAACAACGTCGCCGCAGGCGGCAAGCGCATGGTCTTTCGCGGAGTGTTGGCGCAGCTGGCCGGCATGCTGGTCGCCATCGTGCTGCTAGGGCCCGGCCTGCAATTTGCTGCCACACCGCTGCAGGTGTATGCCTGCCTGCCCATGCTGACGCTGTACCCGCTGGCCCTTGGCTGGGTGTGCTACCAGCTGGCGATCAAGCTGGGCGATCACAAACGCCGGTTAAGTGCCCTGAGCCTAACCGACAGCCTGACCGGGCTGCTCAACCACGGGGCCTGGAAAGACCTGCTGCTGCTGAAGTTCCAGGCATGTAGACAGCAGCAGGGGCATGCGGTGATTGCCCTGATCGACATCGACCATTTCAAGACCATCAACGACACCTATGGCCACGTAGTCGGTGACTGTGTCCTACGCCAGCTCAGCAGCGAACTGCGGCGCAGCCTGCGCGAGGCCGACCAGGCCGGGCGTTATGGTGGCGACGAGTTCTGCGTGATTCTGCCCGATACCAGCGAAGCCCAGGCCTGCCAAGCCATGGAACGCCTGCGCGAACGGGTTTCGAGCTACCGCAACCCACAAATGCCGCATCTGCGCATCAGCCTGAGTATCGGCCTGTCACCATTCGAAGCCGGGTTGCAATCCCCCGAGCATTGGCTGGAGCAAGCGGACAAGGCGCTATACACCGCCAAGCACGCCGGCCGCGATCAGGTCAATTTCGCCCGCGGTGAAGCTGCCACGCTCAGGCTGGCCTATCCTGATTGAACCTACTGCCTGACTGCCTGGCGGGAGGTTGCCTGAAGGAGCCGCTCGCGCATGGCCAGGACCGCCAAGCTTCCAACCGCCAGCCCCACACCCAGATTTCAGGTGCGCCACCTCATTGTGGGGTTCAGTGCTGTGTTCGGCCTGGCCTGCCTGACCATACTCGGCGCCCTGTTCAACATCGCCAGCACCCTTGACCAGCAGGAGCGCCAGCGCAGTACCTTTCAGGCTACCCAAGCCCTGGAACAACGGCTGCTCGCCTCGCGGCAGTTCCTGTCCAGTTATGCGGTGTGGGACGCAGCCTTCGAACATTTGGCTGGCCAGGCCGACTGGAAATGGGCCTATGACGAGAAAAACGTCGGCGAGTCGCTCTACAGCGCCAGTGGCTATGAAGGGGTGTTCGTGGTGGAGGATTCCCGCACGACCTACGCCCTGTTCAAAGGCCAACCCAGCCAGGCGGCGGCGAACACCTACATCGATGCAGCCCTGCAGCCGATCATCGATCAGGCTCGGGCTGCCGCGATACCACGCGAGCAAATCACCCAGTTCGTCCTGTTCAATGGCTGGCCGGCCGTGCTCAGCGCTGCAGCCGTGCGCCCTGACCGGGAGGTGACCGACAGCGAAGTGCGCCAGGCGCCGGTGATGCTGTTCGTCGACCAGCTCACCGATGACAAGCTGGCACGCCTGAGCAGTGGCGCCGGCCTGACCGGTATGCACGTGGAAAAGGATGATAGGGGTGAACACGGGCATCAGCGCATCGACCTGGGCGACACCGGCTATCATTTGTCCTGGAGCAGCCCGCTGCCGGGCCGCCAGTTGCTGCATGCCGTATTGCCGCCGCTACTGAGTGCACTGCTGATCCTCGGCCTGATCATGCTGTACCTGTTCCGCCATGCCCTGCGCAGCTCGCGAGCGGTTGGCCTCACGCTTTCGCACCTGCAACAGAGCAACCAGGCCCTGGAGGCCAGCGAGCAACGCTTTCGTGCAGTGGCCGAGTCGGCTTCGGACTGGATATGGGAGACCGACCGGCAACAACGCCTGACCTACCTGTCGCAGCGCTTTGCCAACGTCACTGGCTACCCGGTCGACAACTGGCTGGGGCACCCGCTCAACCAGCTGCTGGCTTGCGATACCACACCCCTCTCACCGTGGCTGGATGCCTTGGCCAGCGCCGACCCGCAGCAGCTGGCCAACTTGCGCTGCACCTACCGCGACCAGAATGGCCAGAACCGCTACTGCCGGATCTCCGCCCGCGCCATCTGGCGCCACGACAAGCCCATAGGTTTTCGCGGTACCGCCAGTGACATCACCGACGAAGTCGATGCCCACGCACGCATCCAGCATCTGTCGCTGCACGACCCCTTGACCGGGCTGGCCAACCGCAACAAGCTCGCCAGGCACCTGGAGCAGGCGCTGCTGCGAGGCAGCGACTCGCCGCCACTGAGCTTGCTACTGCTGGACCTGGACAACTTCAAGCCGATCAACGACTCACTGGGCCATGCCGCCGGGGATGCCGTGCTGCAGGAAGTGGCAACGCGCCTGCGCGACACCACACGCGAAGGTGACTTGGTCGCGCGCCTGGGCGGCGACGAGTTCATCCTGGTGCTGGGTGGCATGGACAACCGCAGCGAAATCGACCGCTTCTGTGCGCGCCTGATCGGCCTGCTGCAGCAGCCTGTCGTCTTCGACGGCCAGCCCCTGCACGTCGGCGCCAGCATTGGCGTCGCCCAGACGCGTACCCAGGGCTTCGATGCTGGCGAACTGATCCGCTGCGCCGACATTGCGTTGTACCAGGCCAAGGCCGATGGCAAGAATACCTGGCGCTACTTCGCCGCCGAAATGAACCAGCAGATCCAGTACCGCCGCCAGCTGGAGAACGACCTGCGCCGGGCCCTGCGCAATCAGGAGTTCGAACTGCACTACCAGCCGCGCTACCGCCTGAGTGACCTGCGTATCGTCGCTGTCGAAGCCTTGCTGCGCTGGCAGCACCCGCAAGAAGGCTTGCTGGGCCCGGATACCTTCATCCCGCTGGCCGAGCAGAGCGACATCATTGTCGCGCTGGGCCGCTGGGTGCTGCGAGAGGCCTGCCGGACCGCCCATGACTGGCCCGCCGACATTCTGGTGTCGGTGAACCTGTCGCCTGCGCAGTTCCTGCGCAGCGACGTGGTAGCGGATGTGCGCGAAATACTGCTGGACACGGCGTTCCCGGCCCAGCGCCTGGAACTGGAAATTACCGAGAACGTGATGCTCAACGACATCGAAGGCGCGCTGGGTACCATGCTGTCGCTCAAGGAACTGGGCGTGCGACTGAACATGGACGACTTCGGCACCGGTTATTCATCGCTGGGCTACCTGCGCACTTACCCCTTCGACAGCATCAAGATCGACAAGCGTTTCATCAGCGGCCTCAACAACAACGGCGGCAGCGACCGCGCCGTGGTCCAGGCCATCATCAACCTGGGTGAGGCGATGGGCCTGACCGTGACGGCCGAAGGCGTAGAAAGCGAACAACAGCTCAAGGCGCTAGAGAAGGATCGCTGCCATGAGGTGCAGGGCTATTACCTGAGCCGGCCGCTGGACAGTGCGGGGGTGGTGGCGTTGTTGCAGGACCCCGCCCGAAGCAGCGCGCGCCCTCTGTAGGTACGGGCTGGCCCGCAAATGCCATCTCGCCACTTGAATCGTTCGCGGTCAGACCCGCCCCAACAGGCCCTCAGCCAGACTGCTGAAGCCTGCGCTCGGCCACGATCTCCGGCAGGTCACGGCGACGCAAGTAGGCACGCAGCGGCTCGCCGATATTCAGGCGGTCATCCACATGCTGCTCCAGCAACAACGCCAGCCGTTCCCGGCACAGCGCCATTCGCGCACCTTGCCCGGGCCGCCAGACAAATTCGCTACAAGGGGTGATGCTGGCGTCGGCCACATCCATGCCGAACGAATCCTCTGAAAAGCGCACGATATGCACGCCGCGCTTGCCGTGAAAACCGACAAAACCCTTGAGCTGGTTGGCGGCGTTGCAGATGTCCTGGGACGTGATGGCCATGACGTAACCTCGCAATGAATTCGGAAGATACGCACGCCGGGCGGTAAGGGTTGCCTCTGCCGGGCAACTCGCAACGGCCAGCCTAATGCAAGTGGTCAACCACGCGCCATGACTTTGCTCAATTGCACGCCGCTGCATCGACCTGGCTACGCAGCACTTCGGCCAACCACTGCATGAATGCCTGCACCCGGCGTGGCACATGCCGCTGCCGGGCATACAGCAGCGATACCGGCATGGCCGGCGCTTGCCAGTCTTCCAGCACAGAAACCAACTCGCCGCGCTGAAGGTGCCCGGCCACCCCCACCGCCGGGGCCTGGATCAACCCCAGCCCCGCCAGGCATGCCGCCGAGTAGGCTTCGGCGTTGTTGACCGTGACCACGCCGGCCATGGCCTGGTACCGCACCTCACCCCCCAGCAGGTACTCGAACCCGGCACTGCGCGCACCCAGCGTGCGCACGTAATGCACCAGTTGGTGCCCTGCCAGGTCCTGCAAGGCATGGGGTATCCCATAGCGGGCCAGATAGCCAGGGCTTGCACAGTTGAGCATGCTCAGTTGCCCGACCGGGCGTGCCACCACATCCAGGTCATGCAAGGCGCCGATGCGCATGACACAGTCGAAACCTTCGCGCAGCAGGTCGACCTGGCGGTCGGTGCAACTGAGTTCCACTTCCAGCCGTGGAAAGCGCTGCAGAAACTGCGGGAGCATCGGAATGATCACCCGTCGCGCCATCATGGTCGGCAGGTCGATACGCAGGCGCCCGGCCAGTTCAGCATCGTCGGCACTGAACAGGCTCTCGATCTCGTCCATGCCAGACAACAGGTCCTTGCTCCGCTCGTACAACAAGGCGCCATCCTGGGTCGCTTGCACACGGCGGGTGGTGCGGTTGAACAACCGCGTACCCAACAGGCGTTCCAGCGCCCTCACCTGCTCCGACACCGTTGAACGTGGCAGCCCCAGGCTCTCGGCGGCCAGGGTAAAACTGCTGACCTCACTGACTCGCACAAAGGTGCGCAACAACTCCAGCTTGTTCACTGACGGCCTCGACTATCCGGTTTTAACGAACAGTATTTCCATATTTACCGGATTTAACAGCACCGGCACGACCAATAACCTGTGCTGACTCCCCAACACGAGGCTTTCACCATGACTCGCAAAATTGCCCTGATCACTGGCGCCAGCCGCGGCCTTGGCCGCAACGCAGCCGAACACCTGGCTGCACGCGGTATCGATGTCGTGGGTACCTACCATAGCAAGGCGGACGAAGCGCAGCGCGTGGCGACCCGGCTGGAGCAGGCCGGGGTCAAGGCAGCCATGTTGCAACTGGACGTCAGCGACAGCAGCAGTTTTGCCAGCTTCGCCGAGCGCCTGGGCAGCACCCTGCAGCAGCACTTTGGGCGCGAGCGCTTTGACTTTCTGGTGAACAATGCCGGGATCGGGCTGAACGTGCCATATGTTGAAACCAGCGAAGCGCAGTTCGACCAGTTGCTGAACATTCAGCTGAAAGGGCCGTTCTTCCTCACACAGCGCCTGCTGCCGCTGTTGGTGGACAATGGCCGCATCGTCAACATCTCCACGGGTCTGGCGCGCTTTGCCCTGCCGGGCTACGCCGCCTATGCGGCGATGAAGGGTGCGATGGAGGTGCTGACCCGTTACCAGGCCAAGGAGCTGGGGCCACGCGGCATTCGGGTGAACATTCTGGCACCCGGAGCGATCGAGACCGATTTTGGTGGTGGCGTGGTGCGGGATAACCAGCAGGTGAATGATTACATCGCCGGCAATACCGCGCTGGGCCGGGTAGGTTTGCCAGATGATATAGGGGCAGCAATTGCGTTGTTGCTGGAAGACGGTAACGGCTGGATTACCGGGCAGCGGCTGGAGGTTTCAGGCGGCATGTTCCTCTAACTTTGAAAGGGTGGGGCCGCGTTGCGGCCCCAGGGCCCTCACTGCCGATCCGCATCCTCATGCACCTGCACGCTCGCGGTCATGCCGGCACTCAGGACCACGCCTTCCGGCACCTGGTCCAGGCGAATCCTCACCGGTATGCGCTGTGCCAGTCGCACCCAGTTGAAGGTCGGCTCCACTTCCGGCAGCAACTGGCTGTCGGGGTTGCTGTTGCGGTCGGTGATGCCGCGACTGATGCTTTCCACATGCCCCTGCATCGGTTCGCCCGCCCCCATCAGCCAGACTTTCACCGTGTCGCCTACGCGGATGCGCGGCAACTTGGTTTCTTCGAAGTAGGCCTGGATATAGAAGGTTGAATCATCCACCAAGGCCATCACCGACTCCCCAGTGTTGACGTAGTTGCCTTCGGCCAAGCGCAGGTTGGTGATGTGCCCACTGCGTGGAGCACGCACCTCGCTGCGCGCCAGGTTGATCTTCGCTACCTGCAGCTGGGCCTCGGCCTCATGCAGCTCACCCCGGGCAATCGCAGCATTGATCTGGGCATTTTCACGCAGTTCGGCACTGATCGCCTCCGGCCCAAGGGCGGTACGCCTGGCCGCTTCACGCTCACGCAAGCGCAGTTGCTGCGCCCGTGTTTCGGTCACCGCGCTGGCCTGGTCGAATGCTGCCTGGAAGCGCTCGCGGTCGATGCTCATCAATAGGTCGCCCGCCTTGACCTGCTGGTTGTCGTGCACTTTTAGCTCGCGCACCCACCCCGAAACGTCAGGGGCAATTACCACCACATCGGCGCGCACGCGGGCATCGCGTGTCCAGGGTGTAAGCATGTAGTACTGCCACAGCTGATAGCCGGCCAACACGGCCAGGGCCACCACGCACAGGGTTACCAGAGTACGTACGGCCGCACGCATCGAAACACTCCTTTATAAAGCTCCCAGCAGGCGTACCACCAGGAACAACACACAAACGAACAGCGCCGCATCGAACAGCGCTTCATGCCAGATCCACCGCCCCAGCGGCGTGGCCTGGACCAGCAAGCGCAGCAGGCCGGTCAGCGCTAGCGCCAGTAACACATAAAGTAGAAACGGGCTGAGCAGCACGCCGCCCACTGCCCACTCACGCAACCCCATGGGCTTCCTCCTGCCAGCGGCACCATTTGCCCCAGCTTTTCTGCAATTGCAGCACCGCACCCTCTGCCAAACGCAGCGGGTCGCTGGCAGGCAAGCGGCGCAAGGCGGCAATGAACTGTTCACTGGCACTGTCAAGGCGCTGCCCACGGCCGGCCGCCGGCCCTTTGGCCAGTACCGCTTCCACCTGTTGCAAGTACTCACGTTCGGCTTGCCCCAAGGGGGCCTGGGCGACCGCCAGACACATGCGCAGGTGGACCAGTTCGTCGCCGATATCCAGCCCATGCAGGCCATCATCCCAGCGCTTGCGTTCGCCTTGCGGTAATTCACTGGCATGTCGCGCCAGTTGCATCAGGCGGTCGGCCATACGCCCGCCAAACCAGGTATCGGCCCCGCGCAGGTCACGCCGGGTCAGGCGCACCAGATCGCTCTGGGTGGCGGCACGCAGGCGTCGGCCCAGCCAGGCCGGGTGGCGGAACACCAACAAACGGAAGGCCATGACCGCCGCCGACACGCCTACCAACATGGCCAGTGCGCTGTTCAGCATGGTCGCCACGCCGAACTGCATGGCGTTCAGTGGCGACACCAGCACGATGAAATGCAGGCAATAGGAGGTGGCAGTGGCACCGGTACGCGGGTGGGCCATGCCCAAGGCGCCGAAAAACAGCGGCACCCCCATGCCTAGGCAGAGCATGGCGAAGCTGCTCCATTGCGGCAGCAGAATCTGCCCGACCAGAAACGCCGCGGGAATCGCCAGAAAGATCCCGCGCAAGAAACTAAGGCCAATCTGCGCGCCGTTCTCCCGGCTGGCGAACAAGCTGCAGACCACGCAGGTCAGCACCAGGCCACCCGGTGCAGAAGGCCAGGCGGTGGCCAGCCAGAAACCACTCATCACCAGAAAAGCCAGCGCACTCCGCGAACCGAACAGCAACGCCAATGACCAGTCACGGTGCACCGCCAGACCCTGGGCTACATCCTTCGGCGCCCTGCCCGCTTCGACATCCTCCAGCGCCTGGCCGGCGGCCATGGCGTAGTCCAGCAGCAAGGCCATGCGCGCCAGGCAGAAGTGTTCGGCCGAACTGATCCGCTCATCGTGAGCGGCATCCCAGATGCGCTGGCGCAGCAACAACAGGCTGGGCTGATCGGGGTTGCCCAGCGACGTACGCACTTGCTGCAACCAAGGCGCAAGGTGCTCGGCCTCGCGCTCATCCAGCTGCCGCCATTGGCGGCGCACCGACCTGGAAATACGCAACAGCACCATCAGTTTCTGGCTCAGGCCGCGAATGCCGCGCGCACGCTGGCGACCGCGACTGCCTTCGAACCAGGCATGTTCGCGCTGGCTGTCGATAGCAACGATACGTCCCAGGCTCTCCAGCAAGCCCTTGCGCGCCTCGTCTTCGCCGCCCAGCATGGCACTGGCGGCCTGCAGGCCGTTCTGCCAGGCCTGCCGCGCCTGCCCACCCAGTTGCTGTTCGACCCGCATCGGCCAGAGCAAGGCACTGCTGGCCGTGGCGCAGAAAATTCCCAGGCAGATCTCGGTGCAACGGGCTACGGCCTGGTCGAATACCTGGAGCGGGTGGTCGATTGCCGGCAACGCGATGATCGCCGCGGTATAGCCGGCCAGTACGAAGGCGTATGCCCAGGCGCTGCGCAACTGGGTGGACGCGGCGGTGCACAGCGCCAGCCACAAGGCCAGAGTGAGCAGGAACAGCCAAGGGGTCTGGGCGAACAGGCCGATGAACAGCACCGACATGGCGGTGCCGACCAAGGTGCCGGCCAACCGCGCCAGGCCCTTTTGAACCACCATGCCAGATAGAGGCTGGGCGACGATGAAGGCGGTCATCAAAGCCCACGACGGTTGTTCCAGGCCCCAGCGCATCGCCAGCCAGAGCGCCAGGCCGCCACCAAGCAGGGTCTTGATGGCGAACTTGAGGGCGAGGCTGCTGGGGGCGAACAGGGCCTGGAAGGTGATGGGCACTCGGCGGACCTTGCGGGGAATGATCTTACTGAAAAGATAGACAATGGTGAGCAGGATAAAGCGTAAATGAATAATTAGCTAGCTAATCATCTTTATCTAAGCGTAAGCATCACAGGAATCTGAGGCAAAAAAAATGGGCGACCGAAGTCGCCCTAAATGCCTTGCGTGCTCGTATACCCAGAAGGTCAGCGCGGCTTGCGCTTGTTCGAGTCCTTCCAGATGAAAATGCCCAGACCGGCAAAGAAAGCGACCATCAGGCCGACCGTTACCACACCGGCGATAACCACATTGTCGAAGAACATGTTGGCCTCCCCATTCGTTTGCCGTTGTCCGATGGGAGCAAGTTAACCAATGCGGCGAGTGGGGAAATTGATCGAGGTCAATGGTGCCCGGGACCGGGCACGCGAGGCGGGTGCAGGGTTGACTTGCGTCAAGTTTCAGCGCTTTTTCGGCTTGCCCTTGGGTTTCTTTTTCTTGCTGGCGCCCAACGGCAGGGCCTGTTCGAATGCATTGCGCATTTCGTTCAGGCGCTTTTCCTTCAGGTCATGGACGCGCTTGGCGCGTTCGGCATCGAAATCGATGAGGTTGTCTTGGCTCATGGGTGGGCTCGACGATCAACTGAGGCTTGCATGATGAAGCCAGGCGCCGGCGCTGACCAGCCCCTCGTCAGACTTCGATGTCCACCAGCAGCCCCTGGCGTACATTCTCGCCCATCAAAGGGGCCACCGGCACGGTGTTGTCGGCGTTGACCTCGTCACCGGGCACGGGTTGGTAGCGCCCTTGGTCACCCTGTTGTCGGCGTTGCTGCTGGCGCCGCTGCTCATCGCGCAGCAGCAATGCCTGCTCCTGCGGGTCGCGCTGCTGCTTGAGGTCAATGGCACTTTCGCCGGACGCAGGCTGCGTCGGCACCACCGGTTTGATGTCGGGGGTTGGCTTGACCGGGTCCTGTTGCGAGGTCACCGGAGCGGCACTGAGCGGAATGAGCGGCGGCAGCATGGACGTTCTCCTATACCCTCTGTATCGGCAGGCGCGGGTTTACCTTGAAGTCTTGGACAACATTTACTCGGCTTCGTCGTCAAGGTCGTCATCGCTGGGCGGGCTGGCTTCACTCCACGGCCGCTTGTAGACCTGCTGCCAGACTGCATCCATATGATCGCGCAATACCTGCGGCGCGGCTTTCAGCGAGGCGCTGTCGTCGCGCTCGCCGCCAACCGGTTCCTCGCCCGCCGGGGTGATCAGCGACTGGCCGGTAATGGTGTAGCTCGCCTGCCCTTCGCGCATCTCGATGGCAATGTCGTGGGGGTCGATACCGCCACCACAGAAGGCATGGCTCGCCACTGTCACCTCGGCTACACCGTCCTTGTTCAGGTCGCTGACATCACTTACGTCATTATAGAAGTCCACATCCAGGTCCAGCCCCGGGCAAGTGGTTTCCTGTTCGATCTGCCAGCGCGCCTTGAAGGCATCGCTTTCGGCTGCACGCCCGTACAAGGTGGCGTTGAGTACCACCTTGTCCACTTCCTGCTCGCTTTCGGGGTCGCTGGCCTGGCCGTCGCTGCGGCTCAACACCAGCAAGCCTTCGCCATCGCGGTCACGAAAATGCACGCTCTTGATTGGCGTCTGCACGCCCAGTACCTCAAGCTGTTCCATTGGAATGGGGGGCAAAGGCTCGAAGTTGTTCTGCTCGCAGGCGCTCAGCAGCAACAGGCTGCCCAAGGCCATCGAGGTGCTGATCCAGCAATGCTTGGCAGACATGTTGATCCGTGGCCCTCGTCGGCGGCGCAGTACAGGGCGATGAAACGGCTAGACTGTGCTTTCGAATGCTTTCGGTGCGCTCGGCACTTTGGTCTGACCGGCCGATCCGTTAACATAATCGGCTTTTTCATCGCGGGAGTTCAGGCAGTATGGCGCAGCAGTATCAACCGGGGCAACGCTGGATCAGCGACAGCGAAGCAGAGCTCGGCCTGGGTACCATCCTGGCGCAGGATGGCCGCCTGTTGACCGTGCTCTATCCGGCCACTGGCGACACCCGCCAGTATTCCCTGCGCAATGCGCCGCTGACCCGCGTGCGCTTCTCGCCAGGTGACCAGATCACCCACTTCGAAGGATGGAAGCTCACCGTACGTGAGGTCGAGGACATCGACGGGCTGATGGTCTACCACGGCCTGGACGGGCAAAACCAGCCGCGTACCTTGCCGGAGACCCAGCTGTCCAACTTCATCCAGTTCCGCCTGGCCAGCGATCGCCTGTTCGCCGGGCAGATCGACCCGCTGTCGTGGTTCAGCTTGCGCTACAACACTCTGCAGCACACCAGCAAGCAGATGCAGTCGCCACTATGGGGCCTGGGCGGTTGCCGCGCGCAACCCATCGCCCACCAGTTGCACATCGCCCGCGAAGTCGCCGACCGCAGCGCGCCACGGGTATTGTTGGCCGACGAAGTGGGCTTGGGTAAAACCATCGAGGCCGGCCTGGTCATTCATCGCCAGCTGCTGTCGGGCCGCGCCAGCCGTGTACTGATCCTGGTGCCGGAAAACCTCCAGCACCAGTGGCTGGTGGAAATGCGCCGTCGCTTCAACCTGCAGGTGGCACTGTTCGACGCCGAGCGCTTCATCGAAAGCGATGCCAGCAACCCGTTCGAAGACGCCCAACTGGCGCTGGTTGCCCTGGAATGGCTGGTCGACGACGAAAAGGCCCAGGACGCGCTGTTTGCCGCCGGCTGGGACCTGATGGTGGTCGACGAAGCCCACCACCTGGTCTGGCACGAAGACCAGGTCAGCGCCGAATACGGCCTGGTCGAGCAACTGTCCCAGGTAATTCCGGGCGTGCTGCTGCTCACCGCCACCCCCGAGCAGCTCGGCCAGGACAGCCACTTCGCCCGCCTGCGCCTGCTCGACCCCAACCGCTTCCACGACCTCGCCGCCTTCCGCGCCGAGAGCGAGCACTACCGCCCGGTGGCCGAAGCCGTGCAGGAACTGCTTGACGAAGGCCGCCTGTCGCCCAAGGCCCACGCCACCATCCAGGGCTTCCTGGGCGCCGAGGGCGAAGCCCTTCTGGCCGCGGTCAGCGATGGCGACACCCAGGCCAGCGCGCGCCTCATCCGCGAACTGCTCGACCGCCACGGCACTGGCCGCGTGCTGTTCCGTAACACCCGCGCGGCGGTCCAAGGCTTCCCTGAGCGTCAGTTGCACCCTTACCCGGTGGCCATGCCCGAGCAATACCGCGACCTGCCAGCAGGCGAGAGAGCAGAGCTGTACCCGGAAGTTGCCTTCCAGGCCCAGGGTGACGTGGCCGACGACCAGCGCTGGTGGCGTTTCGACCCCCGGGTCGACTGGCTGATCGACACCTTGAAGATGCTCAAACGCACCAAGGTACTGGTGATCTGTGCCCACGCTGAAACCGCCATGGACCTGGAAGACGCCTTGCGCGTGCGCTCCGGCATTCCGGCCTCGGTGTTCCATGAAGGCATGAGCATCCTCGAGCGTGACCGGGCCGCCGCCTACTTCGCCGATGAAGAATTCGGCGCCCAAGTGCTGATCTGTTCCGAGATCGGCAGTGAAGGCCGCAACTTCCAGTTTTCGCACCATCTGGTGATGTTCGACCTGCCGGCACACCCGGACCTGCTGGAGCAGCGCATCGGCCGCCTCGACCGGATCGGCCAGAAGCACACCATCCAGCTGCATGTGCCGTACCTGCAGGACAGCCCGCAAGAACGCCTGTTCCAGTGGTACCACGAGGGCCTCAACGCCTTCCTGAATACCTGCCCGACCGGCAATGCCCTGCAACACCAGTTCGGCCCACGCCTGCTGCCGCTGCTCGAAGGTGGTGAAAGCAAGGCCTGGGAGGCCCTGGTGGCAGACGCACGCGGCGAGCGCGAGCGCCTGGAAGCCGAACTGCACACCGGCCGGGATCGCCTGCTGGAGCTGAATTCTGGCGGCGCCGGTGAGGGCGAAGCGCTGGTGGAGGCCATTCTTGAACAGGACGACCAATTCGCCCTGCCGATTTACATGGAAACCCTGTTCGACGCCTTCGGTATCGACAGCGAGGACCATTCCGAAAACGCCCTGATTCTCAAACCGAGCGAGAAGATGCTCGACGCCAGCTTCCCGCTGGGCGACGACGAAGGCGTAACCATCACCTACGACCGTGTGCAGGCGCTGTCTCGCGAGGACATGCAGTTCCTCACCTGGGAACACCCGATGGTGCAGGGCGGCATGGACCTGGTGCTGTCCGGTTCGATGGGCAACACCGCCGTGGCCCTCATCAAGAACAAAGCACTGAAGCCGGGTACCGTGCTGCTGGAGCTGCTGTTCGTGAGCGAGGTGGTGGCACCCCGCAGCCTGCAACTGGGCCGCTATCTGCCACCGGCTGCGTTGCGCTGCCTGCTCGATGCAAACGGCAACGACCTGGCATCGCGCGTGGCGTTCGAAACCCTCAACGATCAGCTCGAAAGCGTGCCGCGAGCCAGCGCCAACAAGTTCGTCCAGGCCCAGCGCGATGTACTGGCCAAGCATATCAGCGGCGGCGAGCAGAAAATTCTGCCAAACCACGTCGAGCGCGTGGCCGAAGCCCAGCGCCGCCTCGCAGCCGAGGCCGACGAAGAGCTGGCGCGCCTGGTAGCGCTGCAAGCGGTCAACCCGAGTGTGCGTGACAGCGAAATCGACGCCTTGCGCAAGCAGCGCGAAGATGGCCTGGCGATGCTGGAGAAGGCCGCCCTGCGCCTGGAAGCCATTCGCGTGCTGGTGGCTGGCTAAGAAAGATCAGGCCCCGCCGCCCGTGAGGGCGCGGGGCCCGCTCCCACAGGGAAAGCAATATTCCTGACAGCGATTGAAACGATAACCAAATGGTAGAAATCAATATGCCATTATTCAGGAAGGCTTAAACACCTCTTCCTATACTGCCTCTGGACAGTCTGCACAGGGTTGTAGCGCAGACGAGTGAAAACTCGATCAAGAGGCATTCCATGGAGTGGCTGGGGCTGCAACTGTTCGCCGATCTTCCGGCATCCGGGCGTATCGTCATCGATTGTCGGCATGAGCCGCTGCTGGTTCTGCTCGCCTATTTCGTCGCCTGCGCAGCCTGCTTCGCCACCCTCGACATGGCTGAGCGCCAGTCTCACAGCGACGACCCCACCGCACACCGACAATGGAACATGCTTGGCGCCTGCTGCCTGGCCGGTGGCATCTGGGCCATGCATTTCATCAGCATGCTGGCCTTTCAGGCCCCGGTGGAAGTGCACTACGACGTTTCCTTGACCATCCTTTCGCTGCTTATCGCCCTGGGCGTGGCCTGGCTGGCCATGCACAGCCTCGAACGCAAGCAGATGCGTGGGTGGCATTTCGTGCAAAGCGCAGTACTGATTGGCCTGGGTATCATCCTGATGCACTTTGTCGGCATGGCCGCGATGGAAACCGGCGCCCGCCAGTACTACCAGACCGGGCTGCTACTGACCTCCGCCGCCATTGCCCTGCTCACCAGCCTGGCTGCACTGTGCATGGCCCGCTATTTCCGCAATGGCAGCGGTACCCTGTACCAAGCCATGAAATATGGCGCCAGCCTGCTGATGGCGGGCGGCATCGTTGCCACCCACTTTACCGCGATGTCGGCCATGACCCTGGTCATTCCGGCCGATACCGCGCTACGTCTGCCGTCTGGCGACAACAGCCTCCAACTGGCGCTGGGCATTGGCTTCATCACCTTGCTGATCAGTGGCGCGAGCATCAGTGCCGCACTGGCGGACAAAAAGCTGCAAAGCAAGGACCACGACCTGCGCCGGGTCAGCGAGCTGCTCAGCCAGCTGGACCAAGCCCGCGCTTCGCTGCAGCAGGCGGCCCACTATGACGCCCTGACCAACCTGGTCAACCGCCGTGGCTTCAACCAGGTGCTCGCCGAACGCCTGGCTGAGCACCAGGCCAGCGAAAGCCGCCTGGCGGTAATGTTCCTCGACATCGACCATTTCAAGCGCATCAATGACAGCCTCGGCCACGACGCCGGAGACCAGCTGCTCAAGGTGATTGCCAACCACATCAAGGCCGCCACCCGTAGCCACGACCTGGTGGCGCGCTTTGGCGGCGACGAATTCTGCGTGGTCACCAGCCTCAACAACCGTGATGAAGCCCGCCACCTCGGCCAGCGCATCATGCAACGCATGAAAGACCCCATCGACCTTGGCGGCCGGCGCATGGTCATGACCACCAGCATCGGCATCAGTATTTTCCCGGACGATGGCAAAACCGCCGAAGAGCTGCTCAAGCATGCCGACCTGGCCCTGTATCAATCCAAGGACAACGGGCGCAACAGCCTGAACTTCTTCAACGACAGCCTGAAGGCGCGGGCCTCGATTGCCTTGCAACTGGAAGAAGAGCTGCGCCTGGCCCTGCTGGAAGAGCGCGGTCTGTGCGTGTATTACCAGCCAATTTTTGACCTGAGCCATGGGCATGTGGCCAAACTGGAGGCCTTGGTGCGCTGGCAGCATCCGCAGCATGGCCTACTCGGCCCCGATCGCTTTATCGGTATTGCCGAAGCCAACGGCCTGATCATCGACCTTGACCTGTGGGTGCTGCGCCACGCCTGTGCCGACCTCGCCTACCTGCAACGCCACGGTTATGGCGAGCTCAAGGTCACGGTCAATTGCTCGGCTGTGACCTTGAGCCACGACGAACTCCCCCACGAAGTGGAAATGGCGCTGTTCCATGCCGGGCTTTCGGCGCGCCAGCTGGAGCTGGAGATAACCGAAAACGCCCTGATGGGTGATATCCAGCGCACTGTCAATCTGCTCAAGCGCGTTCGTGCCCTGGGCGTGGCTCTGTCGATCGACGATTTCGGCACCGGTTACTCATCCCTCGCCTATCTCAAACGCCTGCCGCTGGACGTGCTGAAGATCGACCGCACTTTCCTGCAGGATGTGCCTGGCAGCCAGAAAGACCGTGAAATCGTCCAGGCGATCATCATCATGGCGCACACCCTGCACCTGCAGGTGGTCAGCGAGGGTGTGGAAACCCCCGAGCAACGTGCGTTTCTTGAAAGCCATGGCTGCGACTACCTGCAGGGCTACCTGCTGGCGCGCCCACTGCCGATGGGCGAACTGCAGCCACTGCTTGAGCGGCTGCGCCAGGATGCTGTGCTCAGCCCTTGTTGCGATACAGCTCTACCAGGGTCGCCGGATCTTTATGCAGATACCCCTGGCTACCGTGCAGGCGCATCAATTGCGCGGCGAGGCCACTGAGCGGTGTTGCCGAACCCTGCTCGCGTGAGAACTTGACCGCGCCATCGAGGTCCTTGAGCAACGTGCGCACATGCCACTTGATCGGTTCGAACCGGCTTTCGGCCATTTGTGGCGCAAGGATCTGCAGCGGTTTTGAATCGGCAAAACCGCCGGCAAGCGCTTCGGCAATCAGTGTCGCGTCCACCCCGGACTGTTCGGCCAGTGCCACCACTTCAGCAATCACCAAAGCATTGCAGGCCACGATCATCTGGTTGCAGGCCTTGGTCACCTGGCCGGCACCTACCGCGCCCATGTGCGTCACCCGCTGGCCCAGCACCTGCAAAACCGGGTACGCACGCTGCAGGTCTGCCGTTTCGCCGCCGACCATGATCGCCAGGGTGCCAGATTCGGCGCCGGGCGTGCCGCCAGAAACCGGCGCATCCAGCCAAGCCATCCCGCACAGCACCGCCAGTTCAGCGGCCATTTCACGGGTGGCGGTGGGTTCGAGGCTGGAGAAATCGATCAGCAACTGGCCGCTGCGCCCACCCTGGGCAATGCCTTGCTCACCAAACACTACTTCGCGCACCACTGCGGTGTCGGCCAGGCACAGCAGCACCATGTCGCTGTCACGACACAGCTCGGCCGGGCTGTTGGCCAGGCGCGCGCCGGCGGCGACCAGCGCAGCGCACTTGTCCGGGCTGCGGTTCCACACGGTCAGCGGATAACCCGCAGCCAGCAGGCGTCGGCACATGGGCAGGCCCATCAGGCCGATACCGGCGAATCCAAGCGAAGGTAGTGCAGTACTCATCGATGACTCCTGACTCATTCGAACATTTCCAGGCTGGCCACGAGCGGGCCTGGTAGGACCAAGGACACATTACGCATCCCGTAAACTGTTACCGCCACGCCGAATTGTTACTTACCTCCACCCGCCTTGAACGCCTTCACGCACCAAAACGGGGCTGCTGCGCATTTTTGCGCACAAAAAAAGATCACGCTTCAGCCGGTCGCTTCACCTGGATCACGATGAACGGCGAAACCACCACGGCCCAGATCTCTGGATCGCGGGTTTGCAGGTCCAGCGCCTGCTCGGCCGATACCGGTCCGACAGTGCCATCACTACGCCACTTGGCGAAGATCTCGCTGCGATTCTCGGCCATCGCCTCGGCAACGGTGATCAGGTCGAGGCTGGGGTCGACCCAAATCAGGTCACCCTTTGCCCAGAAACGCTCCAGCGCTTTCCACTCGATGATTGCTGTCTCGCCAACCAATTTGGCATAGAGGGTGCTTGTTTGATCAGTCATGGGTGGTATCCGCAAAAATCGGCCAATAAAAATGGCCGGCATTTTTGCAGAAAAACCCGGTTTCAAATATGTAATTTGGTCGATTAGCCCCGAAGTTGTGGGGTGGGGCTCAAGATGCAGGCAAATTGATGGCGCCTTTTTGTATCTTTGTGTCGATCATGCGACAACCCGCGGAACAGGTACTTTTTGCCCGCTTTTCAAGCGCGCGAACAGCGCTCTACACTGTACCGGTACAGTTCCGGGACATGTTCCGGGGGAAGGTGGGCTTGCGCGTTGGCATGGCCACGCCGCAAATCCCGCCCGGTCTGTAGCCCTGGCCGCCAGGACTATAAGAATTACAACAGAATGAGTGGAGCACTATGATCAAGATTTCCAAGCTGTTCGCCGCGATGGTACTGGCCGGGGTAGCCAGCCATTCGTTTGCCGCCGATACCATCAAGATCGGCATCGCCGGTCCTAAGACGGGTCCCGTGACCCAGTACGGCGACATGCAGTTCATCGGCGCCAAGCAAGCCATCAAGGATATCAACGCCAAGGGCGGCGTCGATGGCAAGATGCTCGAAGCCAAGGAATACGACGACGCCTGCGACCCTAAACAGGCCGTGGCAGTCGCCAACAAAGTGGTCAACGACGGCGTCAAGTTTGTCATCGGCCACCTGTGCTCCAGCTCCACCCAGCCTGCGTCCGACATCTACGAAGACGAAGGCGTGATCATGATCACCCCGGCCGCCACTTCGCCGGAAATCACCGCCCGTGGCTACAAGCTGATCTTCCGCACCATCGGCCTGGACAGCGCTCAGGGCCCGGCTGCCGGCAACTACATCGCCGACCACGTCAAGCCGAAGGTCGTTGCCGTTCTGCACGACAAGCAGCAGTACGGTGAAGGCATCGCCACCGCGGTCAAGCAGACCCTCGAGAAGAAAGGCACCAAGGTTGCTGTCTTCGAAGGCCTGAACGCCGGTGACAAGGACTTCTCCTCGATCATCCAGAAGCTCAAGCAAAACAATGTCGACTTCGTCTACTACGGCGGCTACCACCCAGAGCTGGGCCTGATCCTGCGCCAAGCCCAGGAAAAAGGCCTGAAAGCCAAGTTCATGGGCCCGGAAGGCGTGGGTAACGACTCCATCTCGCAGATCGCCCAAGGTGCTTCCGAAGGCCTGCTGGTCACCCTGCCGAAGTCGTTCGACGCCGACCCTGAGAACAAGGCCATCGTCGACGCCATCAAGGCTGACGGCAAGGACCCGAGCGGCCCGTTCGTGTTCCCGGCCTACTCGGCTGTGGAGCTGATCGCCAAAGGTATCGAAGCGGCCAAGTCCGAAGACACCGACAAGGTGGCAGCCGCCATCCACGCCGGTTCCTTCAAGACCCCGACCGGCACCCTGTCGTACGACGAGAAAGGCGACCTGAAAGACTTCAAGTTCGTGGTCTACGAATGGCACTTCGGCAAGCCGAAGACTGAAGTCTCCCCTCAGTAACTGCGTGACTAAATAGCTGACCGTAAAAGCCCACTGTGCGAGCAGTGGGCTTTGTTTTACGAGGTTCATGGGCCTGATCCCCGCGATCCGGGGGCGGGCCCACCTGAAAATCTTAAAACCGTCACCCGCGGTTTCCTGGCCTTACCCCCGCCAGCGAAATGCAAATCAGGTTTTTAGGAGCGCTGTAATGCCTGAGATCTACCATTTCTTCCAACAACTGGTTAATGGATTGACCATCGGCAGCACCTATGCCTTGATCGCCATCGGCTACACGATGGTGTACGGCATCATTGGCATGATCAACTTCGCCCACGGCGAGGTGTACATGATCGGTTCCTACGTGGCCTTCATCGCCCTGGCGGGCCTGGCCATGATGGGTATCCATTCGTTGCCGATCCTGATGACCGTCGCCTTCGTCGCGACGATCTTCGTCACCAGCGCCTATGGCTACAGCATCGAACGGGTTGCCTACCGCCCCCTGCGCAACAGCAACCGTCTGATCCCGCTGATTTCCGCCATCGGCATGTCGATTTTCCTGCAGAACACGGTCTTGCTCTCGCAGGACTCCAAGGACAAGTCCATCCCCAACCTGATACCCGGCAGCTTCTCGTTCGGGCCAGGCGGTGCTGAAGAAGTACTGATCAGCTACATGCAGATCCTGGTGTTCGTGGTCACCCTGGTCGCCATGACCCTGCTCACCCTGTTCATCTCCCGCTCCCGCCTGGGCCGCGCCTGCCGCGCCTGCGCCGAGGACATCAAGATGGCCAACCTGCTGGGCATCAACACCAACAACATCATCGCCCTCACCTTCGTCATCGGTGCCGCCCTGGCCGCCGTAGCGGCCGTGCTGCTGAGCATGCAGTACGGGGTGATCAACCCCAACGCCGGTTTCCTGGTGGGCCTGAAGGCCTTCACCGCGGCGGTACTGGGCGGCATCGGCAGCATCCCGGGCGCCATGCTCGGCGGGCTGGTGCTGGGCGTGGCCGAAGCGTTCGGCGCCGATATCTTCGGCGACCAGTACAAGGACGTGGTGGCATTCGGCTTGTTGGTTCTTGTCCTGCTGTTCCGGCCGACCGGCATCCTCGGCCGCCCGGAGGTTGAAAAAGTATGAACAGAAATCTCAAACAGGCGTTCTTCAGCGCCTTGCTGGTATGGGCCGTGGCCTTCCCGGTGCTGGGCCTGAAACTGAGCATCGACGGCATCAGCCTGGTCGTGCACAGCCAGGGCTCCTTCACCATCAGCATCATCGCCGTGTGTTCGGTGCTGATGTTCCTGCGCGTACTGTTCGACAAGCAGTGGAGCGCGGTGATGGGCCGCCGTTCGGATCGCAAACTGATCCCGCCGGCTGTCAGCAACTACCTGACCCTGCCGAAAACCCAGCGCTATGTGATCATGGGGCTGATCGTCGCGGCCCTGGTATGGCCGTTCTTCGGTTCGCGCGGCGCGGTCGACATTGCCACGCTGATCCTGATCTACGTGTTGCTGGGCCTGGGCCTGAACATCGTGGTCGGCCTGGCAGGCCTGCTCGATCTCGGTTACGTCGGTTTCTACGCCGTCGGCGCCTACAGCTACGCCATGCTCTCGCACTACCTGGGCTGGAGCTTCTGGGTGTGCCTGCCGATCGCCGGCCTGATGGCTGCCACCTTCGGTTTCCTCCTCGGCTTCCCGGTGCTGCGCCTGCGTGGTGATTACCTGGCGATCGTGACCCTCGGCTTCGGCGAGATCATCCGCCTGTTCCTGCGTAACCTCACCGACTGGACCGGTGGCCCGAACGGCATCAGCAACATCCCCAAGCCGGAGTTCTTTGGCCTCACCTTCGAACGTCGTGCCGCAGAGGGCATGCAGACCTTCCACGAGTTCTTCGGGCTGGAGTACAACTCGATCAACAAGGTCATCTTCCTTTACCTGGTGGCCCTGCTGCTGGCGCTGCTGGCGCTGTTCGTGATCAACCGCCTGCTGCGCATGCCGATCGGCCGTGCCTGGGAAGCACTGCGTGAAGACGAGATCGCCTGCCGTGCACTGGGCCTGAACCCGACCGTGATCAAGCTCTCGGCGTTCACCCTGGGTGCCTGCTTCGCCGGTTTCGCCGGCAGCTTCTTCGCCGCGCGCCAGGGCCTGGTCACACCGGAGTCGTTTACCTTCATCGAGTCGGCGATCATCCTCGCCATCGTCGTGCTCGGCGGCATGGGCTCACAACTGGGCGTGATCCTCGCGGCCATCGTGATGATCCTGCTGCCCGAGCTGATGCGTGAGTTCAGCGAATACCGGATGCTGATGTTCGGTGCGCTGATGGTGTTGATGATGATCTGGCGTCCGCAAGGCTTGCTGCCTATGCAACGTCCACACATGGAGCTGCATCGATGAGCCGTGAAATTCTGCAAGTCAGCGGCCTGAGCATGCGCTTCGGCGGCTTGTTGGCGGTCAACGGCGTGGCCCTGACCGTCAAGGAAAAACAGGTGGTGGCATTGATCGGCCCGAACGGCGCCGGCAAGACCACCGTGTTCAACTGCCTGACCGGCTTCTACAAGCCCAGCGGCGGCACCATCCTGCTCGATGGCCAGCCGATTCAGGGCCTGGCCGGCCACCAGATCGCCCGCAAGGGCGTGGTGCGGACCTTCCAGAACGTGCGCCTGTTCAAGGAAATGACCGCACTGGAAAACCTGCTGATCGCCCAGCACCGCCACCTCAACACCAACTTCTTCGCCGGCCTGTTCAAGACCCCGGGCTTCCGCCGCAGTGAGAAGGAGGCCATGGAACGCGCGCAGTACTGGCTGGAGAAGGTCAACCTGACCGAATTCGCCAACCGTACCGCCGGCACCCTCGCCTACGGGCAGCAACGCCGCCTGGAAATCGCCCGCTGCATGATGACCCAGCCACGCATCATCATGCTCGATGAACCGGCGGCTGGCCTGAACCCGAAGGAAACCGAAGACCTCAAGGCTCTGATCGCCTACCTGCGTGAGTCGCACAACGTCACCGTGCTGCTGATCGAGCACGACATGAAGCTGGTGATGAGCATCTCCGACCATATCGTGGTGATCAACCAGGGTACCCCCCTGGCCCACGGCACGCCGGAAGAGATCCGCGACAACCCTGACGTGATCAAAGCCTACCTGGGGGAAGCGTAAATGCTGAAGTTTGAAAACGTTTCCACTTTCTACGGCAAGATCCAGGCGCTGCACAGCGTCAACGTAGAGATCAACCAGGGCGAGATCGTCACCCTGATCGGCGCCAACGGTGCCGGCAAGTCGACCTTGCTGATGACCCTGTGCGGTTCGCCGCAGGCGCATAGCGGCAGCATCAAGTACCTGGGTGAAGAACTGGTTGGCCAGCCGTCATCGCACATCATGCGCAAGAGCATCGCGGTAGTGCCGGAAGGCCGTCGCGTGTTCGCTCGCCTGACCGTCGAGGAAAACCTGGCCATGGGCGGTTTCTTCACCGACAAGGGCGACTATCAGGAGCAACTGGACAAGGTCCTGCAACTGTTCCCGCGCCTGAAAGAGCGTTACATCCAGCGCGGCGGGACCATGTCCGGTGGTGAGCAGCAGATGCTGGCCATCGGCCGAGCGCTGATGAGCAAGCCCAAGCTGCTGCTGCTCGATGAGCCTTCGCTGGGCCTGGCACCGATCATCATCCAGCAGATCTTCGATATCATCGAACAGCTACGCCGCGATGGTGTGACAGTGTTCCTGGTGGAGCAGAACGCCAACCAGGCGCTGAAAATCGCCGACCGGGCGTATGTGCTGGAGAACGGCCGGGTAGTGATGCAGGGTACCGGTGAGGCACTGCTGACCGACCCGAAGGTGCGCGATGCCTACCTGGGGGGTTGAATGAAAAAGGGCCTTCGGGCCCTTTTTTCTGCCCGCAGGACGTGTATCGTGGCCAGCTCTTTGGCAAAGATTTCCCGGAGCCCGCCCCATGCGCCTCACCCCTACCCTGCTGCTCAGTGCCATGCTGCCCCTGTTCGCTGGCTGCCAGTTACTGGCCGAGCAGCCCCGTGACCCGAACATCGGCACCACGCGCATGCAGGGCGAACTGAGCGCCAACGGCGGCCGCCTGTTGTTCAAGCCCTGCGGCGAAGCACGCCGCTTCGTGATCAACGACGTCGCCGGCACCGGCATCCTGCAGGAGTCCGCCAACCTGGCCAAGGACGCCAACGCCAAGTTGTTCGCCGACGTGCGCGGTCGCCTCACTGGCGCCAAGCAGGCCGACAACGACGGCCTGCTGGAGGTCAGCCGCCTGTACCGCCTGGAGCCCTCCACCCGTGCTTGCGACGATCCCAACTTCAAGCAGCTGACCCTGCGCGCCAATGGCCATGAACCGGACTGGGACATCAAGGCCAGCGGCAAGGGCATGGTGCTCAACCGCATCGGCAAAGACCCGCTGCCCTTGCCATTCCTCGAAGAAGAAGTGCCCGGCGGCGGCCTGACCCTGACCAGCGAAGCCAACGGCCAGCACGTGGAACTGTGGGTGGCCCCGCAACGCTGCGTCGACAGCGCCACCGGCGCCGTCCACCACCTGCGCGCCGAACTGCGCATCGACGGTCAGACCCTGCGAGGCTGCGGTTACTACGGTGGCGCGCGCGACAACTGATCGCCGGGCGCTTTTATCCTGCCAGTCGGGGCGGCTAACAGCTTATACTTGGCGGTTTGAGTAAAGCCGCCGGCCGCCCATGGCCGGGATACTGGACCCTGCCATGCTACGAATCACCGAACTGAAGCTGCCCCTGGACCATCCCGACGAAGCGTTGCGCGAAGCCATTGTCCAGCGCCTGGGCATCCGCGACGAGCAACTGCTCAGCTTCAACCTGTTCAAGCGCAGCTACGATGCGCGCAAGAAGAACAGCGAACTGCTGTTCATCTACACCATCGACCTGGAAGCCAGCAACGAAGCCGAACTGCTCGACAAGTTCGCCGACGATCGCAACATCGGTCCCGCCCCGGACGTTACCTACAAGTTCGTTGGCCAGGCCCCGGCCGACCTGCAGGAGCGCCCGATCGTGGTCGGTTTCGGCCCGTGCGGCATCTTTGCCGGCCTGCTGCTGGCACAAATGGGCTTCAAGCCGATCATCCTCGAACGCGGCAAGGAAGTGCGCCAGCGCACCAAGGACACCTGGGGCCTGTGGCGCAAAAGCGTGCTCAACCCTGAGTCCAACGTGCAGTTCGGTGAAGGCGGCGCCGGCACCTTCTCCGACGGCAAGCTCTACAGCCAGATCAAAGACCCGCAACACCACGGCCGCAAGGTGCTGGAAGAATTCGTCAAGGCCGGTGCGCCGGACGAAATCCTCTACATCAACAAGCCGCACATCGGTACCTTCCGCCTTACCGGCATGGTCGAGCAAATGCGCCAGGACATGATCGCCCTGGGTGCAGAAGTGCGCTTTCAGGAGAAGGTCACCGACCTGCTGATCGACAATGGCCAACTGACGGGTGTGGTCCTGGAAAGTGGCGAGCAACTGCATTCACGTCATGTCGTCCTGGCCCTGGGCCATAGTGCCCGCGACACCTTCCGCATGCTGCACGCCAAGGGCGTGTACATGGAAGCCAAGCCGTTTTCGGTAGGCTTCCGTATCGAACACCCGCAAACGCTGATCGACAAGGCACGCCTGGGCAAGTACGCCGGCCACCCGAAACTCGGTGCTGCCGATTACAAGCTGGTGTATCACGCCAAGAACGGCCGCTCGGTGTACAGCTTCTGCATGTGCCCAGGTGGCACCGTGGTCGCGGCCACCAGCGAGCCGGGCCGGGTGGTTACCAACGGCATGAGCCAGTACTCGCGTAACGAGCGCAATGCCAACTCCGGCATCGTCGTCGGCATCGACCCCGAACGCGACTACCCGGGCGGCCCACTGGCCGGTATCGAGCTGCAGGAGCGTCTGGAAGCCCATGCCTACGTGATGGGTGGCAGCAACTACCAGGCCCCGGCGCAACTGGTAGGCGACTTTGTCGCCGGCCGGCCATCGACCGCATTGGGCAGTGTCGAGCCGTCCTACAAGCCGGGCGTGACTTTGGGTGACCTGGCGCCGAGCTTGCCGGACTTTGCCATCGAGGCGATCCGCGAGGCGTTGCCGGCGTTCGATCGGCAGATCAAGGGTTACAACCTGCATGACGCGGTGTTGACCGGGATCGAGACGCGTACCTCGTCGCCATTGCGGATTACCCGCGCAGAGGATTACCAGAGCCTGAACGTCAAGGGGCTGTTCCCGGCGGGTGAAGGGGCCGGTTATGCCGGCGGGATCCTGTCGGCAGGTGTCGATGGCATTCGTATTGCCGAGGCGGTGGCACGGGATATGCTCGGGCTCTGACAGTTTCATAGACAGACAGGCATTCTTCGCGGGTACACCCGCTCATGCACGTGACAGTGATCTCACTGCAGGAGCGGTTTGCCCGCGAAAGGGCCCTGGCAGGCATCAGAAAAACCCACCCCAGACTCCAGACTTCCCCTCCCCCTTCCTTCCCTGAATCCATCTAGGCTTGCTCCAGGCCTGTCTGCAACAACATATAACGAAAACGAATATAGTTTTTGTTTTAAAGCATATCCCTACAGGCTAGGGTGTACGCCCGTACCATTCTTAAACTGCTCATGGAGAGCCAACAGCCCGTGCGTAGCCTGTTCACCCGTTTCTTCCAGCTTGAAGCCGCCAGCGGGCTGCTACTGATAGCCGCCGCCGTGCTGGCACTGGTCATCAACAATTCGCCACTGTCCTACCTGTACAGTGGCTTGCTCGACGTGCCCGTCGCGGTCCAGGTCGGCGCGCTGAACATCGCCAAGCCATTGCTGCTGTGGATCAACGACGGCCTGATGGCCCTGTTCTTCCTGCTGATCGGCCTGGAGGTCAAGCGCGAGGTAGTCGATGGCCACCTGTCCAAACCGTCGCAGATCGTGCTACCTGCCACGGCCGCCGTCGGCGGCATGGTAGTACCCGCGCTGATCTACTGGTTCATCAACCGTCACGACCCTGCCGCCGTTGCCGGATGGGCAATCCCTACCGCTACCGACATCGCCTTCGCCCTAGGTGTATTGGCCTTGCTGGGCAAGCGCGTGCCGGTATCGCTGAAGCTGTTCCTGATGACCTTGGCGATCATCGACGATCTGGGGGCGATCATAGTCATCGCGCTGTTCTACTCCGGCACCTTGTCCAGCCTCTCGCTGCTGTTGGCCGCAGCCTGCCTGGTGGTGCTGGTGGCGATGAACCGCCTTGGCGTGGTCAAGCTTGGGCCCTACATGGTGGTTGGTCTGATCCTGTGGGTCTGCGTGCTCAAGAGCGGCGTGCATGCCACCCTGGCCGGTGTCGCCCTGGCCCTGTGCATCCCGCTGCGAACGCGCAACGCCGAAACTTCACCACTACTGGCCCTTGAACATGCCCTGCAACCCTGGGTGGCCTACGCCATCCTGCCGCTGTTCGCCTTCGCCAATGCCGGCGTTTCGCTGGCGGGCATGAGCGTGCAGAGCTTTACCCACCCCGTGCCGCTGGGTATCACAGCTGGCCTGTTGCTGGGCAAGACGGTGGGTGTATTCGGCCTTACCTGGCTGGCAGTCAAACTGCGCCTGGCCGCACTGCCTGCAGGGGCCAGCTGGGGGCAGTTGCTCGGGGTGGCGATACTCTGTGGCATCGGCTTTACCATGAGCCTGTTCGTGGGTTCGCTCGCCTTCGTACCGGGTAGCAGCGACTACGCGGGCATGGACCGCATGGGCATCCTGACCGGCTCGTTCTTCGCCGCTGTTATCGGCTATGCCGTCACCGCCATGGCCAGCCGCAGGTCTACCGCAGGTTAAGCGCGAGGCATTAAAAAACCCCGACTGGCAGCCGCCATGTCGGGGTTTTGTTTTACGGCATGACGGTCAGTGCGAGACGCGGCTGGTACCGTCGACAGTCATGATGCGCACACGGTCACCAACTCGGAAGATTTCGTTTTCCTGCACCGCCTGCACATAGGCACGCATGCTGCCGTCGTCTTCACGTACGGTGATCTCCACACCCTGGGTGCGGGTCAAGCCTTCCTCGGCAGCGGAACCGGCCAGGCCACCGGCCACCGCACCGATCACTGCAGCGACGATGCTGCCGCGGCCACCCCCCACCGCGCTGCCGGCCACACCACCGACGATCGCGCCAGCACCACCGCCGATCGGGGTCTTGGTACCCTCGATCTTGACCGGACGCAGCGATTCGATGGTGCCCATGCGTACGGTTTGCACGCGGCGGGCTTCATCACGGGAGTAGCTGTCACCGGTCAGGCTCGAGGCACAGCCTCCCAGCAGCAGCGACATGGTGGTAAAGGTCGCCACCAGCAAAGCGGATTTACGCATGGGTAAAGTCTCCATAAGTCAGGTGCTCATTAGACGCTGCACGTTGACGGCTGTCACGGTACAAACGTAATAAAATTGTTTTCATTCAGCCGGGGTACAGCCTGCATGGCTGTGTCCAAGGGCCTTTAATGTGAGACCAAGGATAGCCATGGATTACTTCATCGTCGTGGTCGCCACCGTTGCAGGGTTGTATTTCCACGGGTGGCTGTATGTGCGCATGCGCCGATGGATGGACCGTGACCAGGCGTTGTCGCTGGCGGGGGCGGATCCGCAGAAGCGGGTCTACATGCTGCAGAAGCTGGAGCAGGCGCGGGTCGAGAGGGTAAAGCGCAAGGAACTGGCGGGGTGGTTGGAGCGGGAGGCGGCGGGCTATCCGGGGTAAGCGTGAACATTGCAGGGGCCGCAAAGCGGCCCCAAAACCTCAGGGCGCCAGCCGCTCGCGCAGCCATTGCCCATCCACCAACCGGTAGTTCAGACGGTCATGCAGGCGGCTAGCCCGCCCCTGCCAGAACTCGATACGCTCAGGCAGCAAACGGTAACCACCCCAATGCTCCGGGCAATGCGGCTGAGTATCCGAGAAACGCGCTTCGGTTGCCTTGACCAAGCCCTCCAACTCTTCACGCCCGGCAATGACCCGGCTCTGCGGCGAAGCCCAAGCCCCCAGGCGGCTGCCCAAGGGGCGCACCTGGTAGTAATCATCTGACTCCTTGGCCGAAACCTTTGCCACCCGCCCTTCGATCCGAACCTGGCGCTCCAGCGCCGGCCAGAAGAAGGTCATGGCGGCAAACGGGTTGGCCTGCATTTGCTGGCCTTTGGCGCTTTCGTAGTTGGTGAAGAAGGTGAAACCCTGCTCATCGAGCCCCTTCAGCAGCAATACACGGCAATGTGGGCGGCCTTCGCCGTCCACAGTAGCCAGGGTCATGGCATTGGCTTCCACAGGTGCCTGCTCGGTTTTCACCGCATCGGCAAACCACTGGTGAAACAGTGCGAAGGGCTCCCCCGGGGCCTGGGCTTCAGCCAGGCCATCACGGGTGTAGTCGCGGCGCATATCGGCCAGGGATTGGGTCATTGCTGCGTTCCTTGACGATCAGTTGGTCTTCGCAGGGCTGTTGGCAGCTACTTTTTTATCAGTGGTAGCTTTTTTCGCGGCTGGCTTGGCGGCTGGCTTGGCCGGCGCGGCTTTTTTCTTGGCTACAGTCTTGGCAGGGGCCTTGGCCTTGGCGACCGGCTTTTTAGCTGCCGGCTTGGCCGCCGCCTTGCTGTCGGTGGCCTTGGTGGCTGGTGCCTTGGCATCCTGGACTGCCACCATCGAGGCCGGGACAGGTGCCGGGGCGGCCTGCTGGTACTTGGCCAACAGTGCGACCATGGTGTTTTGCGGGGTCAGCAGCATTTCCACACGGCGGTTCAGTGCGCGGCCCTCGGCGCTGTCGTTGGCGGCGCGCGGCATCACCGAGCCCATGCCCTTGAGAGTGAGGCGGTCACGCTGCAGGCCGCTGAGACGGAAGATGGCCGATACCGAAGCGGCGCGCTCCAGGCTGAGCTTCTGGTTGGCAGCGGCGGCACCACTGGTGTCGGCATGGCCGAGTACCAGCACGGCTGTCTTGGGGTCACCTTCAACCGTCTTGGCCACCCGAGTGATCGGGCCAAGGGTCATTGGCAGCAGCATGTTCGGGCGGTCCGGGTTGTATGAGCTGTCCACCGGGAGGGTAACGGCCAGCACGTTGTCGCGGCGCTCCAGTTCCAGCTTGCTGTCCTTGATCGCTTCACGCAGCTTGGGCTCGTACTCGTCCAGCCAGGCCTGAGTGGCCTTCTGGTCGATTTTCGGTACCACAGGGCCCTTGGCCTGCGCTTCGTCACCACCGAACGGCCACCACCAGCGGCTGGCGCTTTCGGATTTGGCATCGGCCTTGGTCACTTTTTCAGTGACGGCTGCCTTCACTTCCTGCTCGGCTACCTTGTCCGAACCGAAAGGCCACCAGCTGGAGCCACCTTCCTTGGAGCCGTCCGGGGCGTGGCTGGCGCAGCCGGTAACGGCGGTCAGGCACAGGGCGAGTGCTAAGGTTTTATGTGAAGACATCAGCGATACACCATGAAATAGAAAGATATTTTGCCTAGGCACTTCAGGCGTTGGCATTGAGGATAGTCAAAGGGGTGGGCCAATACCCGCATTACCCGATCAAAGGCAACTGCCGAGCACGCGTACCAGCTTCTGCGCGCGAGGGTCCATGAGTACATATGGGCCGAGGGTATTGACCACGAAACCGAATGCCACATCGTGCTCCGGGTCGGCAAAACCGACAGAACCTCCGGCACCTGGGTGGCCGAAAGCACGGGCGCCGAGACCAAAGGTAGCGTTGGCCACGTCAGGCTGGTCGAGCATGCAGCCCAGGCCGAAACGGGTCTGGGTGAGCAAGGTGCGATCCTGGCCGAGGCTATGCTCGCGGGTCAACTCGTCGAGCAGTTCGGATTCAAGCAAGCTGCCGTCCAGCAACCCGGCATAGAAACCCGCCAGGCTGCGCGCGTTGCCATGGCCGTTGGCCGCTGGCTGCTGCATGCGCCGCCATTCCGGCTTGTTGGTGCTGGTCAGGATCGCCGGCGGGTTGGTAAAGGCACGTGTCGAGAGGGCTTCGGGCTCGCGCATGGTCACTTGCAGCAAGCGCTGCGCCGCCGCGTCCCCGGGGTTGCCCTTGCCACGGGCGATATGGGCCACGCGGTCGAATTCCTCATCGGCCAAGCCAACATGAAAATCCAGCCCCAGCGGCCGAGCGGTACGGGCCACGATCGAGTCACCTGGGCCACGGCCATCGGCACGCCGGATCAGCTCGCCGATCAGCCAGCCGTAAGTGATGGCGGCATAGCCGTGCTCCGTGCCTGGCGTCCACCATGGGGTCTCGGCCGCCAGGGTATCGACCATGGTCTGCCAGTCATACAGGGCTTCGGCCGGCAGCAACTCACGGATGGCCGGCAAACCGGCACGGTGGCTGAGCAACTGGCGCAGGGTAACCGACTGTTTACCGGCCTGGGCAAACTCGGGCCAATAGTTGGCCACCGGAGCATCGAGGGCCAGCTTGCCTTCGCCGACCAACTGCAGGGCAGTAACGGCAGTGAAGGTCTTGGTGCAGGAGAACAGGTTGGCGATGGTGTCGCTGTGCCAGGCCTGCTGGCCGTCCTTGTCGGCGCTGCCGGCCCAGAGGTCGACGACGGTTTCGCCACCCACCTGGATGCACAGCGCGGCACCACGCTCCTGGGGATCATCGAACAACGCGGCAAAGGCCTCGCGCACGGCTTCGAACTTCAGCTCATAGTGACCCTGGATCTGCACCCGCTGCTCTCCGTACGACCATATTCAAAAAGGTGTGCATTGTTTCAGTAGTTTGGCGTTTTGCAAACTGCCTTGGGCTGGGTGGTCGCGATGAAAGGTCCCCAAGCTGGACGTGCTGTTTGCCAGAACCCCACAACCCTGAGCAATTTCTGTGGGGAGCAAAAGCGCCCGCTCCCCACAGCACTTGTGCATCAGTCAGGGAGCCGGTTTTTCCAGTTCGGTACGCAACTGAGCCATGGCCTGCAGGTTGCTCTTGCGCACAGCATCGACAAAACCCGGATACGGCATATCGGTGATCGCTACCAGCCCCAGATGGCCGTTCTCACCGTCGAGCAACCGGCCGCTGGCCGGCTGGTCGAGGTACTGGAACCAATGCGCGCCGACGATCATCGGCTGCGCCAGGGCCGCTTTGAGGAAGTTACCGTACGCCGGGCCACGGTCTTCCTCCCGAACCAGCTCCAGCGGGCCCGGCCAGAACGGTCCGCGGTCGCGCGAGCCGAACTGGAACTCCGACACCAGCACGGGTTTGTCCAGCTCGGCCAGGCGGGCAAAGTCGTAGCCGTCCTGTGGCTTGAGGGTATAAAAGTTGAAACTGAGCACATCACAGAACTCGGCACAGGCCTTGACCGCTTCGGGCGTGCTGACGGCATAGCGGCCACCCAGCAGCAGGTGGTTGGGTGCATGCCAATTCAACGCATCGGCAATGGTCTTGAAGTAGGTTTCGGCAAAGACCTGCTGGAAGTGCTGATAATCGCGCTCGATTTCGGGGTGCTCAGGGTTGGGCAATGGCGCCTCGAAGCCCGGGTCTTCCATCAGTTCCCAAGCCGTCAGTTCAATGCCCCAGGCCTTGGACAAGCCTTCCTGGTTACGGTACTTGTCACGCAACTGCTTGAGGAAGGCGCGCTTGGCCGGCACGTCGGTGGTCAGCCGCAAGGTGCCATAGGCCAAGCCATAGCGTGCCTTGGGGTCGCTGCCAGGCGCAGCCCAGGCCAGCTCGTTGTCGGCGAAGTAGCCGATCAGCCAGGGGTCGTCACGGTGATCACGGGCAGCAATCGCCACGGCGCGCTCGGTGGCCATGGCAAAACGTGGGTCGAACGGGTCGGGCATGCTGCCCCACCAGTCCATGCCGGTGCTGATGCTGGCGTAGTCACCGACGATCGACAGCGGCAGGGTATATGGCATGCGCCGGGCCTGACCCAAGGCAGGCTCGCTCCAGTTGCCGATGGTGTTGAAGCCCCAGGCCTGCAGCCGGTCGAGTGCATGGGCCTGCCAGCGGGCCGCGTCCAGCACCAGCGGTGGGCAACTGGCCGGCTGCCCTTCGGTGGCGGGAGGGCAGGGTTTGCCGTGGGTGCGCTGCAGGTTGGCGGCATAGAAGTCGAACCAGCGACCCTTCTTGAAATTGCGCCCTTTCGACGAGGCATTGCCATCGTCGTTGTTGCCTTCGCCGTAGAACGCCGACAGGGCATCTGCCTCGCCCGGCAGGGCCTTGAACATACCTTCACGCCCGGCGACGTAGGTCCGCCCGCCGTCTGCCGCTACGGCGTTCACCCCCAGGGAATAAAATGGGTGCCCTTCCGGAGTCACCAGGTACCAGCGGCCGTCACGCTTTTCCGTACGGAAGAAGCCCTTGGCCGCGAAAGCCGGCCCGGCCACCAGGCCGCCGTAAGCGTCCAGTTGCTGCTTGCCGCGCTCTGCCAGCCAGCCCTTGAGCTGTTGCTGTTCACGTGCACCCGCGGCCTTGAGCTGCTCGTCAGCCGCCACCTTTTCCGGCCAGTTGCCGCGGGTGGACTGGCCATAGGCATCGATCAACCCTTGATAGGCCGCCTGGTACGCCTGGTCGTCATCCTGGATGCCGACGCGCTCGATCAGCAGGCTCTGCGCCACCTTGGGGTTGGGAATACTGAGACTCACTGAAGCCACCTGCTTGAGGTCGACCGCGCCGGCGCTGCTGCTCAGCAGCAGGCGCTGACCACCGTGGTTCCACGGCATCGGTGGGCCGGCGCGCATGCCCTGGCTCAGCGGCGAGTTGGCGGTCAGCGGCACCATCACGGTTTGCGCGGGCCCAGCAGGCAGGTCGATACGGCTGGTCAGGGTGCGGCCGTCACTACCTTGCACCGTCACATCCACAGTCAACGCCCAGTCCATGGCACTTTGCAGGCGCAAGGTCAGGAACTGCCCGGTGGACCAGTCCCATACCCCGCCTTGGGGGCTCAGGCGCAGGGTGGGCCGCTGGGCCGGATTGAACACCACGCGGCGCAACACCTCGCCCTCGGCCGTTTGCTCCGCGTTGTACTGCGGCATGCCGGCATCCTCGGTCGCCACATTGACCACCGAGGCCGGGCGCACGAAGCTGAACAGCGTCTGCTGCCCGGCCAGCAAGGGCGAGCTGAACAACAGGGCGAAAACGGCAGGCAGGGTACGGCGGACCATAAGGCTGAGGCTCTCCTTCAGGGCCGTCATGGCCCCAAGACTGAGTAATGGACAACACGCCGGAGCAAGTGCTCCGGCGGTCAGGAAATCTCCCGCCGGAACGGCGGCAGCGCATTGAGGATAGCCTTGCCGTAGCGCTGGGTGACCAGACGCCGGTCCAGCAAGGTGATAATGCCGCGATCCTGTTCGGTACGCAGCAGGCGGCCACAGGCCTGAATCAGCTTGAGCGAGGCGTCGGGTACGGCAATTTCCATGAACGGGTTACCGCCGCGGGCCTCGATCCACTCCGACAATGCCGCCTCGACCGGGTCGTCGGGCACGGAGAAAGGAATCTTGGCGATGACCACGTGCTCGCAGTACGCTCCCGGCAAATCGACCCCTTCGGCAAAGCTGGCCAGGCCGAACAACACGCTGTGCTGGCCGTCGTCGACCCGCGCCTTGTGCTTGTTCAGGGTTTCCTGCTTGGACAGGTTGCCCTGGATCAGTACCAGTTTGCGCCAGTCACGGTCCAGGCCATCGAACACATCCTGCATCTGCTTGCGCGAGGAGAACAACACCAGCGCGCCACGGGCGCCTTCGACGATGTTCGGCAGCTCGCGGATGATCGCCGCGGTGTGCGCCGCGGCGTCGCGCGGGTCGGCCTGCAGGTCGGGGACCCGCAACAGGCCGGCATCGCCATGCACGAACGGGCTGGGCACCACACAAGTGACAGCATCGCGTGGCAACCCCGAACGCATGCGAAAACGGTCGAACTTGCCCAGCGCGGTCAGTGTCGCCGAGGTCACCAGCGCGCCATGGGCCACACTCCACAGGCTGCGGCGAAGCATTTCGGCGGCGAGAATAGGGCTGGCGTTGACTTCGATGTCAAACAGCGCACCACTCTCGGCCAAGGTCAGCCAGCGCGCCATCGGTGGGCTGTCTTCCGGGTCTTCGGCGGTAAAGGCCGTCCACAGTTCCCAGTTGCCCTGGGCGCGCGTGACCAGGCTGCCGAACAGCGGGTACCACTCCTCGGCCTGGTGGCTGGCGATACCGATGTTGACCTCACCGTCCATACCTTCTTTCAGCAGGTCGGCGAGGCGGGTAAACAGGTCGTTGAGGCGGGCAAAGCCCTTTTTCAGCTCGATGCCCACTTCGCGGATCTGTTCCGGCACCACGCCACCCTCAAAGCGGTAACGCGGGCGCTCGCGGCCTTCGGTGTCCTCGCTGGGGCGGAAGTCGGCCACCTGTTCGCACAGGGTGAACATGAACTGCTGCTGGGTGCGCACTTCGCGCGCCAGCTCGGGTACCTGCTCGATGTACTTGCCCAGATCGCCAGGCAGTGGATGCTGGGCCAGCAGCTTGGTCAGGTTCTTGGCAGTCTGTTCCAGCCAGTCGGCGGTGGAGCGCAGGCGCGAGTAATGAGCGAAATGGCCAATGGCCTTGTCTGGCAGGTGGTGCCCTTCGTCGAACACATACATGGTGTCGCGCGGGTCGGGCAATACCGCCCCGCCGCCCAGGGCCAGGTCGGCCAGAACCATGTCGTGGTTGGTCACGATCACATCGACCTTGCCCATGCCTTCGCGAGCCTTGTAGAACACGCACTGCTGGAAGTTCGGGCAATGGCGGCCCGTGCACTGGCTGTGGTCGGTGGTCAGGCGCGCCCAGTCCTGGTCTTCCAGGGCTTCGGGCCAGCTGTCGCGATCACCGTCCCAGCGGTTGCCGGCAAGCTTCTCGATCATGCTGTTGAACAGCTTCTGGCTGCGCTCGTCGACTTCGATATGGAAGCCTTCTTCCTCGAACAGCTGGGCGGTGGCCGACTGGGCGTGGCCCTCCTGCAAGAGGATGTCGAGCTTGGACAGGCACAGATAGCGACCGCGGCCTTTGGCCAGGGCGAAGCTGAAGTTGAGGCCGCTGCTGCGCATCAAGTCGGGCAAGTCCTTGATGACGATCTGCTCCTGCAAGGCCACGGTTGCAGTGGCGATCACCAGGCGCTTGCCTGCCGCCTTGGCGGCAGGGATTGCAGCCAAGGCATACGCGACCGTCTTGCCGGTACCTGTGCCCGCCTCCACCGCGACCACGGCAGGTTCGCCGGCACGGCGGCCTTCATCGTCGCAGGCGATGTCGCCAAGTACCTTGGCCACTTCGGCGATCATCAGGCGCTGGCCATAGCGCGGCTTGAGGCTCTTGGCTTCGAGAAAACGCGTATAGGCGCCCTGGATGGTGGCTTTGAGTTCGTTGCTGATCATGGTCTGCAGGCGCCCGGAGGGCTGGATATATTTTCAGTGTTTCGCATGGGGCGGCTATCATACCCCGCTATTGCCCATTGTGCCGCATGGAGATCCTGATGCTCGCCTTCGCCCTCCCCTACACACTGCATGTCCTGGCCGCCCTGGTGTGGGTCGGCGGCATGTTCTTCGCCTGGCTGGTGCTACGCCCGGCAACGGTTGCAGCCCTCGAAGGGCCTGCCCGCCTGCGCTTGTGGGTGGAAGTTTTCCGACGCTTCTTCGTCTGGGTCTGGCTGGCAGTGGCGATTTTGGCGATAAGTGGTATCGGCATGTTGCACATGCGCTTCAGCGGTTTCGAGACGGCGCCGAAGTATGTGCACGTGATGATCGGTGGCGGGATCGCCATGTTTGCCTTGTTCATGCGTATTCAGGCGCTGCTGCTGCCGGAGTTGAAAGCCGCGGTGCTGGCCGAGGACTGGCCGACGGGCGCGGCGGTGCTGGGGCGGATTCGGCGGATGGTGGGCATCAACCTGCTGCTGGGCCTGGCCGTGGTTGTGGTGGCCAGTTCGCGACTGGTGCCTTGACAACGGTGGGAGCTGCCTCCCACAGGGTTCAGAGCCGCTGCAGGATCAACTCCCCTGCAGCCCCGGCCAGGCCAGGCTGCCCCGGCTGGCCTGGTCGGCCATTGGCGCCGGCATCAGTGCTGTACACCAGGCAACCCTTGCTCGCGCCACCTTTGCCGGCTTTGCCTGCTGCACCGGGCTTACCCGGAGCGCCGCCATCCAGGCGCACGACGATGCGCGCTTGCGGGAAGCCCTGCGGCAAGCTCAGGCGAATGCGCCCGCCCGGGGCACCATCGTGCCCGTTGCCGCCATCATCGCCATTGGCACCGCGGCTGGCCTGGCCCCACGTGCACCCACCGGCCTGGCCGTTGCCACCATCGAGCCCCACGTAACCCGGTGCCCCTGCGCCGCCGCGGGCATCGATCGCTAGCCGCTCGGCATCCACTTCCGCCAGCTTCAGGTCCAGGCTTCGACCCGAGCGGGCTGCCCGCTGATAGCTACCCGCCGCCCCGGTGGCGCTGAACTCGCTGCCCTCGCCCAGCCGCGCGCTGCGCGCCTCGATCAGCAGCGGGCTATCGGCGGGGGCCACGACAATTCGCGCATCGCGGCCCAGCTCCAGCTGGTCAATCTTCAACTCTGCAAGCGTCGCCGGCAGCATCAGGGTCGCCGCATCAGCGACATGCAACTGGGTCAAGTGCACACTGGCCGACTTGTCGGGCAGGCGCAGCATGGAGTTAGCGGCAACCTCCAGGTTTTCGGCCTGGGCCAGGGGGGTGGCCAACATGGCCAGCAATATCAGATTACGCATTGCGCGGCGCCTCCTGCGCACGGGGAATGGACATGACATGGAAGATACCCGTCAGCAGGATCTGCAAACGGTCGAACCAGCGGTGACTACGCCCGCGCAGGCTGCGATTGAAGAACAGTACCTCAAGCAGGTGCAGGCCCAGCAGGAAGATGCCGGCGGCATTGATCAGCAGATTGAAGGGCAACGGCTGTGGCATCAGCTGATTGAACAACACCACGCCCCAGAAAGCGACCGTCAGGACCTTGCCCAGGCCCAGGATGAACTTCATACCCCGCCCCTATGAATTGTCGTTATGTCGGGACGGCCCGCGCGCGAGCCGTGCGACCCACATTAACTGCAAGGCCAAGACCGGCGCCAGCACCGCTTAGTTGAGGTGCAGCTCCACCCGTCGGTTGCGTGTGCGGCCCTCTTCGGTTTCATTGTCCGTGACCGGTTCGCTTTCGCCGCGGCCCTGGCTGGTGACCTTGCCGGCCTCGAGACCCTGGCCGATCAGGTACTCGGCCACGCTGCTGGCGCGGCGTTCGGAAAGCGCCTGGTTGTAGCTGTCGGAACCGACGCTGTCGGTGTGGCCGATCACCCTGACCTTGGCCACTGTCGGTGAATTGAGTTTCGCCACCAGGTCCTGCAAACGCGCCTTGGCCGCTGGCGTCAGTTCGGCGGAGTCGAAGGCGAACATCACCGCGCCGTTGTCATCGAGGATGATCACTTCAGGCGAGGGTTCGGGAGCAGTGGCCGGCGGCGCTGCCGGGTATTCCTTCAACGGGCAACCCATGTGGTCGACCGGGGTGTTGCCAGGGGTGTCGGGGCAATGGTCGCGGCGATCGAAAATACCGTCGTCATCTTCATCACCGTCCTGGGCATAACAGATCAATCCGCCGGCGATCGCGCCCAAGGCACCGCCGCCAGCCGCCCACGTAGAGCTTTCGATAGCGCCCAGGCCGCCACCGACAAGGCCGCCCAACAGGCTGCAGATGGGCCAGGTCCTTTGGTTGAGCGGCGCGCTGCCATCACTGTGCGTGGCGCAGCCTGCAAGCAGGCTAACGGCCACCAGCAGCGGCAATGCCGCCTTCGACGTCACACTCATGCTGAATGCTCCTGTGTCATTGGCCACCAACGTCTGACCGGCATGCAGACGCGCCCGTGCCACTGCTCAAGGCACGGGCGCATACCGATTTACCGCTGGATCTTGATTTCGGTACGACGGTTCATGGCCCGCCCATCGGCCGTGGCATTGTCTGCCACTGGCTGGGTTTCACCGGCACCCACCACCGAAATGAAGCTGCTGCGCGGCACACCGCTCTCGACCAGGTAATCGGTCACCGAATGGGCACGGCGCTCGGACAGTTTCTGGTTGTAGCTGTCGGAGCCGACGCTGTCGGTATGGCCGCTGACGCTCAGCCGGGCGGATGGCGCTTCCTGTTTCAGGCGCGTGGCAATGGTATTGAGGCGTTCCTTGTCGCGGGCGGTCAGGCGCGCAGAGTCAAACTCGAAGTGCACATCGCGGATGACGATGACCTCTTCCTTCTGCACCACCACTTCTTCGACCACTGGCGCTGGCGGCTCGGGCGGGCAGCCATTGGCATCGACCTGCACCCCGCGCGGGGTGCCAGGGCACTTGTCACGGCTGTCCGGCACGCCGTCGCCATCCTCGTCGCCATCGCCATGGGCCCAGCAGTAGCCCGCTGCCAGGCCACCGCCCAGCAACGCACCCCAGCCCGCCCAGCTGGAACTTTCGATAGCGCCCAGGGCGGCGCCGCCGACACCCCCGACGGCAGCACATTTCGGCCAGTCGGTTTTTTGCAAACCTGCACAACCAGTCAACACACTGGTGAGCAGTACCAGGGGTAACGCTGTGCGTACTATGCTCATTTGATTGCTTCTCCTAGGGGAATCGGCATATGGCCGATCTCTGGGAGTAAAGACCGCGCATTCCAATGCTGCCAGCAATAAGCCACGACGCGGTCACATGCCTCTTTGCCCACACGCTGCGGCCAGCTAGTCTTGGACGACTTGAACGAGGACAGGCAATGACCGACGGTTTTTCCCAACGCACCCCGCAGCAAGCCCTGGCGGCGCTGCTCGAGCGCTTCACCCCGCAACGCCTGCTGCTGGTGGGCACGCGCTTCCCGGCACTGGATGCCTTCGCCCAGGCGCACCCTCAGGTGACCATCGCCACTACCGCCCCGGGCCCGCTGCCAGCCGACCTTGCTGCCCAGCGGTTCGACCTGGCGGTGCTGGTGGACTGCCTGGAGCACCTGCCCAAGCGTGCCGGCCTGGAACTGCTCGGTGGCATTCGCAACCTCAATGCCAGCCGGGTTGCCGTGTTGGCCGACCTGGCCGCCTGTGGCTGGCAGGACACCGACTTCTTCGCCCTGGCCCTGTCGGCCAGCGAGAAATTCAGGCGTGACCAGCAGGTCTTGAGCCTGTTCACCTATGATCTACATGACTACAAGCAGGTCCCGGACTGGCTCAATGCCCGGTTCTGGGCCAACCCTGAAAACTTCGGCAAGTACTGGTGGTGATGATGAGTGTCTCGGTCTGCCCGTGTGGCAGTGGCAACCTGCTCGACGCCTGCTGTGGGCATTACCATGCCGGCACCCCGGCGCCGGATGCCCAGGCGCTGATGCGTTCACGCTACAGTGCCTACGTACTGGGCCTGGTCGACTACTTGGTGGCCACCACGCTGCCCGCCCAGCAAGCCGACCTGGACCGCGTCGCCATGGCTGCCTGGAGTGCGCAGAGCACCTGGCTGGGCCTGGAGGTGGAAAGCGCGGAAGTACTCGGTGGCCAGCCGGAGCACGGTTTTGTCACCTTCACCGCACGCTGGCACGACCTGGACGGCGACCACCAGCACCGCGAGCGCTCGGCGTTCGTCCAGCACGCCGGGCGCTGGTACTTCATCGACCCCACGGTCGGGCTGAAGGCCGGGCGCAATGACCCCTGCCCCTGCGCCAGCGGGCAGAAGTTCAAGAAGTGCTGTGCCAGTTACGTGGCGAACTGATCATGACGGCCCGCGCCCGCCTGCTGCTACTCACTACGCTGATGGCATGCCTGGCCGGCTGTGCGAGCTGGGGCGGTGACGACTGGCGCGAACCTGAGGTACGCCTGGTCGAGGTCGAAACGGTCAAGGCCAGTTTGCTGCAGCAGGAGTTCGTGCTGCACCTGCAGGTCGACAACCCCAACGACAGCCGCCTGTTCATCCGCAGCCTGTCATATGCCGTACGGCTCAACGACCTGTTGCTGGTGCAGGACGAGACCAGCCTCTGGCGCAGCGTCGGCGGGCATGCCGGGCGCACCTTCAAGATCACCGCGCGAACCAACCTGTGGCAACACCTCAAGCCGCTGGCCAAGCTGCTCAGAAGCAAGCAACCGCTGCACTACACACTGCAGGGCGAACTGGCCACCGGGCTGCTCATCCACCGGGACCTGCACTTATCGCGCAGTGGTGAGATAATCCCCGGCGATCATATCCCGGAGTAACCCTGCAATGTCCCAACAACCCCACGTTCATGGCCCTGACTGCAACCACGACCATGACCATCATCACGACCACGGCCATGTCCACGGCCCGCACTGCAACCACGGTCACCAGGAACCGGTCCGCAACGCCCTGAAGGACGTCGGCCGTAACGACCCGTGCCCGTGCGGCAGCGAGAAAAAGTTCAAGAAGTGCCACGGGGCCTGATTAGCCGCCCATCGCAGTAGGCAACCAATCTGGCGCTGTACCTGTGGGGGCGGCTGTAGCCGCGATCACCGGCACAGCCGGTGCCATCTACCGTGCTGGATCCGTCGCGGGCAAGCCCGCTGCCACATGAACCGTGCAGGCTCCAGGCCGACCTGTACCTGCATGGAGCTACGCTGCGTTACGCCGGCTCGTCCCCAGCAGGTCCTGATACCACAGGCCAGCGTCATAGGCGATGGTCACCAGGGTAGTCTCGACATAGCGCGGATGCTGCGCCATGCGCTGGGCAACCGCCAGGCAGGCGGCGGCGGTATTGCCCACGAAAATGCCACTTTGCATGTAGAACCAGCGTTGCGCGGCCAGCATTTCGGCGTGCTGCACCTGGGCCCGCTCGTCCACCAGCGACCAGTCCATGAAAGGCGGGCAAACCCCCACCGCCATGCCCTCGAAGCGATGATCGGCGAACACACCCGCCCGCGAATCACAGCCGCTGGGGTCAACCAGCACCGTCGACACGTCAAAGCCATGATCCTTCAACCCCAGGGTAATACCGGTGAAACTGGCACCCGTACCTGCACAGCCGACAAACAAGATGTCCCGCCCCGCACCGGCATTGGTCAATTGCACGGCCAGTTCGCTGGCGGTCTGATACCGATGGGCTTCGACCCCCACAGGGTTGTTGAACTGGTCGGTGTAGAAGTATGACTTGCCCAGCGCGGCCTGGTTTTCCAGGTGGTGCATCACCACGTCCTTGGGTGTTGCACCGGCCAGGAGCATTTCCTTGCCAATCAACCGGGCACCGAAGCACTCCAGCAAGTCACGCTTGGTCTGGCTGAAACTCAGCCCAACGGCTAGTTCGACCGCAACCTGATACTTGTGGCAAGCCGCCAGCAGGCCAAAGCCGAAACTGCCACCGGTCTTCTCGATGACGGTCGTCACCCCAGGGATGATGTCGCCATTGCAAACGGCATGCTCGATGATGCGCCGGGCCGCACGGTATTTGTGGCTGCCACCCGGGTTGTTCATTTCCAGCTTGGTATAGATGCGTTCACTGACGCTGATCAGCTCGCTCATTTGCGGCCACCTTCCATTGAAGCACGCAGGCAGGCCTTGTTCTGCAGCAGGCCGGCAGTGGCGATGAGCAGGCCGATGCACAAGACCATGCAAATGGCATTGGTACCGTCCCAGCCGACCGTACTCAGCAACAGCGAAGGGCTGAAGGCGCCGATGGTGGCGAAAATGGCGATGGCCAGGTCGTTCTTGCCCTGCATCTGCATCGCTGCCGGGCTATTCTGCAGCGACTGCGCCAGCAAGGCACCGCCCCCCACATACGTCAGGTTCCAGCCGAGCCCGAGAGCAACCAGCGCCAGGGTCATCATGGCGTAGCTGTGCGACCAGATGTTCAACGCCGAGCAACCGATCAACAGGGCCAGGCCTGCGCAGATTGTGGTCCTGATGCCTAGCCGCTGGATGATTGCACCGGTAAAGAACGACGGCGCAAACATGGCAATCACATGCCATTGGATCGCCAAACGCACGTCGGTAAAGTCCTGGTGCATGTGCTTCATGTGCATCGAGGCCTGGATCATCAGCAGGTTCATGATCCCGTAGCCCAGCGCAGCGACGGCCATTGCCACTAGAACGCTCGGGCTTGCCGGCTCGGCGCGGGCACTGGCCGATCTGACGGCGCTGTTGGCCGCATTGGCCGTGTGGGTATCGTTGGGCAGGCACAGGGCGATCAGCAGTGACAGCAGCGCCAAGCCGACAAACGCGGCGTAACACAACGAAAACAACGGATAGCCGCCCATGTCGCGCAGCCATTCGGTGAGCGTCGGCCCGACCACGGCAGCGATGACGCCGCCGGCCACGACCAGCGAAAGGGCCTTGGGTTTCAGGGCCTGGGCAAGGTTGTCTGTGGCTGCAAAGCGGTTGAAGTTGGCAAAAGCGATGTACACACCCAGCGCAGAATGGCTGAGTATCAAGGTTGCGAAGTGCTGGTGCTGCACCGCCAGAAAGCCGCTGACGCCTGACAGCGCCAGGGGAATCGCGCCGAGCATGAACGCTTTCTTGCGACCAATGCGGCTCATCAACCTGGAAACCGGATAGGTTGCCAGCATCAGGCACAGAAACTGGAAGCCGTAAGGCACCGTAGACCACGCGGCATCTGGCGCCAGCGCGGCACCGACGATGGCAGCCATGGTTACCGACATGACCGCCGTGGTCAGGTTGATCGACTGTGCGCTGAAATACAGGTAAGTGCGCCGCGGCAGGGTGCTGGTCATAGTGCATGCTCGTGATAGGTGGACAGGTCGATTTCGGCATCAGGGAACACGCAGATCAGCCGTTCCTTGCCTTTGCCCAGACGCTTGCGCCGAACGCTCAGCCGCCCGATGCGTCGAGGTGAATCCAGGTGCGTGCCACCGCACGGGATCTCGATGCCGTCGTAGGTCCACAAGCGGGCGTCCTCCAGCCCCTCGACCGCGTAGTGCTCGATGGGCGCGTTGCAGCCGATCAGTTCATTCGCCCGCCGTTCTATCTCGACCACGTCCTCTGCCGTGAAGGCGTCCTCGACCAAAAAGTCGAAGCGGGCCGTGTCCTCCTTGATATGGCAGCCGATGGTCCATTGCTTCAGTTCCTCCCGCAGCCCGACGGCAGCGGCATACAGAAAGTGGCTGGCACTGTGCGAAAGCGTTAGACGTTCGCGCCGTTCAACGTCGATGGTGACGCGGGCCGGCATGCCGACCGTGACCTCATCCAACACATGCAGGTCGTCAGGGTGCAAGCTGTGAATAATGATGCCGCCCAGCTTTCCGCCCTTGAAACCTTCCAGGCGAATGGGGCTGCCGTAGAGTTTTTTAACCCAGACAAATCGCACGGTACCCATGGGGAGTTCAATCGTGCCGAAGTCCGCCTCCTGGCCGCCACCTTCGGGATAAGCGACGGTACTTTGCAACTCGATGCCGTCACTGTGCACCCGGGTAACCTGCGTGTTGGCACCCGCCAGGTATTGATCCTTGTAATACAGTTTTTCGGTATTGCGCATAACTTCATAGTTCAGAGCGTTCATGATTCAAGTACCACCTGCAATGATGTTTTAACCTGCACCCGGGCAGCAGCAGGAACGTCTTTGGTCACAATGCAACCCGGCCCGATAAAGGCGCCATCACCGACATGGATTGCACCCAGTACACTGGCGAAAGCGCCGATCTGCACGCGGTTGCCAAGCGTCGGATGCCTCGCGTTCGACGGGTTGTCGCTGATACCGCGAGCACCCAGGGTGACGCCGCCGAGCACGTAGCAATCGTCACCAATGGTCGAGGTTTCGCCGATGACGGTGCCCATGCCGTGATCGATGATGAAGCGCGCGCCGATGCGGCTACGGAAGTGGATCTCAGCCCCAGAAAGCATTTTTCCGCGCCGTGAAATCATGGCGGCCAGGCATTGGCCGCCGGCGCCATATGAAGCTGCGCTGTTGCTGTAGACCCAGTGGGCAAGCCGGTAATGCAACACAGCGGAATAAGAGGTATAGGTTCTGGCAATGAAGATGAGGTCACGGCCGGCGGCCGGGTCCTTCATGGCAAATGCCAGCAGGTCGGCATGCGCCTGCTCGGTCACTTCATCAATAATCGCTGTGAGTTTCAGCGCTTCAAATTCTTCAATTGAACAGCACTCCAATAACGCAGAGGTCACAAGGTTTTTTACAACTTTGTATGACTCCAGTTCATCAGGCACAGGAAGCCTGGCAATGACGGCTGATTGCATGTCCATAGGGGGCAGGGCTCGATATCCAGTTGTCTGGTTTGAACAGACGTTAAATGTGCTGCCAAGGCGGGCAGCCGAAAGTTCCGACAAGGGGATAGTGGCATGTACTGGCCACTTGCAAACGAACAGTCGACAAGCATTTCCGTTAACTGTTAGGCTTTTTTTTCTAACGGTTTCGGACCTGCCATGATCACCAGCAACCTTCATCTCCTGTTGAAACAACGCCTGGATGCGGGTGAATGGTTGCCTGGCCAGCGCATGCCCTCGATTCGCAAGCTGACGGCTGCCGTCGACTTCAGTTACCACGATGTGGTGTCGGCCTATGCCCAGCTGGTCAGCGAGGGGGTGTTGACGGCGTCACCCGGCCGCGGCTACTTCGTTGCCAACCGCAGCCGCCCAGCCAGCGTGATCCACGAGCCCGAGTGCATGGCCGGCGACCCGCTGTTCCGCCTGCTGCAGGGTGGCCAGCACTACACCAAACTGGGCAGCGGCTGGCTGCCGCCCGCCTGGCGCGACACCGAGCTACTGGCCAAGGCGATCCGGCGCACCGCGCGGCTGGAACAAAGTTCGCTGGCCGAATATGGCGATATCCAGGGCTACCTGCCCATGCGCAAGCAGCTGTGCGTGCACATGAAACGGCTGACCCGCGTCGAAGCCCGCCCCAACCAACTGCTGACCACGCTGGGCGCCACCCAAGGGCTGGACCTGGTTGCGCGGCTATTGATCAAGCCGGGCGACCATGTATTCGTCGATGAGCCGGGCAACGGCAACCTGATCAAGCTGATCCAGCTGGCGGGTGGGCACGTGGTCGGCATCCGGCGGACCCAGGACGGGCCGGATGTGGACGAAATGCGAAGCTACCTGGCCACGCACAAGGTCAAGGCGTTCTTCTGCAACAGCACCTTCCACAACCCGACCGGCAGTAACATCAGCCCACACATCGCCTTCAGCGTGCTGCGCCTGGCGGTGGAGCACGAGTTCTACGTGGTCGAGGACGATGTGTATGGCGACTTCAGCCCGGCCGTGCGCCAGACCTTCGCCGAACTGGACAACCTGGACCGGGTCATTTACGTGGGCAGTTTCTCCAAATGCCTGTCGGCCTCACTGCGCGTAGGCTTCATTGCCTGCTCGCAAGACCTGATCGAACCGCTGACGCGCCTGAAGCTGCTGACCTGCGTCGCCGTGCCGGCGTTCTGCGAACGCTTCGTCAACACCATATTGTCGGATGGCACTTATGCCCGGCACATGAAGGACGTGCAGCAGCGCCTGATTCGCCAGCAAGTGCAAACCCAACGCCTGTTGCTCGAGCGCGGCTGGCAGTTCGAAATTGCCCCGCAAGGGGGTATGTTCCTGTGGGTCTACCACCCAGACCTGCCCGACCTGCAACCTTTCATGCGCAAACTGGAACAGCACAAGATCCTGCTGATGCCCGGTTCTGCATTTGCTGTCACCCGGGACTACCGGCGCTACGCACGTATCAATTGCACACATTTTTCGGACGCCCTGGCCGATCACTTCGACGTTTGATCCGCCGCCGGCAAATAAACCGACCCAGGACCTTGCATGGCGCCTGCGCGCTAACTACCTTTAGCGCCTTTCCAAACCAGCCTCGCCTTGCAGGAGCCCTTGCCATGGCCGCCCCCGCCTTTCCACCCTTCCGCCCGCGGTTCGCAACCGCTGCCACGCTGCTCGGCATGCTCGGGCTGGCCGGCTGCCAGACGGGCGGCTACCAGAACAGCGTGCCACCGACCAGTGGTGTGCAGCCGCTCAAGGGCCTGGCGCAGAATGTTTCGGTGCGGCGCAATGCCATGGGCGCGCCGCTGATCGAAAGCAGCAGCTTTCATGACGCGCTGTTCAGCCTGGGCTATGTACATGCCGGCGATCGCATCGAGCAGATGGTCGCCATGCGCCTGCTGGCCCAAGGCCGCTTGGCTGAACTGGCCGGCAGCGAAGCACTGGACATCGACCGCCTGATGCGCGCCGCCAACCTCAAGCAGAGCGCCGCCCAGCAATATGCCGACGCGTCGCCACGGCTCAAGCGCTTCTTTGAAGTGTATGCGCGCGGGGTCAACGCCTACCTGTTCCGCTACCGCGACAAATTGCCTGCCGAACTGGCCAGCACTGGCTATCGCCCGGAATACTGGAAGCCCGAGGACTCCGCGCTGATCTTCTGCCTGTACGCGTTCAGCCAGTCAGTCAACCTGCAGGAAGAGCTCAGCGCCCTGACCTTGGCGCAGAAGGTCGGCAGCGACAAGCTGGCCTGGCTGCTGCCCGGTGCCCCGGACGAGCCGTTGGCGGACAGCGAAATGGACAAGCTCAAGGGGCTGAACCTTGCCAGCCAGTTGCCGGGGCTGCCAGCCCTGGCGGCCACCAGCCAGAAACTGGCCGATCTCGACCTGCTCGGCAGCCCAGGCTCCGCCAACCTGGCCCTGGGCCCGCAGCGCAGCCGCAGCGGCAAAAGCCTCCTGGCCAGCGACAGCCGCGCGGCCTGGGCCCTGAGCCCGGTGCAAATCCATACCAGCAAATATCAGGTTGCCGGGCTGTCGCTGCCTGGCCTGCCCATCGTGCTGGCCGGTTACAACGGCAAGCTGGCCTGGAGCAGCAGCGCGGTCATGGCCGACAACCAGGACTTGTTCCTGGAGCAGTTGCGTCGCCAGGGCAGCCAGCTGAACTATCTGGCCGACGGCAAATGGCTGCCCGCCCGCCCCCGTAGCGAAACCTTCTTCGTCCGCGGCCAACGGCCGCTGCGCGAGGTCATGTACGACACCCGTCACGGCACCCTGCTGGCTCAGCCAGACAACGCCAGCCTGGGCCTGGCGTTGAACCTGCCGCAGTTCAAGGCCGACCGCAGCCTGGATGCGCTGTTCAACCTGACCCGGGCCAGCAACGTCGAGCGGGCGTTCGACAGCACCCGTGAAGTGACTGCCGCGGCGCTGAACTTCGTATTCGCCGAACCCGAGCACATCGGCTGGCAAGTCAGTGGCCGCTACCCGAACCGCCGTGAAGGCCAGGGCCTGCTACCCTCGCCAGGTTGGGACGGGCGCTACGATTGGGACGGCTACGCCGACCCGATGCTGCACCCGTATGACCAGGACCCGAGCGCGGGCTGGATCGGCCACGCCAACCAGCGCAGTCAGCCGCGTGGCTATGGCATGCAGCTGTCCAATACCTGGTACTACCCTGAGCGCGCCGAACGCCTGGCCCAGCTGGCAGGCAACGGTCGCCACGACAGCCGCAGCCTGATGGCCCTGCAGAACGACCAGGTGACCTTGCTGGCTGACAAGCTCAAGCAGATGTTCGACGCCCCCGGCATGGCCCTGCCACTGAAGCAGGCGATCGACGCCCTGCCTCCCGCCCAGCGCGACAAGGCCCGTGAGGCACTGACCCGGCTCAAGGCTTTCGATGGCCGCCTGAGCCCGGTGTCGGCGGATGCCGCGTTGTACGAACTGTTCCTTCAGGAAGTGGCGCGGCAGACCTTCCTCGACGACCTCGGACCGGAGTCTGGCCCGGCCTGGCAAGCCCTTGTCAGCAATGCACGGCTGTCATTCTCGGCACAGGCCGATCACCTGTTGGGCCGTGATGACAGCCCGTTCTGGGATGACCGCAACACCGCGCAGAAAGAAGACAAGCCCACCATCCTCGCCCGCAGCCTGGCGGGCGCGGTGGATGCCGGCACCGCGCAACTGGGGGCCGACCGCCGGGCCTGGCAGTGGGGCAAGCTGCACCAGTATCGCTGGCCGGCACCGGCCTACCATGGCCTGGGCGACGCCCTGAGCCGCTCGCCGCTGGCCGCAGGCGGCGACTTCAGCACCCTGGCCCTCACCCCATACGCCTGGGGCAGCGACTTCGATACCCGTCTGCCGGCCTCGGCGCGGATGATCGTCGACTTCAGTCAGGCCGAACCGCTGCAGGTGCTGACCAGCAGCGGCCAGTCCGGCAACCCGGCCAGCGCGCACCACGGCGACGCGCTGGATGCCTGGTTCAAAGGGCGTTTCATGAGCCTGCCACTGCAGCCGCAGAATTTCGGGCGGGCGTATGGCAACCAGCGTTTGACCTTGGTGCCGGGGCGGTAAGGCATATGTAACGGGGGAGGCTGAGAAACGCCTGACCGGATATTGGCAGCGCCTGTGGGATCGTGCGCCGCCCGCGCGGCGCTTCGCGGGACAAGCCCGCTCCCACATCTGTTTCGGGCCAATCATTCCTGTGTGGGCACCGCTGTCCGCCTTGTTAGACCGCTCAATGTCGAGCCATGCGCCAAGGGGGCGTACCAATCTGCCACAGGATTAACTGACCCGAAATGTGGGAGCGGGCTTGCCCCGCGAAGCGCCGCGCGGGCGGCGCACGATCTCACAGGCGCTGCCAGTTGCCCGCCCGGCACCTGCCAACCCCAGCCCGTCCGAACTTCCTGCCTCCACCACGGCTCCTAACTGGTAACTCAACCCGTGCAAAACGCCCATGGACCTCGTGATTGCTCGCCCCGAAGGCCTGTACTGCCCGCCTGGGGATTTCTATATCGACCCCTGGCGGCCCGTGGACCGAGCCGTGATCACTCATGGCCACGGCGACCACGCACGCACCGGCAATGGCCATTATCTGACCGCCAGCCCCGGGGCCGGTATCCTGCGCAGCCGCCTGGGCCAGGACATCGATCTACAGACCCTGCCCTACGGCCAGCGCCTGCTACACCACGGCGTGACACTGAGCCTGCATCCGGCCGGGCATGTGCTGGGCTCGGCGCAAGTGCGCCTGGAGTATCAGGGCGAAGTCTGGGTCGCCTCAGGCGACTACAAAGTCGAGCCCGATGGCACCTGCACGCCCTTCGAACCTGTGCCGTGCCATACCTTCATCACCGAATCGACCTTCGGCCTGCCGATCTACCGCTGGCCGAGCCAGGCCGAGATCTTCGCCGGCATCAATACCTGGTGGCGGGCCAATAGCGAGCAAGGCAAGGCCAGCGTGTTGTTCTGCTATGCCTTCGGCAAGGCCCAGCGGATTCTGCACGGGCTGGACGCCAGCATCGGCCCGATCCTGGTGCATGGTGCCGTCGAACCGCTCAACCGGGTCTACCGCGAGGCCGGTGTCCGGCTGCCGGAAACCCGCTATGCCGGCGACATCCCACGCAACGACCCACTACTGCGCCAGGCATTGGTCCTGGCTCCGCCATCAGCCGGAGGCAGCAGCTGGATGCGCCGTTTTGGTGACTACAGCGATGCGTTCGCCAGCGGCTGGATGCTGTTGCGTGGGACACGCCGACGCCGGGGCGTAGACCGCGGTTTCGTGCTTTCCGACCATGCCGACTGGCCAGGCCTGCTCTGGGCCATCGGCCAGACCGGCGCAGAACGGGTTATGGTCACCCACGGCTCGGTCAACGTGCTGGTGCGCTACCTCAACGAGCAAGGCCTGGATGCCCGTGCCTTCGTCACCGAATATGGTAACGAGGACGACGCACCGGACACTGGGCTTTCGCCATGAAAGCCTTCGCCATGCTGTACCTGCGCCTGGACGCGACCACCTCCAGCAACGCCAAGCTCGAGGCTCTGCGCGACTACTTCGCGGCAGCGCCCGCCGAAGATGCTGCCTGGGCCGTGTACTTCCTGGCCGGCGGGCGTCCGCGGCAACTGGTGCCCACGCGTCTTCTGCGCGAACTGGCAACGGCCTTGGCCGGCTTGCCGGACTGGCTGTTCGAAGAAAGCTACCAAGCCGTCGGCGACCTGGCAGAGACCATATCGCTACTGCTACCGCTGCATGCCCAAGGCAGCGACGAAGGCTTGGCGACCTGGGTTGAACAACACTTGCTGCCCTTGCGTGGACTGCCGCCTGAACAGGTCCGGCAGCGCCTGCCACCGCTGTGGGCGCAACTCGAACGCCCCACCCTGATGCTTTGCCTGAAACTGATCACCGGCAGTTTTCGCGTGGGCGTGTCCAAGTTGCTGGTTACCCGCGCGCTGGCGCAATTGGCCGGGCTGGATGCCAAACGCGTGGCCCAGCGCCTGGTCGGCTACACCGATATCAGCCATCGCCCTACGGCCGCCAGCTATCAAAAGCTGATTGCTGCTGAATCCGCCGATGAACACAGCCAGCGTGGTGGCCAGCCCTATCCATTCTTCCTCGCCCATCCGCTGCAAGTCCCAGTCGAGCAGTTCGATGCCTTCCTCGGGCCGCCGAGTGCCTGGCAAATCGAGTGGAAGTGGGACGGTATTCGCGCCCAGGTGGTCAAGCGCGATGGCCAAATCTGGATCTGGTCACGCGGCGAGGAACTGGTGACCGACCGTTTCCCCGAACTGCACAGCCTGGCGCAGACGCTCCCGGACGGCGTGGTGCTCGACGGGGAGATTCTGGTCTGGAAGCCGGGAAATGGAGATGAACTGGCCGTACAGCCGTTTGCCTTGCTGCAGCAGCGCATCGGGCGCAAAACGCTGGGCAAGAAGCTGCTGAACGATGCGCCTGTCGTGCTGCAGGCCTACGACCTGCTGGAGTGGCAAGGCGAAGACTGGCGCAGCCGAGCGCAACACGAACGGCGCAGCCAACTGCAACGGCTGGTCGATGAACACCCGCTTGCACCGGTGCTGCTGTCGCCGCTGCTTGAAGGCCAGGACTGGGCCGACCTTGCCCGACAGCGCGAGCTTTCGCGCAGCCTGGGCGTCGAGGGCCTGATGCTCAAGCAGCGCGAAGCCCTTTACGGAGTGGGCCGGACCAAGGACATGGGCACCTGGTGGAAGTGGAAGATCGACCCGTTCAGCATCGATGCCGTGCTGATCTATGCCCAGCGCGGGCACGGCCGTCGGGCCAGCCTGTACAGCGACTACACCTTCGCTGTGTGGGACGCGCCAGCCGGCTCGCCGGGGCGGGCACTGGTGCCGTTTGCCAAGGCCTATTCAGGGCTCAGTGATGAAGAAATGCGCAAGGTCGACGCCATCATTCGCAAGACCACGGTGGAAACCTTCGGCCCTGTGCGCAGCGTGACGCCCACGCTGGTGTTCGAGCTGGGCTTCGAAGGCATCGCCCTGTCCCGCCGCCACAAGAGCGGCATCGCCGTACGCTTTCCGCGCATGCTGCGCTGGCGCCTGGACAAGCCGGTGGATGAAGCGGATGACCTGGCGACGCTGCAGGGGCTGCTGGCCTGACACCCGTTCCGGACCGTGCTGGCTGGTTCGCGGTAGCCAGGTAAACACCGATGGAGGCGCAAGGCCGGAAACTGTGCTTCTATCTGAATGCCGACCCGTGTCGCAGACCGTTTTCGCCACGCAGCCAGGACCACCATGCACCATTCAACCCACGACCTGCTCTCGCCCGTTCCGGGCATCACCCGTCAACTGCACAGTTTCCACTTCGGCCCCCGCGGTGGCGGCAAGGTGTATATCCAGGCCTCGCTGCACGCCGACGAGCTGCCGGGCATGCTGGTGGCCTGGCACCTGAAGCGCCAATTGGCAGAACTGGAGCAACAGGGCCGCCTGCAGCGCGAGATCATCCTGGTGCCGGTGGCCAACCCGGTCGGCCTGGAGCAGGTACTACTGGACGCACCACTGGGGCGGTTCGAACTGCAAAGCGGCGAAAACTTCAATCGCAACTTCGTCGACCTGTCGGACAGCATCGGCGACCAGATCGAAGGGCACCTGACCCAGGACCCGGCACACAACGTCGCGCTGATCCGCGAATTCCTGCGCAGGGGGTTGGATGCGCACCCTGCGCGCACCCCCCTGCAGGCCCAGCGCCTGATCCTGCAACGGCTGGCCTGTGACGCCGACATGGTGCTGGACCTGCACTGCGACTTCGAGGCGGTCGAGCACCTGTACACCACGCCAGACGCCTGGCCGCAGATCGAGCCACTGGCCCGCTACCTGGGCGCCCAGGCCAGCCTGCTGGCGACCGACTCGGGCGGGCAGTCGTTCGATGAATGCTTCAGCCTGGTCTGGTGGCAGTTACAGCAGCGCTTTGGCAAGCGCTTCCCGATTCCGCTGGGCTGCTGCTCGGTAACCGTCGAGTTGCGTGGTCAGGCGGACGTAAGCCATGACCTGGCCAGCAAAGACTGCCGGGCGATCCTCGACTTCCTCACCCATGCAGGCGTTATCGAGGGCACTTGCGGGGCCCTGCCCGCCTTGCACCGCCCGGCTACACCGCTGGCTGCAGTGGAACCAGTGGCGACACCCCTGGGCGGATTGCTGGTGTATCACGCCAAACCCGGCCAACACCTGGAAGCCGGCCATTTGATAGCCGAAGTCATCGACCCGCTCAATGACCGGGTCACCGCCATACGCAATAGCCAGCCCGGCCTTCTGTATGCCCGCAGCGCACGGCGCATGGCAACGGCCGGCATGGTCATCGCCCATGTGGCCGGCGAGCAGGTGTGCCGCAGCGGCTACCTGCTGGGCAATTGATCCGGTAAAACCATTGCCGCCAACGGGAGGTCTGTAGAAACACAGCCTTCGAAGGACCACTCGCCACATGCCCTCCACCCCCGACCTCGCCAATGCCTGGTTTGCCAAACGTGGCTGGAAGCCATTCGCATTCCAGCGTCGGGTATGGGCGGCGCTGGAGCGCGGCGAGTCCGGCCTGCTCCACGCCAGTACCGGTGCTGGCAAGACCTACGCGGTATGGCTCGGTGCGCTACGTGCGTTCAAGGCCCCAGCCCAGGGTCGCCAGCCGGCACCGTTGCAAGTGGTATGGGTTACCCCCATGCGCGCACTGGCCGCAGACACCGCACGCGCTTTGCAGGCGCCGCTGGAGGAGCTGGAGCTGCCCTGGAGCGTTGGCGTGCGCAGCGGCGACACCGGGAGTGCTGAGCGTGCCCGGCAAAGCCGGCGCCTGCCAAGCGTGTTGGTCACCACACCCGAGAGCCTGACGTTGCTGCTGACCCGGGCCCAGGCCCGTGAGGACTTCGCCACGCTGCGCCTGGTAGTGGTGGACGAATGGCACGAACTGCTTGGCAACAAACGGGGCGTGCAACTGCAACTGGCCCTTGCCCACCTGCGCCAATGGCTACCTGGGCTGACGACCTGGGGCCTCTCGGCCACCCTCGGTAACCTGCAGCACGCGCTGGATGTGTTGCTGCCGCAAGGCGGCCAGCTGATACAGGGGCGACAAGACAAGGCATTGCAGGTCGACACCCTGCTGCCGATGGCGATAGAACGCTTCCCCTGGGCCGGCCATATGGGGCTGAAGATGCTTGCCCAGGTCAGCCAGGAAATCGATGCCAGTACCAGTTGCCTGGTATTTACCAATACCCGAGCCCAGGCCGAGCTGTGGTACCAGGCCCTGCTTGAAGCCCGCCCGGACTGGGCCGGCCTGATTGCCCTGCACCATGCCTCGCTGGCCCGCGATACCCGCGATTGGGTCGAGCGCAGCCTCAAGCAAGGCAACCTGAAAGCGGTGGTCTGCACCTCCAGCCTGGACCTGGGCGTGGACTTCCTGCCAGTGGAGCGGGTGCTGCAGATCGGCTCAGCCAAAGGCATTGCGCGGCTGATGCAACGGGCGGGGCGCTCGGGGCACGCGCCTGGGCGGCGCTCGCGAGTCACGCTGGTGCCTACCCACAGCCTGGAACTGGTCGAGGCGGCGGCGGCCCGGCAGGCACTGGCCGCCGGGCACATCGAAGCCCGCTTCTCACCGCGCCTGTGCATGGACGTGCTGGTGCAGCACGTGGTCAGCATGGCCCTGGGCAGTGGCTTTCACCCCGAGCAACTATTGGCCGAAGTGCGCAGCACGTGGGCTTTTGCCGGGTTGCGCGACAGCCAGTGGCAGTGGGCACTGGATTTTGTCTGCCACGGCGGCAGTTCACTTACCGCCTACCCCGACTACCAGCGCGTTGAGCGCCAGGCCGACGGGGTGTATCGAGTGGCCAGCGAACGCCTCGCTCGTCGCCACCGCATGGGCATCGGTACCATCGTCAGCGATGCCAACCTGCAACTGAAATTCTGGAGCAAGGGCGGTGGCGGCAAGACCTTGGGCAGTGTCGAAGAAGCGTTCATCGCCCGCCTGCGGCCCGGCGATACGCTGGTGTTTGCCGGGCGGGTACTGGAACTGGTGCGCGTTGAGAACATGACCGCCTATGTGCGTCGCAGCACCGCGCGCAAGGCTGCGGTAGCCCGTTGGAACGGTGGGCGCATGCCGCTCTCGAGCGAACTGGCCGATGCGCTGGTCGAACAGCTCGACGCGGCTGCCCATGAACGCTTCGACGGCCCGGAGATGCGCGCAGTGCGCCCATTGCTGGCACTGCAGGCGCAATGCTCAGCCTTGCCCACAACCGGGACGCTGTTGGCCGAAACCTTCAAGTCCCGCCAGGGCTGGCACTTGTTCCTGTACCCGTTCGCCGGGCGCATGGCCAACCTGGGCCTGGCCAACCTGATTGCCTGGCGGGTCAGCCGCACCCAGCCACTTTCGGTTTCGATCGCGGTCAATGACTATGGGTTCGAACTGCTCAGCCCGGGGAATGTGGACTGGGCTACGCATCTGCCCCAGGCACTGAGCACCGAGCAGCTGCTGGAGGATGTGCTGGCCAGCCTGAATGCGGGGGAGATGGCGCTACGGCGCTTTCGCGAAATTGCCCAGATTGCTGGGCTGGTGTTTGGCGGATACCCGGCCGCGCAAAAAAGCACCCGGCAGATCCAGGCGTCCAGCGGGCTGTTCTACGAAGTGTTCCGCAAGCATGATGCGGGTAACCTGCTGCTTGGCCAGGCGCGGGATGAGGTATTGAGTGAAGAACTGGAGATTGAACGGTTGCACCGGCAGCTGCTGAAAATGAATGGGTTGCGGTTGGACCTGCAGGCACTGAAGCGGCCAGGGCCGCTGGCGTTCGCCTTGTTGGTGGAGGGAATGCGCGAAACTTTGAGTACCGAAAAACTGGCGGACCGGATTGCGCGGATGGTTGCGGAGCTGGAGCACGCGGCAGGCGCGGGACAATGAACCATCAGGCCATCGAGCACTGCGGCCAGCTTCTATGGCTGCTCCCGGACAAGTCCATTTACTGGCCAGCACAGCGCGCCCTGCTGGTTGCCGATGTGCATATCGGCAAGGCCGCCAGCTATCGCGCGTTGCACCAACCTGTGCCGCGCGGCACTACCGAGGCGAATTTCGCCCGCCTGGACGCCTTGCTGGAGGCCTATGACTGCGAACGACTGATCGTGCTAGGCGACTTTCTGCATGCGCGCACAGCCCGGGCACCCGCAACGCTAGCGCGCCTGTATGCCTGGCGAGAACGGCATCAGGACCTGAAAATCGTGCTAATTCGCGGCAATCATGATCGCAACGCCGGCGATCCGCCTGCTTCGTTGAATATCGAAGTGCAGGACGAACCGTGGATTCTGGGCCCCTTTGCGCTGCAACATGAACCCAAGGCCCACCCGACACACCCGGTACTGGCAGGCCACGTGCACCCGGTCTTCGTCTTGCGCGGCAAGGCCCGTCAACGCCTGCGCCTGCCGTGCTTCCTGATCGATGCGCAGGTCAGCCTGCTACCGGCATTCGGTGAATTCACAGGTGGCTGGGAGGTCACTCCTGCCAGCACCAGCCAGGTTTACCTGGCCGGCGCCGGCCGCGTCTGGCCACTGTAGCGGCGCTCAGGCCACCGGTGCTGGAGGTGGCTCGTCTGGCAAGGTCGGTTCGCCGGGCTCCATGGGGGGAGATTCACCAGGCTCCGCAGGTTGCGGGGTATCGGGATCAGGCTGGTGGGGCACGCCCCCCGCCTGCATCGGCAGCGGGTGCGCCAGTAGTGACCAGGGCAACAACCCGACGTGATTGGGCTGCAGGCCTGCCAGCTTGGCACTGATTGCGGGGTGGAGTTTCATTGGCTGCTCCTGACGTGAGCCGCTACACATCATGCGCAGCAGCATTATCAGGTTGGAGTGCCAAAGGCGCGGGTAATTCCCCGCGCTTGTCGGCTCAGGTACGCGGCAGGGTGACGCCGCGCTGGCCCTGGTATTTGCCACCACGGTCCTTGTACGACACTTCGCATTCTTCGTCGGACTGCAGGAACAGCATCTGTGCCACACCTTCGTTGGCGTAGATCTTCGCCGGCAGCGTGGTGGTGTTGGAGAACTCCAGCGTCACGTGGCCTTCCCACTCGGGCTCGAGCGGGGTGACGTTGACGATGATGCCGCAGCGGGCGTAGGTGCTCTTGCCCAAGCAGATGGTCAGCACGTCACGCGGGATGCGGAAGTACTCGACGGTGCGGGCCAGGGCGAACGAGTTTGGCGGAATGATGCACACGTCACTCTTGATGTCGACAAAGCTGCCGGCATCGAAGTTTTTCGGGTCGACGGTGGCGGAATTGATGTTGGTGAACACCTTGAATTCGTCTGCGCAGCGCACGTCGTAGCCGTAGCTGGAAACGCCGAAGGAGATGACCCGGCTGTCCTGCTCGCCGCGCACCTGGCGCTCGACGAACGGCTCGATCATGCCGTGTTCCTGCGCCATGCGGCGAATCCACTTGTCCGATTTGATGCTCATGGCGGGGGTGTCCTGAAGAGTTGCGTGGTGAAAATCGTGACGCGCATCTTACCGGTCCCGGCGCCCAGGTTAAAGTTCCCTGCCGCATCCCGCGCCGGGCGGGGGTTGTAGCCGCCGTCGATCCGAATTTGCGTAAAGCGCCTTCAGACCATTGGCAGGTTGCGGAAAGTGGGGTAAGGTGACGCCACTGTGCTGCACGTGACACCGAGAATCTCTAGTTTGATGCACGATCCTGATCGGCCCATCGCTGAATTTTCTGCTCTCTTTGCGCTCAGTCCCGGGCAGGGTTTTTCCTGACCGTTATCAAATTGTCCAAGGAGACAGAAAAATGTCCAACCGTCAATCCGGTGTTGTTAAGTGGTTCAACGATGAGAAAGGCTACGGCTTCATCACCCCTCAGTCGGGCGACGACCTGTTCGTGCACTTCAAAGCCATCCAAGCTGACGGCTTCAAAACCCTGAAAGAAGGCCAGGCTGTTACTTTCGTCGCTACCCGCGGCCAGAAAGGCATGCAGGCTGAAGAAGTTCAGATCGCCTAAGTCGATCTCGCTTCCTAGCTTTCAAAAAAACCCGCCTTCTGGCGGGTTTTTTTATGCCTGTGAAAGGCCCTGCATGCAAAGCCGCTCCCATAGCACAAAACATGACTGACTCATTTTGCCGGGCCCCTGTGGGAGCGGGCCCGCGAACACCGGCAAAGCCGGTGCCCAAGCGGCTGGCCAATCTCCCACAGGAAATGCGTCAGTCTTCGGTGATGGTAATGCTCGGCATCGCCGGCGCCGCAGCTTCCTGCAGCACGATCCGCGCCCCCACCTGGCGGGCCAGCTCCTGGTAAACCATGGCGATCTGGCTTTCCGGTTCGGCAACCGCCGTCGGCTTGCCGCTGTCAGCCTGCTCGCGAATCAGCATCGACAATGGCAGCGACGCCAGCAGGTCGACACCATACTGGCTGGCCAGCTTCTCGCCACCACCTTCGCCGAAGAGGTGCTCGGCATGGCCGCAGTTCGAACAAATGTGCACGGCCATGTTTTCGACCACGCCCAGCACCGGGATGTTGACCTTGCGGAACATTTCCACGCCCTTCTTGGCATCCAGCAAGGCCAGGTCCTGCGGCGTGGTCACGATCACCGAACCGGCGACCGGTACCTTCTGCGCCAGGGTCAGCTGGATGTCACCGGTACCTGGCGGCATGTCGATCACCAGGTAATCCAGGTCGTCCCAGGCAGTCTGGGTGACCAACTGCAGCAGCGCGCCCGAAACCATGGGCCCACGCCAGACCATCGGCGTATTGTCGTCAGTGAGGAATGCCATGGACATGACTTCTACACCATGGGCCTTGATCGGCACGAACCACTTTTGCTCACGGATCTGTGGCCGGGTGCCTTCAGCGATACCGAACATCACGCCCTGACTTGGGCCGTAGATGTCGGCATCGAGAATACCCACCCGTGCACCTTCGCGGGCGAGGGCCAAGGCCAGGTTGGCCGCGGTGGTCGACTTGCCCACCCCGCCCTTGCCCGAGGCCACGGCGATAATGTTCTTGACGTTGGCCATGGCCGGCACCTGGGCCTGGGCCTTGTGCGCAGCCACTACGCAGTCGATCGACACCTCGGCGCCGCTGACGCCCTCCAGGTTGCCGATGGCAGTCTGCAGTACCTGCGCCCAGCCGTTCTTGAACAGCCCTGCGGCATACCCCAACTGCAACTGCACGCGGACCTGCCCGCCCTGGATATCGATGGCGCGCACGCAACCGGCGCTGACCGGGTCCTGGTTCAGGTAGGGGTCGGTGTACTGGCGAAGCACGCCTTCGACGGCGGCACGGGTGACGGCACTCATGGAGACTCCCATTGGCAAACTGAATGTAAAACAGGCGCCTATCCTAACCCGTCAATCGTCAGCAGATGCGCTTGCGGGGTGAAATATCTTCGCCAGCCCTTTATAGTGGCCGATCACCCTCATTTTTACCCCGAGCCAGATAAGTAGCCGAGCCACCATGTCCGAGCCACGTCAGATTCTCGTTACCAGCGCCCTGCCCTATGCCAATGGATCGATCCATCTCGGCCATATGCTGGAGTACATCCAGACGGACATGTGGGTGCGCTTCCAGAAACTGCGCGGCAACCAGTGCATCTATGTCTGCGCCGACGACGCCCACGGCTCGGCCATCATGCTGCGCGCCGAAAAGGAAGGCATCACCCCGGAGCAACTGATTGCCAATGTCCAGGCCGAGCATAGCAGCGACTTCGCCGACTTCCTGGTGGACTTCGACAACTTCCACTCCACCCACAGTGAAGAAAACCGCGAGCTGTCCAGCCTGATCTACTCGCGCCTGCGTGATGCCGGCCACATCGCTACCCGTTCGGTGACGCAGTATTTCGACCCGGAAAAGGGCATGTTCCTCGCTGACCGCTTCATCAAGGGCACTTGCCCCAAGTGTGCGGCCGAAGACCAGTACGGCGACAACTGCGAAAAGTGCGGCGCCACCTACGCGCCAACCGAGCTGAAGAACCCCAAGTCGGCGATCTCCGGTGCCACCCCGGTACTGCGCGACTCCCAGCACTTCTTCTTCAAGTTGCCAGACTTCCAGGCCATGCTGCAGCAATGGACCCGTAGCGGCACCCTGCAGGACGCGGTCGCCAACAAGCTGGCCGAATGGCTGGACTCCGGCCTGCAGGAATGGGACATTTCCCGCGATGCACCGTACTTCGGCTTTGAAATCCCGGGCGAGCCAGGCAAGTACTTCTACGTGTGGCTGGATGCACCGATCGGCTACATGGCCAGCTTCAAGAACCTTTGCGCCCGCCGCCCGGAACTGGACTTCGACGCGTTCTGGAATCAAGACTCGAAGGCCGAGCTGTATCACTTCATCGGCAAGGACATCGTCAACTTCCACGCCCTGTTCTGGCCAGCCATGCTCGAAGGCGCCGGCTTCCGCAAGCCGACCGCAGTCAACGTGCACGGCTACCTGACCGTCAACGGCGCCAAGATGTCCAAGTCGCGCGGCACCTTCATCAAGGCCCGCACCTACCTCGATCACCTGCAGCCGGAATACCTGCGCTACTACTACGCAGCCAAGCTGGGTCGCGGCGTCGATGACCTCGACCTGAACCTTGAAGACTTCGTGCAGAAGGTCAACTCCGACCTGGTTGGCAAGGTGGTCAACATCGCCAGCCGCTGCGCCGGCTTCATCCACAAGGGCAACGACGGTGTCATGGTCAGCGGTGATGCTGCCCCTGAGCTGACCGAGGCCTTCCTGGCAGCGGCCCCCTCCATCGCTGAAGCTTACGAAGGCCGCGACTTCGGCCGTGCCATGCGCGAGATCATGGCGCTGGCCGACCGTGCCAACGCGTGGATCGCCGACAAAGCGCCCTGGTCGTTGGCCAAGCAGGAAGGCAAGCAGGATGAAGTGCAGGCCATCTGCGCCCAGGGCATCAACCTGTTCCGCCAGCTGGTGATCTTCCTCAAGCCAGTGTTGCCCCTGCTGGCGGCCGACGCCGAAGCTTTCCTCAACGTGGCCCCGCTGACCTGGAACGACCACTTGTCGCGCCTGGAAAACCACCCGTTGAACCCGTTCAAGGCGCTGATGAGCCGCATCGAGCCGGCCAAGGTGGAAGCCATGGTCGCGGCCAGCAAGGAAGACCTGCTGGCAGCCGAAGCCAAAGCCCCGGCAGGCAACGGCGAGCTGACCAAGGACCCGCTGTCCGCAGAAATCGAGTTCGACACCTTCGCCGCGGTCGACCTGCGCGTAGCGCTGATCGTCAAGGCCGAGGCTGTACCGGGTGCCGACAAACTGCTGCAACTGACCCTGGACATTGGTGACGAGCGCCGCAACGTATTCTCCGGTATCAAGTCGGCTTACCCCGACCCGTCCAAGCTGGAAGGTCGCCTGACCATGATGGTGGCCAACCTCAAACCACGCAAAATGCGCTTTGGCGTATCCGAAGGCATGGTCATGGCGGCGGGCCCTGGCGGCGAAGAAATCTACCTGCTGAGCCCGGACAGCGGCGCCAAGCCAGGGCAGCGCATCAAGTAAGCAACCTTGCCGAGGGCTGCTTCGCAGCCCATCGCAACGCCGGTCCTGCCGGGTGCAAGCGCACACCTGTGGGGGCGGCCTTGTGTTGAGACAGGGCCGCAAAGCGGCCCCAAGGCTTCGGCGCCAATCACCGGACCATCCCCCCCGATTCCCGGCTATCGTTTTCTCATGAGCGATTTCCTCCTGGTCCTGATCAGCGCTGCGCTGGTCAATCACCTGTGCCAACCACCACAGCCCGTTTCCCGGCTGCATCTGCATGTGCACGGCCTGGCCTGCGCCCTGTGCATTGCCCTGGGCGTGATCGGTGCGCAAGTGCTGGTGCGCGGGATACTGGCTCCGCTGCACGCCCTCGACCTTGCACTGTTCCTGCTTCTGCCATGGCTAGCGCTGCTCGCCTGGGGCCTGCCACGGCTGCTGGCCAAGTTGCGCCCGGCCTGGCCCGTTGCGGCGTTGCCAGCGCTGCTGTCGAGCAATGCCGTAGTCCTGGGGCTTGCCCTGCAACAGACCGGCGACAGCAGCCCCTGCCTTGCCGCACTGTTGCAAGGCGTGCTGGCGGGCGCAGGTTTCTGGCTGGCCCTGGCCCTGTTCGCCGACCTGCGCCAACGCACCGAGCACGCCGATATCCCCGGCGTACTGCGCGGCCTGCCCCTTGAATTGATCGGCGCTGGCGTAATGGCCATGGCCTTTTCCGGCTTCAACGGCATGTTCGCTCAATGACTAGCCCACCCGACCCACGACTGCGCGCGACCATGGGCCTGGTTTTGCTGGCCTGTTTGCCCGGCCTGCTGGCGCTGCTGTGGCTGCACGGCTGGGGTATGCTGCTGAACCTGTTGCTGTGTGCCTGCGCCGCACTCTTGAGTGAAGCCGCGCTGCTGAAGCTCCGTGGCCAGCCGTGCACTGCAGCGCTGAATGACGGCAGCGCACTGGTGACTGCCGTATTGCTGGCGGCCGCGCTGCCGACCCTGGCGCCATGGTGGTTGCCGGTAGTAGCCACATGCGTTGCCATCGGCATCGGCAAGCAGGCCTTCGGTGGCGTGGGGCGTAACCTGTACAACCCGGCCATGGTTGGTTATGCCTTCGTGTTGCTGAGCTTCCCGCTGCAGATGAACCACTGGCCTGGGCCAGCACCTGGCCTGGTCGACAGCCTGCAGCAATTGCATGCCGGTGGCGAACAGATCGACGCGTGGGCCCGGCCGACCATTCTCGACGGGCTGCGCCACAATCGCAGCCTCACCATCGAAGAGCTGTTTGCCACCCATCCGGGGTTCGGCGCTATTGGCGGCAGAGGCAGTGAATGGGTGAACCTGGCCTTCCTGCTCGGCGGCCTGTTCCTGCTGCAGCGCAAAGTGATCAGCTGGCATGCGCCACTCGGTCTGCTGGCAGGGCTGTTGGTGTTCAGCCTGCTGGGCTGGAACGGTTCCGGTTCGGACTCCAACGGCTCGCCGTTGCTGCACCTGTTCTCGGGCTCGACCATGCTGGCGGCGTTCTTCATTGCGACCGAGCCGGTGTCCGGCCCCAAGAACGCGTGGGCCAGGCTTGGCTTCGGCCTGGGTGCAGGGCTGCTGATCTACCTGATTCGCACATGGGGCAGCTACCCGGATGGCACGGCGTTCGCCATTTTGCTGATGAACCTGATGTCACCGACGCTCGACCGCCTGGCCATGCGGCATCAGCAGGCCGGCCGATGAAACGCCTGGCACGAGACGCAGGCTTGCTGTTACTGACGTGCGCATTGGCGGTGTCTGCCACCCTGGCCTGGCGGCAGTGGACCAGCCCGGCCATCGCCAATGCCGAGAAGCAGCTGCAAAACCGCCAGCGGCTGGCCGTACTGCCAGCAGGTATTCATGACAACCAGCCTTTGGACAATCCACTGCCCACGCCCGCCGCCCAGCGGCCCAACAGCCGAATCCTGGCGGCTTACCGAGCGACACAGGCGGGTAAGCCAACTGCCATTATCCTGATCACCCAGACCCAGGGCTATGCCGGGCCGATCGTGCTGAGCGTGGCCATTGCCATAAACGGCCGGTTGATCAGCAGCCAGGTGGTTGAACAGCAGGAAACCCCTGGCCTGGGTGCGCGCCTGGGCGACCCGAAGCTGCACTGGCTGGAGCAGTTTGCCAACCGCGATCTGGGCGATCATTGGGCGCTGAAACGGGACCAAGGCGACTTTGACCAGTTGGCGGGCGCAACCGTGACCTCACGCGCAGTCATCACTGCACTGCAGGAGGCGCTTGGCTATTTCGATGAGCAGCGCAGCGTTCTACTGAAGGAAAACGGGCATGAATAGGCTGTATCTACTGGGGGTAAGCCTGGTGCCCCTGCTGGGCGCCACCCGGACCCTGCGCGAAGGCGCCGCCATTGGCTTGTGCGCAATCGTGATGGGCGGCCTGCACCAACTGTTGCTGGCCCCCCTGCGCCAGCGCCTGGCGAATTGCGCCTATGTCGTGGCCAGCCTGCTGCTGCTGGCAGCCTTGGCCAGTTGCCTGCAGATGGCCCTGCGTGCCTGGTCGCTGCCAATGGCACTTGCTCTTGGCTACTATCCACAATTGCTGTGCCTGCTATGCCTGGCCAGCGACCACCTGCTTCCCGAAGAGGGGCGCTGGCGACTGCTTGCCAGCAACCTCGGCGCTGTATTCGCCGTTTGCCTGCTGCTCGGCGCCATTCGCCAATGGCTGGCCGAATTTGCCAACCTGCACCTGGCCACCCTGGCCCCAGGTGCGCTGCTACTGCTCGGACTGCTGCTGGCCTTGTACAATCGTCTGCGTCCGGGCTCCGCCCATTCCCGCCGTCAAGGAAAGCTCTGATTTCATGAATGCCGCCAAACGCCTGGAGATTTTTCGCAGGCTGCACGAAGACAACCCCGACCCAAAGACAGAACTGGCCTACACCACCCCGTTCGAACTGCTGGTAGCGGTGACATTGTCCGCGCAATCCACCGACGTCGGCGTCAACAAGGCCACTGCCCGCCTGTTCCCCGTCGCCAATACCCCCGAGGCCATCTATGCCCTCGGGGTTGAAGGCCTTAGCGAATACATCAAGACCATCGGGCTGTACAACAGCAAGGCCAAGAACGTCATCGAGGCCTGCCGGCTGCTGATCGAGCGCCACGCCAGCCAGGTACCTGAAACCCGCGAAGCCCTGGAGGCGCTGCCCGGTGTTGGCCGCAAGACCGCCAACGTGGTGCTGAACACAGCATTCCGCCAACCGACCATGGCGGTGGACACCCACATATTCCGCGTCAGTAACCGCACAGGTATCGCGCCAGGCAAGACGGTGCTGGAAGTGGAAAAGAAGCTGGTCAAATTCGTACCCAAGGATTACCTGCTCGACGCCCACCACTGGCTCATTCTGCACGGGCGCTATGTATGCCAGGCGCGCAAGCCAAGATGCGGCAGCTGCAGGATCGAAGACCTGTGCGAGTACAAGCACAAAACCTCTGACGATTGAGGCGATAGCTGAAAACCCATCACCACGATTGAAAAAATCTTTTTTACCAGCGTCTGCTTTCTGGTTATAAGGACGGCCAATGGCCCCTTGGCTTGGAGCGACTCATGAGTGCCGATAAAGACGACCTGTCGATCGAAGATGATTTTGTTGCCGCAGACGATGACGCGGAACCGCAGGTGGAAACCGCAAAGACCAACCTGAGCAAGCGCCGTACCATTGACAACATGCTGGAAGAGCGGCGCCTGCAAAAGCAGCTGGCCGATTTCGACTACGATCTGTAGCCCACCGGTGCCCCTGGCAAAGCCTCCTGGCTGGAGGCTTCAAGGCCAGGCGGTCAGTTCAGACCCTGACGTTGTGCCAGCTCGATCAGGTCGACCAGCGAGCGCGCATTGAGCTTCAGCAACAAGCGCGACTTGTAGGTGCTGACCGTCTTGTTGCTGAGGTACATGCTGTCGGCAATTTCCTTGTTCGAACGCCCTCGCGCAAGCTGCTGCAGCACCGTCATTTCACGCGCCGAAAGGCGGTTGACCATGTCGGTCTCGCTGGCCGCCGCCCTGCCACGTGAAGCGTGCATGGCCTGGTTGGGGAAGTAGCTGTAACCCGACAACACCGCCTTGATGGCACTTAGCAGCTCGGTGAGCTCCTGCTGCTTGCACACGTAACCTGCCGCCCCCGCCTGCATGCAGCGCATTGAAAAGTTGCCCGGCGCCTGCGATGTCAAAACCAATACCTTGCTGCCCGGGCTCGATGTCGCCATGCGGGCGATCACCTCCAGGCCATCGAGTTTCGGGATACCGATATCCAGCACCACAATATCCGGCCGGTGTTGCCGTGTCAGCTGCAGCGCAGCCACTCCATTGTCGGTCTCTGCCACGACTTCATACCCATGCCGTTCCATCAGCATGCGTACGGCAAGGCGTATGACCGGATGATCATCCACGATAAGCACTTTATTCATGCGACATCCATTCATTCATTGTTGTTGCTCTGGCATGTCACCATAACCGACGGGACGCCTGCTGGCGCGGCGATTTGCCGAGGAAACACAAGGGCAGAATAAACTCACAACACTTACAGAAATTTCCTACACATCACGACTATGGTTGTAACAAGCAAAGTCCTTATTACCGAAATTCACCGTATTAACCCACGGTTAATAGGCGTCAGCCGAAAACGCGCTGCAGCTTGAAGAAACATTCAATTCGAGCACGGTGAATAACCAACAAAGCATTGCGTGTGGCCATTTACGCCTCACCCGGAAAGCACTCCAGTCTTTAGTTGATCGCGGCCGTCAGGTAAAGATGGACAAAATCGCTGAAGATGCCCCCCATGCCCCAAGCACAACCTGTCGCCCCGCTGACGATCATTGCCATCTTCTCGGGGATCATCGAAGCTTCCGCCCTCGCCACGCTGCCGTTTCTCAGCGAGTCCAGCCAAAATCTCTACACCTGGTTTTTAGTGGGCTTTCCGTTCTTTCTGACGGCACTGTTTTTCCTGACACTGAACTTCAATTCCAAGTCGTTCTACAACTCGCCCGCTGCACGAACGACACACGACAGTACGCCATCACCGAACAGCGAGGCTACAGCCGCAGTGGCCAATGATGCCCCAGAGGTATTGGCGGACGAACCGCTCACCTTCATGTTCTCCGGGCCCGAGGCCCAGCGCATGATGGAGCGGCAACTCCTCCATGCCCTTGCCCAACCGCCTGGACCAACGCGCACCTGGCGCTTTTGCAACCTGGATAAACGTCAATGTGCACAGCTGTCGATCAGTGCACTTGATCGCGATATCGCTCAACACCACTGTTGAACGCACTGGTTTTCCGCAGGCAAAAAAAACCCTGGCATGAGCCAGGGCTTTCGTTGCACAAGCCAGCTATCAGAGCAGCGAACGGCCCTTGTTGGCAGCAATGCGCATGCGCAGGGCGTTGAGCTTGATGAAGCCGGCAGCGTCAGCCTGGTTGTAGGCGCCGCCATCTTCTTCGAAGGTCGCGATGTTGGCATCGAACAGCGAATCGTCCGACTTGCGGCCAACCACGGTCACGTTGCCCTTGTACAGCTTCAGGCGTACCACGCCGTTCACGTTGACCTGCGAAGCGTCGATCATCTGCTGCAGCATCACACGCTCCGGGCTCCACCAGTAGCCGGTGTAGATCAGGCTGGCGTACTTCGGCATCAGCTCGTCTTTCAGGTGAGCGACTTCGCGGTCCAGGGTGATCGACTCGATGGCACGGTGGGCCTTGAGCATGATGGTGCCGCCAGGGGTTTCGTAGCAGCCGCGCGACTTCATGCCGACGTAGCGGTTTTCCACGATGTCCAGGCGGCCGATGCCGTTGGCACCGCCGATGCGGTTCAGGTCGGCCAGGACGGTGGCCGGGGACTTCTCGACGCCGTCGATGGCAACGATGTCACCGTTGCGGTAGGTCAGCTCGAGGTAAGTGGCCTGGTCCGGTGCGTTCTCAGGCGAGACACTCCAGCGCCACATGTCTTCTTCGTGCTCGGTCCAGGTATCTTCCAGGACACCGCCCTCGTAGGAGATGTGCAGCAGGTTGGCGTCCATCGAGTACGGCGACTTCTTCTTGCCGTGACGCTCGATCGGGATGCCGTGCTTCTCGGCGTAGTCCATCAGCTTCTCGCGGGACAGCAGGTCCCACTCGCGCCATGGAGCAATGACCTTCACGCCTGGCTTCAGCGCATACGCGCCCAGCTCGAAACGTACCTGGTCGTTGCCTTTGCCGGTGGCGCCATGGGAAATGGCGTCAGCGCCGGTTTCGTTGGCGATTTCGATCAGGCGCTTGGCGATCAGCGGACGGGCGATGGAAGTACCCAGCAGGTACTCGCCTTCGTAGACGGTGTTGGCGCGGAACATCGGGAACACGAAATCACGCACGAACTCTTCGCGCAGGTCGTCGATGTAGATCTCTTTTACACCCATTGCCTGAGCCTTGGCACGGGCCGGTTCGACCTCTTCGCCCTGACCCAGGTCAGCGGTGAAGGTCACCACTTCGCAGTTGTAGGTATCCTGCAGCCACTTGAGAATCACCGAAGTATCAAGGCCGCCGGAATACGCCAGTACGACCTTTTTTACGTCCGCCATGCCATCACTCCACGGGGTTGTACGGAAAGGGGTCGATTCTAACGGCGTTGCGGATAAATTTACAGTGGGGCGACAGCTTCTGACGACAAAGCGACAAGAACTTTCGCAGGCGCGACGGATATCTTTTGCGGTAGGACCTGGCCGCAGACTGATGGCTTCACGGCACCTTCGCACCGGGCACGGCGGTAGCCGGGTTCGCCGCCGCCGGTGCTGGCGCAGCGACCGGCGCCACTTGCCCTGCCGGCTTTTCCACCGGTTTCTCAACCACCGCCACCCGATCCAGCTCGATATTCACCCGCCGATTCCGCGCTCGATTCGCCGCACTGTTGTTCTTCGCCAGCGGATAACGCTCGCCATGGAAGCGCACGGTAATCTGCTCTTCCGCCACCCCATGGGCCTTCAGGTAGTCGGCCACTGCCAATGCCCGGCGGCGCGACAGGTCGCGGTTGGTCAGGCGGTTACCGCTATTGTCGGAGTGGCCGTTGAGCTCGACATGATTTACCGTCGGGTCGGCTTTCATGTAGTCGAGGATCACGTCCAGCCGAGCCTTGGCCGCCTCATCCAGCTCGATACCGCCCCCCGGGAAACCGACTTGGGTCTGGCGCACCTGATCGTAATTCATCGGCAGCAGCTTGCCGGCACATACCTGGTAGTCGTTGTAAGCCTTGGCGAAGCTGACCGGCAGCACCCGCACTTCCATCGGCCTGCCCGCCTCTGCAGTGTAATTGCGCACCACCGTGCTGCGCCCATCAAGCAAGCCATTGATCAGGCGGCTGGCCTGGCCCTGGGACGAGCTGAACAGCACACCCGTGCGGGCCAGGCGCACATTACCCAGGTTGATATCGCCCCGCCCCGGTTGCCAGGGCGCCGCTGCCGCCAGCAAACTGGCGTTGCCGGCCCCCAGCACGTTGCTGTCCGAGCGCAGCTGGAACACGGGCTGCTCGCCCGCTCGGCGCACGAATTCACCACTGCCAAAACCGTCGATCGGCTGGATCAGGCGACACTCGAACTGGTCACCCTCGACCTTCCAGGCAATGTTCTCCATGCGCGTCTGGAAAGTCAGTGCGCCGGCCGGCAGGCTGGCGAACAGGGTCAAGAGGGCTAGGTAACGCTGGCGCACGGGCGGCTCCACAAATTCTGACGGCTTACCTGCAGGCTATCGGACGCTGTCCGGAAAACTTGATAGCCGTGCTCGCCCCGGGGTTTTCCGGTAGGATTGGGGCTTGAGTTCGACCCGCCTGGAATCCCCAATGTCCGATCGCCTGACCCTCCTGCGCCCCGACGACTGGCACATCCATCTGCGCGATGGTGCCGTCCTGCCCCACACCGTTGGCGATGTGGCGCGTACCTTCGCCCGTGCCATCATCATGCCCAACCTGGTTCCTCCGGTGCGTAATGCCCAGCAGGCCGATGAGTACCGTCAGCGCATTCTGGCTGCCCGCCCGGCTGGCAGCCGCTTCGAGCCGCTGATGGTGCTGTACCTCACCGACCTCACCAGCCCCGAGGACATCCGCGCGGCCAAGGCCAGCGGTTTCGTGTACGCCGCCAAGTTGTACCCGGCCGGCGCCACCACCAACTCCGATTCCGGCGTGACCAGCATCGACAATATCTTCCCGGCCATAGAGGCACTGGCGGAAGTGGGCATGCCGCTGCTGGTGCATGGCGAAGTCACCCGCAGCGAGATCGACGTGTTCGACCGCGAAAAGCGCTTCATCGACGAGCACATGCGCCGTCTGGTCGAGCGCTTCCCGACGCTGAAGGTGGTGTTCGAACACATCACCACCAGCGACGCCGCGCAGTTCGTCACCGAGGCCCCGGCCAACGTCGGCGCGACCATCACCGCCCAGCACCTGCTGTACAACCGCAACCACATGCTGGTTGGCGGCATTCGCCCGCATTTCTACTGCCTGCCGATCCTCAAGCGCAACACCCACCAGGTGGCGCTGCTGGATGCGGCCACCAGCGGTAACCCGAAGTTCTTCCTGGGCACCGACTCGGCTCCACACGCTCGTCACGCCAAGGAGGCCGCCTGCGGCTGTGCCGGTTGCTACACCGCCTACGCGGCCATCGAGATGTACGCCGAAGCGTTCGAGCAGCGTAACGCGCTGGACAAGCTGGAAGGCTTTGCCAGCCTGCACGGCCCGGCCTTCTATGGCCTGCCAGCAAACACCGACACCATTACCCTGGTCCGCGAAGAATGGACTGCCCCGGACAACCTGCCATTTGGCGAGCAGACCATAGTGCCACTGCGCGCCGGTGAAAAACTGCGCTGGCGCCTGCTGGAGGAAAACGCGTGAGCGAAGACCTCTACGAAGACGACCTGGACACCCAGGGCAGCAGCGGTTCGCGCCACCCCATGGCCGAGCGCTTCCGCGGCTACCTGCCGGTAGTGGTGGATGTGGAAACCGGTGGTTTCAACAGCGCTACCGATGCATTGCTGGAAATTGCCGCCGTTACCATCGGCATGGACGAGAAAGGCTTCCTGTTCCCCGAACACACCTACTTCCACCGCGTGGAGCCGTTCGAGGGCGCCAACATCGAGCAAGCGGCGCTGGAGTTCACCGGGATCAAGCTGGACCACCCGCTGCGCATGGCCGTCAGCGAGGAAAGCGCGCTGACCGATATCTTCCGCGGTGTGCGCAAGGCGCTCAAGGCCAATGGCTGCAAGCGGGCGATCCTGGTCGGTCATAACAGCAGCTTCGACCTGGGCTTCCTCAATGCGGCAGTGGCGCGCAATGACCTGAAGCGCAACCCGTTCCACCCGTTCTCCAGCTTCGACACCGCTACCCTCGCCGGCCTGGCATACGGCCAGACCGTGCTGGCGCGGGCCTGCCAGAGCGCCGACATCGACTTCGACGGGCGTGAGGCGCACTCAGCGCGTTACGATACCGAGAAGACGGCCGAGCTGTTCTGCGGCATCGTCAACCGCTGGAAAGAAATGGGCGGCTGGCGCGACTTCAACGACTGAGTCAGGGTTCTGGGGCCGCTTCGTACGCCCCAAAGCCAGGCACAAAAAAACCGGCCACCAGGGCCGGTTTTTTCATGCACGCAGCAATTACAGCTTGCCGGCGTTCTCGCTCAGGTAGGCAGCAACGCCTTCTGGCGAAGCGTTCATGCCTTTGTCGCCTTTTTTCCAGTTGGCAGGGCAGACTTCGCCGTGCTCTTCGTGGAATTGCAGGGCGTCGACCAAGCGCAGCAGCTCGTCCATGTTACGGCCCAGTGGCAGGTCGTTGATGATCTGCGAACGGACAACACCGTTGGTGTCGATCAGGAAGGCGCCACGGAAGGCCACGCCGCCTTCGGACTCTACGTCGTACGCCTTGCAGATTTCGTGGGTCATGTCGGCAGCCAGGGTGTACTTCACCTGGCCGATGCCGCCGTTGTTGACCGGGGTGTTACGCCAGGCGTTGTGGGTGAAGTGCGAGTCGATCGACACGCCGATCACTTCCACGTTGCGCGCCTGGAAGTCAGGGATGCGGTTGTCCAGGGCGATCAGCTCGGACGGGCAGACGAAGGTGAAGTCCAGCGGGTAGAAGAACACCAGGCCGTACTTGCCCTTGATGGCCGAAGCCAGGTTGAAGCTGTCAACGATCTCGCCATTGCCCAGCACGGCCGGAACGGTGAAATCGGGGGCTTTCTTACCAACGAGTACGCTCATTGTAATCTCCTGATGAGGGTGAAAAACCGTTTGCCGGGCCAGACGGGCTTGCCCGACATCCAACAAAGGCCGACCATCATACACGGCTTCTGGTGACAGGCCGAATCCAACGATCAGGCAACCGCCGGTCGCTCAAGCACGGCCCTTTCAGAAAGCCCTTTGACAAGCATTCTCATTAACATTAAGCTCCAACCCATCGACTCAACCAGCGATGGTCAGCCCTTATGTATGTGTGTCTTTGTGTCGGCGTTACCGACGGACAGATCCGCGATGCGATCTATGAAGGATGCTGCAGTTACAAGGAAGTGCGAGCCGCGACCAATGTCGCCAGCCAGTGTGGCAAATGCGCCTGCCTGGCCAAGGAAGTAGTCCGTGAGACCCTGACCGAGCTTCAGGTCAGCCAGGCAGCCCTGCCCTACCCGGTAGAATTTACCGCCGCCTGAAAAGCCAGATTTCAAAGAACCGGACCAAGCGTCCGGTTTTTTTATGCCAAAATTCAATAAGTTAGCGTTCCAACGCGGTTCACAAACATTCTTATTCCTATTAATTTTCACTTATTATTCAACAACTTAGGTTTGACACACCTTAGTATCGGGCTCAGACTTCTCTGTATTGGCACACTTCAACAGGGCAGGAACCCACATGAAAGGCGACGTAAGCGTCATCCAGCATCTCAACAAGATCCTCGGAAACGAGCTGGTCGCGATCAACCAGTACTTCCTGCACGCCCGCATGTATGAAGATTGGGGCCTGAACAAGCTCGGCAAGCACGAGTACAAGGAATCGATCGACGAGATGAAGCACGCTGACAAATTGATCAAGCGTATTCTCTTCCTCGAAGGCATTCCCAACGTACAGGACCTGGGCAAGCTGCTGATCGGTGAGCACACCAAGGAAATGCTCGAGTGCGACCTGAAACTCGAGAAGAAAGGCCTGGCCGATCTCAAGGCAGCGATCGCCCACTGCGAGACTGCTGGCGACTTTGGCTCGCGTGACATGCTCGAAGACATCCTCGAAGCCGAGGAAGAACATATCGACTGGCTGGAAACCCAACTGGGGCTGATCGACAAGATCGGTATCGAGAACTACCTGCAGTCGCAGATGGGCGAAGAGTAAATATCCGCCTCATAAAAAAACCCGCATCACGCGGGTTTTTTTATGCTTGCCGAAAATCAGGCTTCGGAGGCCTTGGCCTTGGCAGCAGCGTCCTTGATCAGGGTCTGCAGCTCGCCGGTCTCGAACATTTCCAGCATGATGTCGCTGCCGCCGACCAGCTCACCGGCTACCCACAGCTGCGGGAAGGTCGGCCAGTTGGCGTACTTTGGCAGGTTGGCGCGGATCTCCGGGTTCTGCAGGATGTCGACGTAGGCGAACTTTTCGCCACAGCCCATCACAGCCTGGGATGCCTTGGCCGAGAACCCGCACTGCGGGGCATTCGGCGAGCCTTTCATGTAAAGCAGAATGGTGTTGTTGGCAATCTGCTCTTTGATCGTATCGATGATATCCATCTAGCACCTCAGCTGAACTTTCCGACGCGGTCGTCGGCACGGTGAGGCATTGTATCGGAAAGCCGACCCGTGTGCTCGGCCTTGCCGTCCCTCAAGCGGCCTCCACCTGCACGGGTACGCCATTGAGTGCAGCGTTACCGGAAACCGGGTCGCGCAGGCGCTCGTCGGTCAGGTCATTGGCACTTACCCCAGGTTGCGCCCGGGCAATCTGCATGTGCACGCCCTGGCGACCATGACCGAAGCCATGGGGCAGGCTGACCACGCCCGGCATCATGTCCTCGCTGGCCTGCACTTCGACTTCCAGGCTGCCGGTGCGTGAGCGGATGCGTACCCGCTGGCCATCCTGAAGGCGCCGCAGCTGCAAGTCTTGAGGGTGCATCAACAACTGATGGCGAGGCTTGCCTTTCACCAGGCGATGGAAGTTGTGCATCCACGAGTTGTTGCTGCGGACGTGGCGCCGACCGATCAGCAGCAGTTCGCCCGGCGCCGGTGGCGCCTGTTGGGCCAGGCGCTGCAAGTCATCCAACAGCACCTGAGGCGCAGCTTCGACAGCCTTGCTGGCGGTTGCCAGACGCCCCGCGAGGCTGGCGCGCAATGGCCCGAGGTCGATGCCATGGGGGTGCTCATCCAGCGTGGCCAACGATAGCTGCCAAGGCGTTGCTTCACCGTAGCGCCCTTTGCGCAGCGCCAGGTCGATCATCTGCGCCGGCGCCCAGGTCGGCTTCAGCTCCAGCCCGGCACGCCTGGCAAACGCCTGAGCCAGGCCGACAAAGATCTCCCAGTCGTGCAGGGCGCCGTCCGGCTTGGCCAGAACCGCCCGGTTGAAGCGGGTGACGTTGCGCACGGCCAGCAAGTTGAACGTGCTGTCGTAGTGGTCGTTTTCTAGCGCCGAGGTAGAGGGCAGGATGAGGTCGGCATGGCGAGTAGTTTCGTTGATGTAGAGGTCGATGCTGAGCATGAACTCAAGCCCCTCTAGCGCCGTATCCAGCTGACGGCCATTGGGCGTTGACAGCACCGGGTTGCCAGCCACCGTCACCAGGGCGCGCACCTGCCCTTCACCTGCAGTGAGCATTTCTTCGGCCAGCGCCGCCACGGGCAGCTCGCCGCCGTATTCGGGCAAACCTGACACGCGGCTCTGCCAAGCGTTGAAATGGCCACCCGAGGTGCTTGCCACCAGGTCGACGGCGGGCTCGGTGCATAGCACTCCGCCCTCACGGTCGAGGTTGCCGGTGACCAGGTTTATCAGTTGCACCAGCCAATGGCACAGCGTGCCGAAGGCCTGGGTCGAGACGCCCATGCGGCCGTAGCACACCGCCCGGTCGGCAGCGGCGAAGTCCCGCGCCAGCTGGCGTATGTCCGCAGCAGCAACGCCGCAGTGTGCGCTCATGGCCTCGGCGCCGAAGGGCGCAATGGCCTCGCGCACTTGCTGCAGGCCGCTGACCGGCAAGTGGGAACCGCGTGCCAGGCCCTCTTCGAACAGGGTGTTGAGCACGCCGCACAGCAAGGCCGCATCACCACCGGGGCGGATAAACAGGTGGCTGTCAGCCATGGCCGCCGTTTCGCTGCGCCGCGGGTCAACCACCACCAGCCGCCCACCCCGTGCACGCAGGGCCTTCAGGCGCTTTTCCACATCGGGCACAGTCATGATGCTGCCATTGGAGGCCAGCGGGTTGCCTCCCAGTATCAACATGAAGTCGGTATGGTCGATGTCCGGGATCGGCAGTAACAGGCCATGGCCATACATCAGGTGGCTGACCAGGTGTTGTGGCAGCTGGTCCACCGAGGTGGCCGAGAAGCGGTTGCGGGTTTTCAGCAGCCCAAGGAAGTAGTTGCTATGGGTCATCAAGCCATAGTTGTGCACGCTAGGGTTACCCTGATACACCGCCACGGCATTGCGCCCGTGGGCTTGCTGGACCGCCCACAACTTGTCGGCGGCCAGGGCGAACGCCTCGTCCCAGCCGATGGCCTGCCAATGCTCGCCAACGCGCTTGTGTGGCTGGCGCAACCGGTCAGGGTCGTACTGGATGTCCTGCAAGGCCACGGCCTTGGGGCAGATGTGGCCACGGCTGAACGGGTCCTGGGGGTCGCCCTTGATCGAGCTGATCAGCGCCCGCCCGTCGCTTTGGTGACTGACTTCGATGTTCAGCCCGCAGATTGCTTCGCACAGGTGACAGGCACGGTGATGCAGGGTCTTGGTCATGGCCGCCTCTGCCTTGTTGTGGTGGAATGTTGCGTGACTGTGACTATGCGCCCAGCCCTTCCCCCCCGCCAGCGTGCTTCGCCGCGTGAATCCACCGACATCAGGCCCACGATTCGCGACAGTGATTTGCCAAATTGCCAGCAAGCCGTGTACAACCTTCTGTAGCAAATAAAGAACAGCACGGGCCAACGGGTGATGACACCCTTTGCAACACCCTTTGAAATCAGGCTGCTGTTTCCCCCCTTGGCTTCAGGCGACATTTACTTATAGTATTGCGCCTTTCCCTATTTCGTCCGCCCCGTGCGGCTTACGCCGCAGGTCACTCCCGTTGTCAAAAAAAACCATACGGTCGACCTGCATACAGTTGCAGATAAGGTAGTCAATCATGAGCGCTAGGCACTTTCTCTCCCTGCTGGACTTCACCACCGACGAATTGCTCGGGGTGATCCGCCGCGGCATCGAGCTGAAGGACCTGCGCAAGCGAGGCGTGCTGTTCGAACCCCTGAAAAACCGCGTGCTGGGCATGATTTTCGAAAAGTCCTCGACCCGTACCCGTGTGTCGTTCGAGGCCGGGATGATCCAGCTCGGCGGCCAGGCCATCTTCCTGTCCCCGCGCGACACCCAACTGGGCCGAGGCGAGCCAATCGGTGACAGCGCCATCGTGCTGTCGAGCATGCTCGATGTGGTGATGATTCGGACCCACGCCCACAGCACCCTGACCGAGTTCGCCGCCAAATCGCGCGTGCCGGTCATCAACGGCCTGTCCGACGAGTCGCACCCGTGCCAGTTGCTGGCCGACATGCAGACCTTCCTCGAGCACCGCGGCTCGATCCAGGGCAAGACCGTGACCTGGATCGGCGATGGCTTCAACATGTGCAACTCCTATATCGAGGCCGCCAGGCAGTTCGATTTCCAGCTGCGCATCGCCTGCCCCGAAGGCTACGAGCCGGATCAGCGCTTCATGGCGCTGGGCGGTGACCGCGTGCAGATCATCCGAGATGCCAAGGCAGCCGTGCGTGACGCACACCTTGTCGTCACCGATGTCTGGACTTCCATGGGGCAGGAGGAGGAAACTGCACGGCGCCTGGCGCACTTCGCGCCTTACCAGGTCACCCGCGAACTGCTCGACCTGGCGGCACCCGATGTCCTCTTCATGCACTGCCTGCCCGCCCACCGTGGCGAGGAAATCAGCCAGGACCTGCTCGACGACCCACGTTCGGTCGCCTGGGACGAGGCTGAAAACCGCCTGCATGCACAGAAGGCGCTTCTCGAATTCCTTGTAGAACCGGCTTACCACCACGCATGAGTCAACCCCTACTGCTCAACCTGCGCAACCTGGCCTGCGGCTACGGCGACCAGCGCATCGTCCAGAACCTCAACCTGCACCTGAATGCAGGCGACATCGGTTGCCTGCTGGGCTCATCCGGTTGTGGCAAGACCACCACCCTGCGTGCGATCGCCGGCTTCGAGCCGGTGCACGACGGCGAGATCCAGCTAGCCGGCGAAGTGATTTCCCGCGCAGGCTTCACCCTGGCCCCGGAAAAGCGCCGCATCGGCATGGTGTTCCAGGACTACGCGCTGTTCCCGCACCTGACCGTGGCGCAGAACATTGCTTTCGGCATTGCCAAGCACCCACGCCAGGCCGCAGTCATCGAAGAAATGCTCGAACTGGTAAAACTGGGTGGCCTCGGCGGGCGTTACCCGCACGAGCTGTCTGGTGGCCAGCAGCAGCGCGTCGCCCTGGCCCGGGCGCTGGCACCAGAGCCGCAGCTGCTGCTGCTCGACGAGCCGTTCTCGAACCTCGACGTGGAACTGCGCCGACGCTTGAGCCATGAAGTGCGTGACATCCTCAAAAGCCGTGGCACCAGCGCCATTCTGGTCACCCATGACCAGGAAGAAGCGTTCGCCGTCAGCGATCAGGTCGGGGTGTTCAAGGAAGGCCGCCTGGAGCAATGGGATACCCCCTACAACCTCTACCATGAGCCGCAAACGCCGTTCGTGGCCAGCTTCATTGGCCAGGGGTACTTCATCCGTGGCCAGATGAGTAGCCATGAAGCGGTCAACACCGAACTGGGTGAGCTGCGCGGCAACCGGGCCTACATCATGGCGCCAGGCAGCTCGGTGGATGTGCTGCTGCGCCCTGACGACATCGTGCATGCAGCAGACAGCCCGTTACGGGCGAGCGTTGTGGGCAAGAGTTTCCTGGGGGCTTCGACCCTGTACCGCCTGCAGCTGCCGACCGGCAGCCAGCTGGAAGCCATTTTCCCCAGCCATAACGACCATCAGCTCGGCGACGATGTAGGGATTGCGGTAAAGGCCGACCACCTGGTGCTGTTCCCGGTGCCAGGTAGCGTTGCAGCGCAGCTGACGCGACAGGAGAACGGGGTTCGTCGGTACAGTTCGGCGACCTGATTCTGCATCACTGGGGCCGCTTTGCGGCCCCAACACGCTCAGCCCCTGCCAATTCCGGCAAACTTGCCTTGGGTATGCTCGGCCAGCACAACGGCCGCCAACTCCACTTCCAGCCCACGCCGTCCAGCACTGACATGGATGGTTGCGAACTGCTGCGCCGAGTCATCGATGAAAGTACGCAGGCGCTTCTTCTGCCCCAGCGGGCTGATTCCACCTACCAGGTAGCCGGTAGCGCGCTGTGCCGCCGCCGGGTCGGCCATCTCGCACTTCTTCACCCCAGCCGCCTGAGCCAAGGCCTTGAGGTCCAGGGTACCTACCACCGGCACCACGGCCACGAGCAACTCACCCTTCTCACTGCTCGCAAGCAAGGTCTTGAATACCTGCTGCGGGTCGAGCCCGAGCTTCTCCGCCGCCTCCAGACCATAGGACGCCGACTTCGGGTCATGTTCATAACTGTGCACACGGTGCTCGGCGCGATGCTTCTTCAGCAGGTCTAGGGCGGGGGTCATGCAGGGGCTCCGGTCTGGGACGGCTCGGCGGCTACTTTAGGACAATTCCCACATCCCAGCCAGCGCACCGCAATCGCGCGCCTCTAGGACGAGGGTTCGTGGCGGATTTTAGCGACCAGTTCGTGACTGGTCGTTCACTTTCGACCTTTGACATCAGCGTTTCTTGTCTATATTTTTTCGTTTCTGAATAAATGGTGCCCTTTTAAGGTGCATTTCCAACATCCGCCCGGGGGTCAATGGGGATCGACCCCGGGCTTTGCTGTCGAGCGCCACGCGCCTCACAACAAAAACAACGAGGTCATACATGACGACTGCACAACGCCAACCCACCCTGTCCAGCCAATGCCTGGCCGAGTTCCTCGGCACCGCCTTGCTGATCTTTTTCGGTACCGGCTGCGTCGCCGCGCTCAAGGTCGCAGGCGCCAGCTTCGGTCTTTGGGAAATCAGTATCATCTGGGGCGTGGGCGTCAGCATGGCCATCTACCTCAGCGCCGGCATCTCTGGCGCGCACCTGAACCCTGCCGTGAGCATCGCCCTCACCCTGTTCGGCGGTTTCGACAAGCGCAAGCTGCCCTTCTACATGCTGGCCCAGGTCTGCGGCGCATTCTGTGGCGCGGCACTGGTCTACACCCTGTACAGCAACTTGTTCTTCGATTTCGAACAAGCCCACGCCATGTTGCGCGGTAGCGAAGCCAGCCTGGAACTGGCCTCGGTGTTCTCCACCTACCCGCACCCGTCGCTGTCCACTGGCCAGGCATTCCTGGTCGAAGTGGTCATCACTGCCATCCTGATGGCAGTGATCATGGCCCTGACCGACGACAACAACGGCCTGCCACGCGGCGCGATGGCGCCCCTGCTGATCGGCCTGCTGATCGCCGTGATCGGCAGTGCCATGGGCCCTCTGACCGGCTTCGCGATGAACCCCGCCCGCGACTTCGGGCCAAAACTCATGACCTTCCTGGCCGGCTGGGGCGAAATCGCCTTCACTGGCGGACGGGACATTCCTTATTTCCTGGTTCCGGTGTTCGCACCGATCCTTGGCGCTTGCCTGGGTGCCGCGACCTATCGCGGCCTGATTGCCCGCAATCTGCCTGTGGTGCCCGCCGCGAACCCTGAGACAAATGACAATCGCCAGGGCGATACTCAAGTCAATTGATGCCGGCAACACGCCCAGCCCTGACCCCAAATTCTTGCAAGGCCTACGACCATGACAGACACCCAGGATAAGAACTACATCATCGCCCTGGACCAGGGCACCACCAGTTCGCGGGCGATCATCTTCGATCGCGACGCCAATGTGGTGGGTACCTCCCAGCGCGAGTTCGCCCAGCACTACCCGCAGGCGGGTTGGGTCGAGCATGACCCGATGGAGATCTTCGCCACGCAAAGCGCGACCATGGTCGAGGCCTTGGCCCAGGCGGGCATCAGCCACGCCCAGGTGGCCGCGCTGGGCATCACCAACCAGCGTGAGACCACCGTGGTGTGGGACAGGGAAACCGGGCGCCCGGTGTACAACGCCATCGTCTGGCAATGCCGCCGCAGCACCGAGATCTGTGCCCAGCTCAAGCGTGACGGCCATGAAGACTACATTCGCGAAACCACCGGCCTGGTCACCGACCCCTACTTCTCCGGCACCAAGCTGAAGTGGATCCTCGACAATGTCGAGGGCGCCCGTGAGCGCGCCGAGCGCGGCGAGCTGCTGTTCGGCACCATCGATACCTGGCTGATCTGGAAGTTCTCCGGTGGCAAGGTGCACGTTACCGACTACACCAACGCCTCCCGCACCTTGATGTTCAACATTCACAGCCTGCAGTGGGATGACAAGTTGCTGGAAATCCTTGGTATCCCGCGCCAGATGCTGCCCGAGGTGCGCCCTTCCTCGGAAGTGTACGGCCACACCAAGAGCGGCATTGCCATCGCCGGTATCGCCGGCGACCAGCAGTCGGCGCTGTTCGGGCAGATGTGCGTGGAACCGGGCCAGGCCAAGAATACCTATGGCACGGGTTGCTTCCTGTTGATGAACACCGGCAGCCAGGCGGTGACATCGTCCCATGGTCTGCTCACCACCATCGCCTGTGGTCCCCGTGGGGAAGTCGCCTATGCACTGGAAGGCGCGGTGTTCAACGGTGGCTCCACCGTGCAATGGCTGCGCGACGAACTGAAGATCGTCAACGACGCCCTCGACACCGAGTACTTCGCCAGCAAGGTCAAGGACAGCAACGGGGTGTACCTGGTGCCAGCCTTCACCGGCTTGGGTGCGCCGTACTGGGACCCGTATGCCCGTGGCGCGTTGTTCGGCCTGACCCGTGGGGTAAAGGTGGACCACATCATTCGCGCAGCGCTGGAGTCGATCGCCTACCAGACCCGCGATGTACTTGACGCCATGCAGCAGGACTGCGGCCAGCGCCTGTCCGAGCTACGCGTGGATGGCGGTGCGGTGGCCAACAACTTCCTCATGCAGTTCCAGGCGGACATCCTCGGCACCTGCGTTGAGCGGCCAAAAATGCGCGAAACCACAGCGCTGGGCGCCGCTTACCTCGCGGGCCTGGCCTGTGGCTTCTGGAGCGGCCTGGATGAGTTGCGCGACAAGGCGATCATCGAGCGCGAGTTCAGTCCGCAGCTTGATGAGCCGCAGAAAGAGAAACTGTATGCCGGCTGGCGGAAAGCCGTGGAACGTACCCGTGACTGGGAAGATCACGAGGTTTGATCGCACTGCGGTCACTGTGGGTGCGGCCTTGTGTGGCGATCCTACAGTGACCGCGCAAGGCCATGGCGTTCGTCCACTGGCCGTAGTCCCCTTCCTACGGCATCATTGCAGAATTTGTCCGGCAGCCCCAAAGGACCGCCCATGAATCTGCCCCCACGCCAACAACAAATCCTCGAACTGGTGCGCGAGCGCGGTTACGTCAGTATCGAAGAAATGGCGCAGCTGTTCGTCGTGACGCCGCAAACCATCCGCCGTGACATCAATCAGCTGGCCGAGCTCAATCTGCTGCGCCGCTACCACGGTGGCGCAGCTTACGATTCAAGTATCGAGAACACCGCCTACGCCATGCGCGCCGACCAGATGCGCGACGAAAAACAACGTATCGCCGAAGCCGTGGCCCGGCAGATTCCCGACCATGCATCGGTGTTCATCAACATCGGCACGACCACCGAATCGATTGCCCGGGCATTGCTCAACCATAGCCACCTGAAGGTCATCACCAACAACTTGCATGTGGCTTCGATCCTTGCCGCCAAGGATGATTTCGAAGTGCTGGTAGCCGGTGGCACGGTGCGTCGAGATGGCGGCGTGGTGGGCCAGGCCAGTGTCGATTTCATCAACCAGTTCAAGGTCGACTTCGCCCTGGTTGGCATCAGCGGTATCGACGAAGATGGCAGCCTGCTTGATTTCGATTACCAGGAAGTTCGCGTGTCGCAGGCGATCATCGCCAATGCCCGACAGGTGATTCTGGCCGCCGACTCCAGCAAGTTCGGGCGCAACGCCATGGTTCGGCTGGGGTCCATCAACCTTGTCGATTGCCTGGTGACCGACCAGGCGCCCACGACGGCACTTACCCAACTGCTCAACGACAACAAGATTCGCCTCGAAGTGGTGTGAACCGCTAGCGGGCCGGCTGGCGGCCCGCCGTTTTCGTAAATGTTCATTTCATTGCCATCCGATCAGTATTTTCTATGAAGACTGACTGGCGACAGGCTTTCTCTTGCGCTAATATTTTCGGAAACGAACATCAATGTTCATATTCGATGTGAACAGCCTCAGGAGGCCTTGCCCGTGTCCCAGCCCGTTTCGTCCCAGCCACCACTCGCCAACTGCTATGACCTCGCCGTGATCGGCGGAGGCATCAATGGCGTGGGCATCGCTGCCGACGCTGCGGGTCGCGGCCTTAAGGTATTCCTCTGCGAAAAGGACGATTTGGCCCAGCACACCTCGTCGGCCAGCAGCAAGCTGATCCACGGTGGCCTGCGCTACCTTGAACACTATGAGTTCCGCTTGGTACGTGAGGCACTGGCCGAGCGTGAAGTGCTGCTGGCCAAGGCTCCGCACATCGTCAAGCCCATGCGCTTTGTGCTGCCCCATCGCCCGCACCTGCGCCCGGCCTGGATGATCCGCGCCGGTCTGTTCCTGTATGACCACCTGGGCAAGCGCAAGCGCCTGGGCGCTTCGCGCAGCCTGCGTTTCGGCCCGGGCTATCCGCTCAAGCCGGCGATCACCCGTGGCTTCGAATATGCCGACTGTGCGGTCGACGACGCCCGCCTGGTAGTACTCAACGCCATGGCAGCCCGTGAGCTAGGCGCCCAGATTCACACCCGCACCCGCTGCTTGCGCGCCGAACGGGTTGATGGCTTGTGGCAGGTTGAACTGCAGCACGCCGATGGAAGCCTTCAGACGATCCAGGCCCGTGCGCTGGTGAACGCAGCAGGCCCCTGGGTGGCCAGCTTCATCAAGGACGACCTCAAGCTCGATGCCCCTTATGGTATCCGTCTGATCCAGGGCAGCCACATCATCGTGCCGCGCCTGTATGAAGGCGAACATGCCTACATTCTGCAGAATGAAGACCAGCGCATCGTCTTCTGCATCCCGTACCTGGACCGCTTCACCCTGATCGGCACCACTGACCGGGAATACAGCGGCGACCCGGCAGCAGTCGCCATTACCGGGCAGGAAACAGATTACCTGTTGAAAGTGGTCAACGAGCACTTCAACCATCAACTGAGCCATGGCGACATCCTGCATACCTACTCCGGCGTTCGTCCGTTGTGCAACGATGAGTCAGACAACCCTTCGGCGGTCACTCGGGACTACACACTCGCCCTTTCCGCAGAGACAGGCCAGGCACCGCTACTGTCAGTATTCGGCGGCAAGCTCACCACCTACCGCAAGCTGGCCGAATCGGCGATGGCTGAGCTCAAGCCCTTCTTTACCCAGATGCGCGGCGCCTGGACTGCCACTGCGCCACTGCCCGGTGCAGAGGGCATGACAACGGTACAGGCGCTGGTCGATGCCGTGCTGGCACGTTTCGGCTGGTTGCCCGTTGACATAGCCAGGCGCTGGGTACTCACCTACGGCAGCCGTGTGTGGCGGCTGCTTGATGGCGTTCACGGGCCCGAGGACCTCGGACAACCGCTCGGGGCTGGGTTGTTCACCCGCGAGGTGGACTATCTGCTGGAGGAGGAATGGGCTGAGCAAGCCGCTGACATCCTCTGGCGTCGCACCAAGCTGGGCCTGTCGCTGAACGCACAAGAGCAGATGGCCCTGGAAGCGTACCTGCAACAAGTCCACAAGCTGCGCGCCGATAGCCGCGCAGCCTGACGGTGAGGGTGAAGCCCTCTTGGTTCATCAAGGGGGCGTACTCGCCCAGCGGTCATAGGCTTCACGCGCCAAACGCGCCAACAAGGCGCGTTCGCTGCGATCGTAATCAGTCCTCAGTGCTTCACAGCGCTGTAGAAACTCGCTTTCGTTGATCACTTGCTCATCGACCTGAGCCTGGACGGCTTCCATGCGCTGATGCAGTGGTTGCACCAGTTCTTCAAATCGCTGAGCATGAAACTCCCGCGCGTATCGCTCCCAGAAAGGCCGCTGTGCCAACGAAGCAATCAGGGCCTCCGCTGACTCGTTCTGCAATACCGTGTCCTGGGCACGCAGCAGATCAGTGGTGGTGACGTTGGCAAAACCCGGAAAATGCATTTCGTCGATCTCGAGAGGCAAGCCCAGCGGATGCGCAAGGCGCTGCCGGTAGAAAAGCCTGACCTCGATCTCATCGATATGGGGCGCCTGCTCCACATGCATGCGTTGTACGTGCAGCGTAGCCAGGCGGTCGACCTCGTCCAATCGATACAAGCCACGGCCCAGGCTTACCAAGCGTGTTTCCATCCTGCTGCCGTGGGCATCCTCGACAGCCCGCAGCACCAGCACACCAAGCTCCATCTGCTCCAGCAGTATCAGCAGACGGTCTTCACAGCTGCGTGGGCCAGATGCCTCGAGAAACAGTTGTTGACGTAACTGCTCGTGCTGTTCGCACGTTTCCAGAATCCGCCAGATACGGCTGCGGTAATGCCCGGGATGCTGTTCAAAATCCTCGCCGTGGACGAAGTCTGCCAGGAAGCGAAACAATCCATCTGATCGAGGTTCTTCAAGCAGCGCTGTCCATACGGCTTGCTGGTGATCACGCTCAGCACCAGCTGTACTGTTGGCCCAGGTATTGAACAGGTCACTGTCGATTGCCCTATGGCGCGCGGACGCCGACCCCCACTGCCCCGGGGTCACCCCTCGGGCCTCATCAAGCAGCACCCCGTCAGCTTCACCAAGAGGATTGTCGTGCAAGGACAACTGCTGCATCTGCAAGCGCAGCTGCTGCAACTCCCGACGCAGTGTGCGGATGTTGTTGTTACGCACGTCCACATGAGCACGAAAGGAAATCCGCTCAGGCAACGCTTGGAGGCCGGCAGAGCGCAAGTTGACCTCACGCAAGTTGCCGAGGCGGGTCAGCACCGGCGCCCTTCCCAGCGGGTTGTGGCTGAGGTCCAGGTACCGCAGGGAGCTCATCCCGGCAAGACGCAGTTCACCGCCCTCGTCCATGATCACCCCGTTACCCCGCAGGTTCAGCTGCCGCAGGCGCGGCATCTGCTCAATGCCGTAAGGGATCGCCGTCAGCCGATTGCCGGACAGGTCGAGCTCAACCAGGTTGGGAAAGCGCCGAAGGAAGTCGCCATCGATTTCACCAAGGCCGAGGTCACTGAGGATCAGCCGTCTTACATGATCAAAGCTCACCCCCTCCGGCAAAGCCGGCAGGCTACCGACCCGTTCGCCGGTGATAATCAGCGCGTAGTCCCCAGCCTCGTCAGTTATCTTGCGCCGCCAGCTTCGCCGTACGGCCGTTGCGACCCGACGGCGGCGTAGCGCGTCGAGCGGGTTACTGGCATCCCTGCGCCATTGGCGCAGGCTCTGCCGCAGGCGCGCCAACTGCCCCGTCAGCTGGCTGTAGTGCTCCCACAGCCCTACTCTTCGCTCCATCAGATCGAGCAGATAGGCCTGCAGCTGCCCGTCCGTCATGGTCGGGAACACTTGGTGAATACCACGCCCCAAGGCACGCCGACTGCCCTCACCTCGCCCACTCAAGGCATAACCGATACGCCCATCCCCGAAACGGGTCGGCGGTCGCAGGCCAACGCCCAGTCGGCGCATGCCACACAGCTCAGCCGCTTGGGTGCGATCACCGGCCGCGGCCTCGATCAGCAACGAGCCCAAGGTGCCTGGACTGGCAGCAGCATTGCCGAGATCGGCTGTCTGCGCCTCGTCCAGGGCAGCCAACAGTGCCGCCAGATAAGGGCCGGATGTGCCTTGACCGGCAGCGCGGTAGCCGTCGCTGTGGCGCACGATGTACCGTACATCGTGCGCAGTCTCGGCGCCGACGCCAGCCAGATATCTTCCACTCGGGCTCCCTTCGCGCAGTTCGATGCGCATGGCGTCCGGCCAGTTCAGCTGACGCTTCAGCAAGCCCAAAGCCAGGCGTTCGGTGTCGGGGTTGACGCAACGCGGCAGATACAAACCCGCACAGGCCCTGTCCAGGCGGCTTTCGCGCAGTGACCAGCGTGCGCGCTCGGCCAATGCCAAAGGGATCCGCTGGGCGCTACTGAGCGTGTCGAGCTGCGCACCGCTGCATTGCTGAAGCAGCTCACGCGTACAACGAACCGACAGGCCCGGGAAAGCGCGCTGCACCATCCGCTCGATGCCATTGGGCTGCACTTGCCTGGCAGCAACGTACTGCGCCAGCTGCGGCGCGCTGAAGTCTTGATGTAATTCATGCGCCTGATAGAGCTCCAGGGCATCGAGCAACCGTGCCGGTGCGCCCATGTGTTCGACGTGCAACCGGCGAATTTGCGCTTCACTCAGCCCTGTAACCTGGAGCAGGTAGTCGCATGCCTCTTCCGGTATTTCTGCCAGAGGGGTACTCAGCCGGCGTACCAGGTTGGCCCGCCCCTCCCAGTATTGGGGCGCTTCGAGTTCATGGCGCCAGCCGCCGGCGCCATTCTGCTCGATCACCGGCCGGTAGGCACCGGGACGACCAGGGTGCTGGATCCTGGAGCGACCATCCTGCGGATCCTCCTTCACCCGATAGCATCCCTCATCGAGGTGCCATAACCATTCCTGAGCGCCGACGCCCCGCACAGGCTGCGCGTCGTAACCCGGCAGATCCGTGGCCATGAGCTTGACCTTGCCGGCGGAGTTGCACACGGGTGCCAAGTCATCCACGAAGGCCAGACGCTCAAGGGCGCGCACGGCAATCTTGCTGCCAGCAGCGATCATCCCACCGACCACGACGTTTTCGGCAACATTGAAAAGGTGGTTCATCGCCCCTTCGCGATCACCGATGCGCCAATCTTCGTACCCTTCGTAAACTTCGTCAGCAATCTGAACCGCGTTTGCCACCAACAGCACTTCGCCAAGCACCGGCACGAAGGCCCCCGCCACGTTCAGCAAATTCATACCCAGCTCTCTGTAGCCCTGCATGCGCGCTTCGCGGTCTTCGTCATCTTCGACATCGGTGGGCACGGCGAGCACTTTGGCGTCATCCCTGATCTTGGCGAGGTATTGCCGGCGCAGCAGTACAAACGGCGTGTCAGTGACCGGTGCGGAACGGGCGTCAAGTTCCACGTCGGCGGCCTGTGCTTGTGCGACCCGTTCGTTCAACACCCGATAGAAATTGATCCGCTCACGCTCGCTAATGAAGCGTGCGAAAAAGCGACGATATGCCGGCTCCCGGAAGCGCTTTCCAAGGTACTTGTCGAGTGCATCCCAGCTGGCATGACGGGAGACGGGCTGACGAGGGTCATCGGGGATCCAGAGCACCACCGACTCCACTGGGCCATCAGCTGAAGAGCCCAATTCCAGCGCCAGCACGCCTTGAACTGGGCGGCCCAAGAGGTACAACTGTCGGGGAACTACACTGCCGACCAGCGCGGGCACCACTGGCTTTTCGGCGACCTGTGGCAACAGGAAAAAATACGTGCGCTCGTCAATTTCCTGTTTGAACGCAGCGATCCGCATCGCCACCTCGAAATTGGCCTTGAAACTCGCCTCCAACAGCCGGTGCAGGCGGGAAACAGCCTCACCTGGCGCATCCTGCGGGCCATCTTCGGGCTGTAAATGATGCTTGAGCAACGCCTGGTACTTGCCGCCGGCGTCGACCTCGCGACACGCAGAGGCGAATGCTTGAAAGCTCATCGACAGCCGCTTGCCGTTGCCATCGACCAGTTCACCTTTGAGCATCAGACCGGGGCGTGTTTCCTTGCGATGGTAGTTATGCAGCGCCGCCTCCAGCAATGAGCGCCTGGAGCGGCGAACATAGGTGGGCCGCAGCAGGGCAGGCGAAGCGCTGGGCAGCAACAGCCGCTGCGACACCCGCACCTTCCAGCCAGTCACGTCCGGCTTGCTGAAGCCGCTCTTGCGCAGCTTCGTCTTGAGCAGCTGTGCGGCGTAGGCCTGCAAGGAAGGGATGGCCTGGAGGATCGGGCCAAGCCGAGCATTGCAGTTCGCCTGGCGGCGCAGGGCGTTACGCAGCGCATCGAGCCGTTCCGGCTGGGCGTGGTCGACTAACCATCCAGGCAGGTTTTGGGCGATCAGGCTATCGATGGAATCGCTCGGGGACGGGGGCGGTGGCATCTGTGAAATTCTCCAGGCAAAGAGAAGAGCACACTACGTCTGGGCCCTTGCCACGCACTGCATAGTTACCGCAGCCGGTGCCTGAAGGTGTGTCTGCGTACGTTCGGATAACCGAACGCGCAGACGTTATTTATTCGGTATAGCGAACCCCAGAGAGCGCTCGAGACTGTCAAGTGCGAGCAATACAGGGGGTTTGAGGTCGACAGCAGGGCTTGGCACGAGTCATGCTCTACACTTGGTAGCCGAATGCACCCGCTTCTTGTTGTATTCGTTGAACGAAAGAGTCCGCCAACGGCTCCATAAAAAAAACAAACACGTCGAGGAAAATTTGATGCGTATCGTTCGTCAATTGCTGGGCGCCGCCATCGCGGCCGCTGTGATCGCTTCGCCGGCCATGGCCGAAGAACTGACCGGCACCCTGAAGAAGATCAAGGATTCGGGCACAATCACTCTGGGCCACCGCGACTCCTCCATCCCGTTTTCCTACCTGGCCGGCAAGCCCGAGCCCGTGGGTTATTCGCATGACATCCAGCTGGCTGTCGTCGATGCCCTGAAGAAGCAACTGGGCACCGACATCAAGGTCAAGTACAACCTCGTCACCTCCCAGACCCGCATCCCGCTGGTGCAGAACGGCACCGTCGACCTGGAGTGCGGCTCCACCACCAACAACGTCGAGCGCCAGCAGCAAGTTGGCTTCTCGGTCGGTATCTTTGAAGTCGGTACCCGCCTGCTGACCAAGGTCAAGGACGGTCAGCCTGCTTACAAGGACTTCCCGGACCTGGCCGGCAAGAACGTGGTGACCACCGCTGGTACCACCTCCGAGCGCCTGCTCAAGGCGATGAACGCCGACAAGCAGATGAAGATGAACGTGATTTCCGCCAAGGACCACGGTGAAGCGTTCAACATGCTCGAAAGCGGCCGCGCCGTGGCCTTCATGATGGACGACGCCCTGCTCGCCGGCGAAATGGCCAAGGCCCGCAAGCCGGCGGACTGGGTCATCACCGGTACCCCTCAGTCGTACGAAATCTATGGCTGCATGGTGCGCAAGGATGACGCGGCCTTCAAGAAAGCGGTCGATGACGCCATCGTCGGTTACTTCAAGTCGGGCGAAGTCAACAAGAGCTACGACAAGTGGTTCCAGCAGCCGATTCCACCAAAGGGCCTGAACCTCCAGTTCCCGATGAGCGACGAGCTGAAGAAACTGATCGCCGAGCCGACCGACAAGGCGGCGGACGAGAAGAAGTCCTGATCCCCGGTTAATAGTGGCCTGGTGCGCATCCGCACACGATTCAACCGACAGGCCACGCATTAGTGTCTACCCTTTCATCCGAGGGCGCCCAGCGCCCCCGGATGCTCGAAGGTGCCCGTGAAACAACCGTCTGAGGGGAAATCCCGATGAATTACAACTGGGACTGGGGCGTGTTCTTCAAGTCCACCGGCGTCGGCAGCGAGACCTATCTGGACTGGTACGTCACCGGTCTGGGCTGGACGATCGCCATCGCCATTTCCGCCTGGATCATTGCCTTGCTGCTGGGGTCGGTGCTGGGCGTCATGCGTACCGTGCCCAACCGTCTGGTATCGGGTATCGCCACCGCCTACGTGGAGCTGTTCCGCAACGTGCCGCTGCTGGTGCAGCTGTTCATCTGGTACTTCCTGGTGCCGGACCTGCTGCCCGAAGGGCTGCAGGAATGGTTCAAGCAGGACCTCAACCCGACCACCTCGGCACTGATCAGCGTGGTCATCTGCCTGGGCCTGTTCACCGCCGCCCGCGTGTGCGAGCAGGTGCGCACCGGCATCCAGGCCCTGCCACGCGGCCAGGAAGCCGCCGCCCGGGCCATGGGCTTCAGCCTGCCGCAGATCTACACCAACGTGCTGTTGCCGCAAGCCTACCGGATCATCATTCCGCCGCTCACTTCGGAATTCCTGAACGTGTTCAAGAACTCTTCGGTAGCGTCGCTGATCGGCTTGATGGAACTGCTCGCCCAGACCAAGCAGACCGCCGAGTTCTCCGCGAACCTGTTCGAGGCCTTCACCCTGGCCACGCTGATCTACTTCACCCTGAACATGGGCCTGATGCTGCTGATGCGCATGGTCGAGAAGAAAGTCGCCGTGCCTGGCCTGATCTCCGTGGGGGGCAAGTAAATGGAAATGGACTTCAGCGAAATCATCCCTGCCCTGCCGGCGCTGTGGGAAGGCATGCTCATGACCCTGCAACTGATGGTCATGGGCGTGGTAGGCGGTATCGTGCTGGGCACCCTCCTGGCCCTGATGCGCCTGTCATCGAACAAGCTGCTGTCGCGCGTGGCCGGTGCCTACGTCAACTACTTCCGCTCGATCCCGCTGCTGCTGGTCATCACCTGGTTCTACCTGGCGGTGCCGTTCGTGCTGCGCTGGATCACCGGCGAGGACACCCCGGTGGGTGCCTTCACCTCGTGCGTGGTGGCGTTCATGATGTTCGAGGCCGCGTACTTCTGCGAAATCGTCCGCGCGGGCGTGCAGTCGATCTCCAAGGGCCAGATGGGCGCCGCACAAGCCCTGGGCATGACCTACGGCCAGACCATGCGCCTGATCATCCTGCCCCAGGCCTTCCGCAAGATGACCCCGCTGCTGCTGCTGCAGAGCATCATCCTGTTCCAGGACACCTCGCTGGTGTACACAGTGGGCCTGGTGGACTTCCTCAACTCGGCACGCTCCAACGGCGACATCATCGGGCGCTCCCATGAGTTCCTGATCTTCGCCGGTGTCGTGTACTTCATCATCAGCTTCTCCGCTTCGTGGCTGGTCAAGCGCCTGCAAAAAAGGATCACCGTATGATTTCCATCAAGAACGTCAACAAGTGGTACGGCGACTTCCAGGTGCTCACCGACTGCACCACCGAAGTGAAGAAGGGTGAGGTGGTAGTGGTCTGCGGTCCGTCGGGCTCGGGCAAATCCACCTTGATCAAATGCGTCAACGCGCTGGAGCCGTTCCAGAAGGGTGACATTGTGGTTGATGGCACCTCGATCGCCGACCCGAAGACCAACCTGCCCAAGCTGCGCTCGCGGGTCGGCATGGTGTTTCAGCACTTCGAGCTGTTTCCACACCTGACGATCACCGAAAACCTGACCATCGCCCAGCGCAAGGTGCTGGGCCGCAGCGAGGCGGAAGCGACCAAGAAGGGCCTGGCCCTGCTCGACCGCGTCGGCCTAAGCGCCCACGCCAAGAAGCATCCTGGTCAGTTGTCAGGCGGCCAGCAGCAGCGCGTGGCTATCGCCCGGGCCCTGTCGATGGACCCAATCGTCATGCTGTTCGACGAACCAACCTCGGCGCTGGACCCGGAAATGGTCAACGAAGTACTCGACGTGATGGTCGAACTGGCCCATGAAGGCATGACCATGATGTGCGTGACCCACGAAATGGGCTTCGCCCGCAAAGTGGCCAACCGCGTGATCTTCATGGACAAGGGCAATATCATCGAGGACTGCCAGAAGGAAGCGTTCTTCGGCGACCCGAGCGCCCGCCACGAACGTACCCAGCACTTCCTTAGCAAGATCCTGCAACACTGATTTTGCATCACTGGATCGGTCGGCGCCGCTGCCCTTCGGGCAGCAGGCGCTGGTCGTGACAAGGCCACTGTGATGAAATGCGACCCTTCGCTTCTTCTCCCTGCCAAGCCTGCCGTGAAATCCCGCCTGCTCCGCCAATTGCTATTGCCACCACTGGTCATCCTGCTGATGGTCGGTCTTGGGGTGGCTGGCTACCTGATCAGCGAAAACAACGGCATCCGCACCCTCAGCGAAAACGGCGAACGCCAGCTGGAGCTGCACGCGCGCACGGTGGAAAGCGAGATCAGCAAGTACACCTACCTGCCGAGCCTGCTGGAGCTGGAAGACAGCGTCTCGCACCTGCTTACCGACCCGGACGGCGGCTCGCGCCAGACGGTCAACGAATACCTTGAGGGCCTGAACCGGCGCAGCCGCAGCCGGGCCATCTTCGTCCTCGATACCAATGGCCGGGTCCAGGCCACCAGCAACTGGCGCGATGCCGATTCGTTCCTGGGTGAGGACCTGTCGTTCCGCGCGTACTTCCAGACGGCCGTGCGCGGTGAACCCGGGCGTTTCTACGGCATTGGCAGCACCACTGGCGAAGCCGGCTACTACCTTGCCCATGGCCTGGAAGAACACGGCAAGATCATTGGCGTGGCAGTGATCAAGGTGCGCCTGGACACGCTTGAAGAGCGCTGGCAGCGTGCGCGCCTGGAGGCGTTCGTCAGTGACGAGAATGGCATCATCATTCTTTCCAGCGACCCGGCCCGGCGCCTGAAGTCGGTGCGCCCGTTGACCCCGCAAATCAAGGAGCGCCTGGCGCGCAGCCTGCAATACTACTGGTGGCCACTGAACGAGCTGCAGCCTCTGGGCCGGGAAACCCTGGCCGATGGCGTGGAAAAACTGACCTTCCCGGCCAACAGCGAAACGGCCCAGGGCAAACCCCATGAAGTTGCCTACCTGGCACAGACGCGGCGGCTGGCCGATACACCGTGGCACTTCACCCTGCTGACCCCGCTGCAGGATTTGCGCCGCGAGTCCATGGTGCAAGGCATTCTGGTGGGGGTGGCTTTCGCCCTGCTGGCTATCCTCGGCATCGCCTGGAACGAGCGGCGCAAGGTCATCGCCACCCGGCTGGCGGCACGCGAGGCGCTGGAAGAAGCCAACAGCCAGCTGGAGCGGCGGATTACCGAACGCACCGCTGACCTGCGCGCCAGCAACGAACGCCTGAAAGGCCAGATTCGCGAGCGCCGGCATGCCGAGCAAACCCTGCGCCACGCCCAGGATGAACTGGTACAGGCCGGCAAACTGGCCGCTATCGGGCAGATGTCCACCAGCATTGCCCATGAGCTGAACCAGCCTCTGGCCGCGCTGCGCACCTTGTCAGGCAATACCGTGCGCTTCCTCGAGCGCGGGGCACTGGAAACCGCCAGCACCAACCTGCGCACGATGAACGACCTGATCGACCGCATGGGCCGCATTACCGCCAGCCTGCGCTCGTTCGCCCGACGCGGCGACGACAGCGGCCAGGCGTCGCTGGCCAAGGCGGTAGAAGCCACGTTGCAGGTACTGGCCAACCGCATCAGCGCCTGCCATTTGCAGTTGCACCCGCAGTTCGACGACCAGCAACTGGCGATCGACCAGACCCGCCTGGAGCAGATTCTGGTCAACCTGATCGGCAACGCCCTCGACGCCATGGCCGCGCAACCGCTGCCCGAGCTGTGGCTCGAGGGCGAATTGCAGGGTGACAAGTACCGTCTGCAAGTACGCGACAATGGCCACGGTATCGACGCCGAGGCACGCAAGCACTTGTTCGAACCTTTCTTCACCACCAAACCGGGCGAACACGGCCTGGGCCTGGGCCTGACCTTGTCGGCGAGCCTCGCTGCCGCCGCCAAGGGCAGCCTCAACGTCGAGCACCCCGCCACTGGCGGCACGGCCTTCGTCCTGGCCCTGCCGCTGGTTTCTCCCCCTACCGAATCGGCAGAGCAACCATGAACCAAGCGCCTCTTACTGTCCTGATCGTCGAAGACGACCCGCATGTGCTGCTCGGCTGCCAACAGGCGTTGGCCCTGGAAGACATCGCCTGCGAAGGCGTGGGCAGCGCCGAACAGGCACTGGAGCGCATCGGCGACGATTTCGCCGGGATTGTCGTGAGCGATATCCGCCTGCCGGGCATCGATGGGCTGGAGCTGCTGAACCGCCTCAAGGCCCGCGACCGGAGCCTGCCGGTGGTACTGATTACCGGCCACGGTGATATCGACATGGCGGTCGGCGCCATGCGCAACGGCGCCTACGACTTCATGGAAAAGCCGTTTTCCCCCGAGCGCCTGGTCGACGTGGTGCGCCGCGCTCTGGAACAACGCGGGCTGTCACGCGAGGTGCTTGCCCTGCGCCGTCAGCTCGCCGAACAGAGCAGCCTGGAGGGGCGCATCATTGGCCGCTCGCCAGCCATGGAGCACCTGCGCGAACTGATCGCCAACGTCGCCGACACCTCGGCCAACGTACTGATTGAAGGCGAGACCGGCACCGGCAAGGAACTGGTCGCCCGCTGCCTGCACGACTTCAGCCGCCGCCATGGGCAGCCATTCGTGGCGCTGAACTGCGGTGGCCTGCCGGAAAACCTGTTCGAGAGCGAGATTTTCGGCCACGAAGCCAATGCCTTCACCGGTGCCGGCAAGCGCCGCATCGGCAAGATCGAACATGCCAATGGCGGCACGCTGTTCCTCGATGAAGTGGAAAGCATGCCGATCAACCTGCAGATCAAGCTGCTGCGCGTGCTACAGGAGCGCACCCTGGAGCGCCTGGGCTCGAACCAGAGCATCCCGGTGGACTGCCGGGTCATCGCCGCGACCAAAGCCGACCTCGACAGCATGGGCCAGAGCGGCCAGTTCCGCAGCGACCTGTATTACCGGCTGAACGTGGTAACCCTGGAGCTGCCGCCACTGCGCGAGCGCCGCGAAGATATCCTGCAACTGTTCGAACATTTCCTGCAGCAGTCGGCCCTGCGCTTCGACCGCGAAACACCGACGCTGGACAGCCAGACCCTTTCACGCCTGATGGCCCATGACTGGCCAGGCAACGTGCGTGAATTGCGCAACGTCGCCGAGCGCCATGCCCTCGGCCTGCCAGCCTTCAAGAAAGGCCCCAGCGGAAGCGCCAGCCAGGGTCTGGGCTTTGCCGAAGCGGTAGAAGCGTTTGAGCGCAACCTGCTCAGCGATGCCCTGCAACGCACCGGCGGCAACCTGAGCCAGGCCAGCCAGGAGCTGGGCATGGCCAAGACCACGCTGTTCGACAAAGTGAAAAAATACGGCCTCGGCTGACCTCAACCCCAACTGGAAAGACAACGTGGACCTGGTATTCAAAGCCGCCCTTGGCGCTGGCGTAGTCGTGCTGCTGGCAGTGCTGTCGAAGACACGCAACTATTACATCGCCGGGCTGGTACCGCTGTTCCCCACCTTCGCCCTGATCGCCCACTACATCGTCGGCAAGGGGCGCAGCATCGCCGACCTGAAGACCACCATCCTGTTTGGCATGTGGTCGATCATTCCGTACTTCGTGTACCTGGCGACCCTGTATGTGCTGGTCGACCGCATGCGCCTCGAGGCGTCGCTGGCGCTGGCCACGGTGGCGTGGCTGATGGCAGCGATCGTGCTGGTGACTGTGTGGGTACGGATGCACTGAGCGAAATCGCCGCGGGCTTCAGAGCCCTGCGATGTGCGTGACCTCTTGCCTGTGCGCCTGCAAATAAGGCAACACGGCCCCCAGCAACGGCGCCTTGAACTGCTCCTGGAAGCGGTGCGCCAGCCCCGGGATCAGGCGCAGCTGGCTGCCCTGGATATGCGCCGCCAGGTGCACGCCATGCATCACCGGCAACAACGGGTCGGCCGTACCGTGCACCACCAGGGTCGGTACCCGCAGTTGATTGAGCAACGCAACGCGGCTTGGCTCGGCCAGTATCGCCATGATCTGGCGCTTGGCCCCGTCCGGATTGAATGCGCGGTCGTATGCCACTGCCGCCTGTTGCAACAACACTGCGCGGTCGTCCCGCACCTCGGGGCTGCCCAATGCCGCCAGCAGGTCAGCCTGTTGCTCGATAGCCACCTCACGGTTCGGCGCGCTTCGCCGGGCCAGCAACTGCACCAGCGCCGGGTCCGGAGCCGGCAACCCCGCCGCCCCTGAGCTGGACATGACCAGTGTCAGGCTGCGCACGCGCTCGGGCGCCATCGCCGCCAGGTGCTGGGCAATCATGCCGCCCATGCTCACGCCCAGCACATGAAACTGGCGCACACCCAATGCATCCATCAGGCGCAAGCCGTCATCGGCCATATCGGTCAGGGTATAGGGTGCTGCCACGGGCAAGCCCAGCTTGTAGCGCAGCAGCTCGACCGTGAGGTTGGCCGACGGCGGCATCTGGTTCCAGCGCGACAGGCCGACATCGCGGTTGTCATAGCGGATCACTCGAAAACCTTGCTGGCACAACGCTTCGACCACATCGTCCGGCCAATGGATAAGCTGCCCGCCCAGGCCCATCACCAGCAGCAAGGCCGGGTCGCGCGGCGCGCCGACGCTCTGGTACACCAGGCTGACGGCACCGAGTTCGGCACGCTGCACCGGCACATGGGCGTCACAGCGCTGTTCGGCAAAACTTGCCGGCACACTCAACAGGAAGAACAGAAAAAGCCAAAAAGCCCGCATGAAAGAAACACCAGAATGCAGATCCCCAGTAGAGCGCGAGTCTGATGAATTCTGTTCGGGCGCGCTGCCACAGTTCGGTGACATTTTCATGACTGCCGCCAGACGGTGCGGCCGATAGTCCAGTCGACAGCAGCGCCAACATGAGGGAAACTCAACTCATCCCCTGTTTACTCATATTTGAGCCCCGGAGTCAGCCGTGCTGGAGATCCGCCACCTGAAAACCCTTCATGCCCTGCGCGAGGCCGACAGCCTGGTGGAGGCCGCCGAGCGCCTGCACCTGACCCAGTCGGCGCTGTCGCACCAGTTCAAGGAGCTGGAAGAGCGCCTGGGCCTGCCGCTGTTCGTGCGCAAGACCAAGCCGATCCGCTTTACCAGCGCCGGGCTGCGCCTGCTGCAACTGGCCGATGCCACCCTGCCGCTGCTGCGCGGCGCCGAGCGCGACATTGCGCGCCTGGCCGGCGGCACTGCCGGGCGCCTGCACATGGCCATCGAATGCCACAGTTGCTTCCAATGGCTGATGCCGACCATCGACCAGTTCCGCGATGCCTGGCCAGAAGTGGAGTTGGACCTGGCGTCCGGCTTTGCCTTTGCCCCGCTGCCGGCACTGGCCCGCGGCGACCTGGACCTGGTGGTGACTTCCGACCCGCTGGACCTGGCTGGCATCACGTATGTCCCGCTGTTCACTTACGAGGCGATGCTGGCGGTCGCCAACCAGCACCCGTTGGCCAGCAAGCCCTACGTGGTGCCGCAGGACCTGCTTGACCAGACGCTGATCACCTACCCGGTGGAGCGTGACCGCCTGGATATCTTCACCCGGTTCCTGGAGCCGGCCGACATCGAGCCGGCCGCCGTGCGCACGTCGGAACTGACGGTAATGATGATGCAACTGGTGGCCAGCGGCCGGGGCGTATGCGGCATGCCGCACTGGGCGCTGCACGAATACAGCTCGCGTGGCTATGTGAAGGGCAAGCGCCTGGGGGAGAAAGGGCTGTTCGCCACGCTTTATGCTGCCGTGCGCACCGACATGCTCGATGCGCCGTACATGCGCGACTTCCTGCTGACCGCCAAAGACACCTCGTTCGCCACCCTGGACGGCGTCAGCGCGGTACGCTGATTGCCTGGCGATACAGCGGCAGGATAAGGTCGCGGGTCAGCGGTGCCAGCTGCATCGCTGGCGCCTGGTCGGCAGCCAGCCATACCACCTCTTCGATCTCCGCAGCCGGGACTACCGCAGCCGCGCTGTCGACACGAAACAGTTCGGCTTGTACCTCAAAGCCCGGTTCGTTGGCGGCCGGGGCGCTGAACTGGCCAAGGTGCACTGCCTGGGCCGGGTCGATGTGCAAGCCCAGTTCCTCGTGCAGTTCGCGCACAAGTGCCTGGACCGGTGTTTCGCCGGCATCGATCTTGCCGCCGGGCTGCATGAAGGCTTCGGTGCCGCGTTTGCGTACCAGCAGGGTGCGGCCCTGCGGGTCGATCAGCAGGGCGGCGGCGATGCGGATGGTGTTAGCCATGGGCTGGGCTCGGTGAAAAATTGGCTGGGGAGGATCCCATGGGGTCATTGCCCTGACAAGACCGCTGTTTGCTGTGCCTTACCTTTCGCCAGCACAGGCTTTTAGCGGGCCTGCCAGACGAACGGCCCCTTGCCAAAGGGACCACGCCCCTCCATAACCAACTCATGAACCTGCCCGCCAAACACCACCCGGTGCTCGAGCTGTTCCACCCCGCCGTAAGCACTTGGTTCCGCCGCCACTTCGCCACGGTCACCGCTGCCCAGGCCCAGGCCTGGCCGTTGATCCATGCCGGCCAGTCGATGCTGCTGGCCGCCCCAACCGGTTCGGGCAAAACCCTCAGCGCGTTCCTCGCGGTGCTCGACGAACTGTTCCGCCAAGGCCTGGAGCAGCAGGCCGAGCTACCCGCGCGCACCCAGGTGATCTACGTTTCACCGCTGAAGGCGCTGTCCAACGACATCCGCCTGAACCTGCAGGCCCCACTCGAAGGCATCAGCCAGGCCTTCGCAGACCAAGGCCTGAGCGCCCCACGCATCACCACCGCCGTGCGCACCGGCGACACCCCGCAGAAAGAACGTGCCGCCATGCGCAAGCAGGCCCCGCACATTCTGGTGACCACCCCGGAATCGCTGTATGTACTGATGGGCTCGGCCTCTGGCCGCGAAGGCCTGCGCAGCGTACACACCGTGATCGTCGACGAAATCCATGCCTTGGCCGGCAACAAGCGCGGCTGCCACCTGGCGCTCACCCTGGAGCGCCTGCAAGCACTGTGCGACCGGCCGCTACGGCGTATCGGCCTGTCCGCCACGCAACGCCCGGTCGAGCGGGTTGCGCAGTTCCTGGTCGGCAGCGGGCGCCCCTGCGCCATCGTCGATGTGGGCCATGCGCGCCAGCGCGACCTGGCCATCGAAGTACCCCCGGTACCCTTGGGCGCAGTGATGGCCACCGATGTCTGGGGCCTGGTCTACGACCGCCTGGCCACCCTGGCCCGTGAACATCGCACCACCTTGGTATTCGTCAACACCCGGCGCCTGGCTGAGCGCATAACCCGACACCTCAGCGACCGCCTGGGCCAAACGGCAGTGGCCGCGCACCATGGCAGCCTGTCCAAGGAGCTGCGTCTGGATGCCGAGCAGCGACTGAAGCGCGGCCAGCTGCAAGTGCTGGTGGCCACCGCATCACTGGAACTGGGCATCGACATCGGCGACGTCGACCTGGTTTGCCAGATCGCCTCTCCGGGCTCGATTGCCGCATTCCTGCAAAGAGTGGGTCGCGCGGGCCACCAGGTCGATGGCATACCCAAGGGACGCTTGTTCCCCACCTCACGCGATGACCTGATCGAATGTGTGGCGCTGCTCGACTGCGTGCGCCGGGGCGAACTGGAGGAGCTGCACATCCCCCGGGCACCGCTGGACGTACTGGCCCAGCAAATCGTTGCCGAAGCCAGCAACCAAGCGTGGCACGAGCAGGCCCTGTTCGACTGCCTGCGCCAAGCCACCCCCTACGCCGAACTCGACCTGCACCACTACGAGGCGCTGCTGCGCATGCTGGCCGAGGGCTACAACGGCCGCCAGGGCGTACGCAGTGCCTACCTGCACCGCGATGCGGTGAGCGGCACCCTGCGTGGCCGCCGAGGCAGCCAGCTGACCGCACTGACCAGCGGCGGCACTATCCCCGACAATGCCGACTACAGCGTGTTGCTGGAACCGCAGGCGTTGAACATCGGCAGCGTCAACGAAGACTTTGCAGTGGAGAGCATCGCTGGCGATATCTTCCAGCTGGGCAATGCTTCGTATCGCATCGTGCGCGTCGAGCCGGGCCGGGTACGCGTGGAAGATGCCCATGGCCTGCCGCCCACCATCCCATTCTGGCTGGGCGAAGCACCGGGGCGCAGTGATGAGCTGTCGGCCGCCGTGGCGCGGCTGCAAGCCTGTATCGACCGCCAGCTGACGCAGGCCTGCGGTGACGTCGCCGAGGTGCTGGCGTGGTTGCAAGGCACGTTCGAACTGGGCGAAGACAGCGCCGCCCAGTTACTTGACTACCTGGCTCGCACCCGCGAAGTGCTCGGCGCCCTGCCCTCGCAGGACACGCTGGTGATGGAGCGTTTTTTCGACGAATCCGGTGGCACCCAGCTGATCATCCATTCGCCCTATGGCAGCCGCATCAACCGCGCCTGGGGCCTGGCCCTGCGCAAACGCTTCTGCCGCACCTTCAACTTTGAGTTGCAGGCGGCCGCCAGCGAGGACGCCATCGTGTTGTCGCTGTCGACCAGCCATAGCTTCGAGCTCGATGAAGTATGGCGCTACCTGAACAGCCGCAGCGCCGAGCCAATCCTCATCCAGGCAGTGCTGGACGCGCCGCTGTTTGGCGTGCGCTGGCGCTGGAACGCCGGTGTGGCCATGGCCCTGCCGCGCTTTGTAGGTGGACGCAAGGTGGCGCCACAAATACAGCGAATGAAGAGCGAAGACCTGGTAGCAGCCGTGTTTCCCGACCAGATCGCCTGCCTGGAAAATATCGTAGGCGAACGGCAAATCCCCGATCACCCACTGGTCGAGCAAACCCTCGACGACTGCCTGCACGAGGCGATGGACAGCGAAGGCTGGCTGGCACTGTTGCGGCGCATGGAAAGCGGTGCGGTGCGCCTGCTGTGCCGCGACCTGCCCGCCCCTTCGCCACTGGCTGCGGCGATTCTGAACGCCCGGCCATATGCGTTTCTCGACGATGCGCCGCTGGAAGAGCGGCGTACCCAGGCGGTGCTGAACCGGCGCTGGAGCGAGGTGCAAAGCGGCGACGACCTCGGCGCGCTGGACGTCGATGCCATCGCCGCCGTCACGGCCGAGGCCTGGCCGCAGCCGGGCAACCCCGACGAAATGCACGAAGCCCTGATGGGCCTGGGCGCCATCAGCCAGGCAGAGGTCGAGGCCAACCCCGGCTGGGATCTGCTGCTAAGGCAACTGGCCAAGGCCGGGCGGGCCATGCGCCTGGCCGATGAAAAACTCTGGTTGGCCCGTGAGCGCCTGAACCTGATGCTGGCACTTTACCCAGCAGCGCGTCTGGAGCCGGTGCTGGAACTACTCCCCGGCTTCGATCTGGTCATCGACCCCGATACTGCCCTGAGCGAACTGCTGCGTGCCCGCCTGAGTGGCTGCGGCCCGCAGACCCAAGCCCAGATTGCGGCCCCGTTGGGCCTGGCCGCAGTAAAAATCGAACAGGCCCTGGCCCTGCTGGAAGCCGAAGGTTATGTGCTGCGCGGGCATGTCAGCCCTGGTGCCGACGAACTGCAATGGTGCGAGCGCCATTTGCTGGCGCGCATCCACCGCTACACGGTGAAGCGCCTGCGCCGCGAGATTGAACCGGTCAGTCTGCAGGACTTCATGCGCTTTCTGTTCGACTGGCAGCACCTGGCGCCTGAAGAGCGCCTTCGTGGGCCACAAGCAGTGACCGAAGTGCTGGGCCAGTTGCAGGGTTTCCCCAGTGCGGCGGGGGCCTGGGAGGCCGAGTTGCTGCCGGCGCGTATCAAAGACTACAGCCCGCAGTGGCTGGATGATGCCTGCCGCAGTGGGCAGTTCGCCTGGAGCCGGCTGGCCACCACCGTGTCGAGCAATACCTTGTCGAGCACCCCGCTGGTGCTGCTTGCGCGTGAGCATCTGAGCCTGTGGCGCAGCCTTGCGCCTGCACCCTCCCTGGAACGCCTGGGGCCGCGTGCGCAACGCGTGCACGACGTGCTGCGAACACAGGGCGCGTTGTTCTTTGACGAACTGACACAGGATGCACACCTGCTCCCCAGCGAACTGGAAATAGCGTTGCAGGAACTGGTCGGTGCTGGCCTTGTGGGCGCCGACAGTTTCACTGGCTTGCGCAGCCTGATTACCCCGGCGGCGAAGCGCGCGTCACGCAACAGCCGACGCGGTCATGCGCCGTTGTCCAGCAGCATGTCCCATGCCGGGCGCTGGGCATTGCTGCGCATTGGCACTGTGGACGACAGCCAGCGCCTTGAGCACATCGCCCACACCCTGCTACGGCGTTATGGCGTGGTTTGCTGGCGGCTGCTGGAGCGCGAGAGTGATGTGCTGCCGCCTTGGCGTGAACTGCTGCGCTGCTATCACCGGCTGGAGGCGCGTGGCGAAATCCGGGGCGGGCGCTTCATTGCCGGGCTGGCCGGTGAACAGTTCGCCTTGCCGGAAGCCGTGGGTTTGCTGCGGCAAGTGCGGCGGCGGGAAGTGGACGGCACGCTGCTGGTGGTGAGCGCCAGTGACCCGCTGAACCTGATCGGGTCGTTGCTGCCGGGGGCGAAGGTGCCGGCGGTAAGTGGCAATCGCCTGCTGTTTCGCGATGGGGTGCCGGTGGCGGTGCGGGTGGCGGGGCGCTACGCGTACCTGGTCGAGGCACCAGCACCAGAGCAGGAGCGCTGGCGGCAGAAGCTGCTACGCAGCCCCGGGTAAAGCCGTTCGTGCTGGGTATGCGCCCCGGCCAGGCAAATCGCGCTCGACTCGAGAATGATTTTCGCTACCCCGATTTTAATTTGCAGGGCCCGGCAACTTGGCTATGGTCGGGGTTTGCCTCCAGGCCCTGAGCCTGACCGCGCCATCGCAAGGACCCCGTATGAGCCTGTCACTTCTCAGCCGCTACGCCTTCTTCGCCGCCTGTGTTCTGTTCACCCTGGCGAGCCTGCCCTTCACCCACCACGAGTGGCTATGGCCGTTTACCCTGACCACCGGAATCCTCAGCCTGATAGGCCTGTTCGACCTGGTGCAGCAGCGCCACGCGGTACGCCGCAACTACCCGATCCTGGGCAACATCCGCTACCTGGTCGAGGCCATTCGCCCGGAAATCCGCCAGTACCTGCTGGAGTCAGACAGCGACGCCCTGCCGTTTTCCCGCGCGCAGCGCTCGCTGGTGTATGCCCGGGCCAAGAACGAAGCCTCGGACAAACCGTTCGGCACCCTGATCGACGTGTACGAGTCGGGCTTCGAGTTCATCGGCCACTCCATGCGCCCGGCGCCCCTGGCCGACCCATCCAGCTTCCGTATTGTCGTCGGCGGGCCACAGTGCAGCCAGCCGTATTCAGCGTCGATCTTCAATATCTCGGCAATGAGCTTCGGCTCGCTCAGCGCCAATGCCATCCGCGCGCTGAACCAAGGCGCAAAGCTGGGCAATTTCCACCATGACACCGGCGAGGGCAGCATCAGCCCGTACCACCGCGAACACGGTGGTGACCTGGTCTGGGAACTGGGCAGCGGCTACTTCGGTTGCCGCACGCCAGACGGGCGCTTCGACCCCGAGCGCTTCGCCGCCCAGGCGCGCACCCCGCAGGTACGCATGATCGAGATCAAGATGAGCCAGGGCGCCAAGCCCGGCCATGGCGGCATCCTGCCCAAACACAAGGTCACCCGGGAAATTGCCGAAACCCGTGGCGTGCTGATGGGCGAAGACTGCATCTCGCCATCACGCCACAGCGCCTTCTCCACCCCCATCGAGATGATGCAGTTCATTGCCCAGCTGCGTGAGCTGTCTGGCGGCAAGCCGGTGGGCTTCAAGTTCTGCCTGGGCCATCCGTGGGAGTTCATGGGCATCGCCAAGGCCATGCTGGAAACCGGCATCCTGCCAGATTTCATCGTCGTCGATGGCAAGGAAGGCGGCACCGGTGCGGCGCCTGTGGAGTTCACTGACCATATCGGCGTGCCGCTGCGTGAAGGCCTGCTGTTCGTGCACAACACCCTGGTCGGGCTGAACCTGCGGGACAAGATCAAGCTGGGCGCCAGCGGCAAGATCGTCAGCGCGTTCGACATCGCCAGCGTGCTGGCCATTGGTGCCGACTGGGCCAACTCGGCGCGCGGCTTCATGTTCGCCATCGGCTGTATCCAGTCGCAGAGCTGCCACACCAACAAGTGCCCGACCGGCGTAGCCACGCAAGACCCGTTGCGCCAGCGTGCGCTGGTGGTGCCGGACAAGGCACAACGGGTGTTGAACTTCCACCACAACACCTTGCGGGCCCTGGCAGAAATGCTTGCCGCCGCGGGCCTGGAGCACCCGGCACAACTGGAGGCCAAGCACTTGGTGCGGCGCATCTCGGCGACCGAGATCAAGCTGTTCTCGCAGATGCATGTGTTCTTGAAACCGGGTGAGTTGCTGACCGGCGAAGTGAATGGCCAGTTCTATTCACGAATGTGGCAACTGGCGCGGGCGGACAGCTTTGAGCCGCACAGTGAGGTGGCGGCCTGACAGGGCGCCGGGGCCGCGAAACGGCCCCGGCTATTTCACATCAGGAAGCGCTACTGGCCACTCCCTGCACCTCTTTCGGCGCCAGGCGGAAGGTGTAATACAGCACCGTCAACAGCACCAGGAAGGCCGGGCCGATATACAGCGCCACCCGGGTATCCTCGAAGTAGGCCATCAGGCCAACCACCAGCACCAGGAAGGCCAGGGCCAGGTACGAGCTCAGCGGCCACAGCCACATGCGGTACTTCAGCCCCTTGCGCTCGGCAACGGTGAGGCTGGCACGGAATTTCAACTGCGCCAGCAGGATCATCACCCAGGTCCAGATCGCACCGAAGGTGGCGATCGAAGTTACCCAGACGAACACCTTCTCGGGCACCAGGTAGTTGGCCAGCACGCCCAGCAGCAGCGCGCCGATCGACAGCAGCAGCGCATTGCGTGGGACGCCGTTCTTCGAGGTACGGGCGAAGGCCGCTGGCGCCTGGCCGTTCTGCGCCAGGCTGTAGAGCATGCGCCCGGTGCTGAAGATACCGCCGTTGCACGACGACAGTGCCGCAGTGATGACCACGAAGTTGATGATGCCGGCAGCGGTCTTGATGCCGAGGCGCTCGAATGTCATGACGAACGGGCTGCCTTGGCTGCCGATTTCGTTCCACGGGTAGATCGACAGGATCACGAACAGCGCACCCACGTAGAACAGCAGGATGCGCCAGAACACCGAGCCGATTGCCTGCGGAATGGTCTTTTGAGGGTTGCGCGCTTCACCTGCGGTCAGGCCGATCATTTCCACGCCCAGATAGGCGAACATCACCATCTGCAGCGACATCAGTACCCCGGTCACGCCATTGGGCATGAAGCCGCCGTTGCTCCACAGGTTGGAGATCCCCACTGCCACACCGTCATTGCCAAAGCCGAAAGCAATGATGCCGATGCCGCCGAGGACCATGGCGATGATGGTGACGATCTTGATCAGGGCGAACCAGAACTCGAATTCACCGAAGGCCTTCACCGCCACCAGGTTGACCGCCCCCATGCTGCCAAGCGCCGCCAAGGCCCAGATCCAGCGTGGTACGTCGGGGAACCAGATGCCCATGTAGATGGCCACCGCAGTGATTTCGGCAACGCAGGTAACCAGCCACAGGAACCAGTAGTTCCAACCGGTGAGGAAACCCGCCAGCGGGCCGAGGTAGTCCTGGGCATAACGGCTGAACGAGCCGGCGACTGGGTTGTGCACGGCCATTTCGCCAAGGGCGCGCATGATCACCAGAATGGCCAGGCCGCCGATGATGTAGGACAGCATGATGGCAGGGCCGGCCATTTCAATGGCCTTGGCCGAACCCAGGAAAAGACCGACACCGATACAGGCGCCCAGCGCCATCAGACGAATGTGCCGTTCGCCCAGTTCGCGCTTGAGCGGGCCGCCTTCAGTGGCATGGCCGTGGGCAGGGTGGTTGCCGACTGGCATAGCAATACAACCTCATTTTGTTATTGGATTGACCTTCGTGCAGCAGCGGCCCTGCCGATAGGCGTGGCGTTGGCTTGCCAGGCCTGCCTTGTGGGCCGGCCCGTGTGCCGGGCTAGAGCGCTCGGCAAGGCGAAGGGGGCCAGCAGTATAGGAAGACCGTTGCAGGGATTTTCGCTGTATATACAGGAATAATCAGCGAGTTCTCCGGGCCCGCGGCACCATAGCAACATCCACGCATGAAGGAACCCACACCAAAGCCGCATAGCCCTACACCACGTTTCTTCACTTCCGACAAATTTTTCACCCTACCCGCTCAACGTCTAAGCTTCAGGCAAGCAAGACGAAAACACCTGGCCGGATAGAAGACTATGGGCGCACTGTGGCAATCGGAACCAAGCAGAACGGAAGCACCCGAGATACCTCCGGCCGAGACGCCACAACCGAAGTCCCCTCGTCAACGTCGGCTGTGGTGGCGGCTGATCCTCCTTATCCTGCTGGTCGCACTGGTGGCCGTCGGCTTCGCTGCCTATGACGAGTTCCGCACCTCGGAGCTGCAATCGCGCGAATTCAGCAAACTGGCCGGCACCCTGACCTATTCGCTGCAACCTGGCCCCAGCGATGCCATCGTCTACCCCGGGGACGGGCCTTTCGACAAGCGCCTGGGCTACAGCGCCCTGGGCGAATTCCTGCCGCGCTTGCTTAAACGCGACTACCTCATAAGCGAGCAGGTGAAGTTCTCGCCGGCGTTGATGAACTACGTCGATCATGGGCTGTTCGCGCCCTATATCGAAAAAATCCAGGCCGGCCTCTCGATTACCGACTGCCGCGGCGACATGCTTTACCAGTACAACTACCCGCAGCACCTGTACCCGGACTTTGCGGCAATCCCGCCGGTGATGGTCAACAGCCTGCTGTTCATCGAGAACCGCGACCTGCTCGATACCAAAGACCCACGCAACAACCCGGCCGTGGACTGGCCGCGCTTTGCCAAGGCCGCCTACAGCCAGATAGCCAAGTACCTGGCGCTGCCCGGGCAGTCAGCCGGCGGCAGCACGCTGGCCACGCAGCTGGAAAAGTATCGCCACTCACCGGACGGCCTGACCGTGTCGGGCGCCGAGAAAATCCGCCAGATGATTTCTGCCAGCGTGCGGGCCTATCAGGGCGGCCCCGACACCACTGAGGCGCGCCAGCGTATCGTGCGTGACTACCTCAACAGCGTGCCGCTGTCGGCCGTGCCTGGGCATGGTGAAGTGCATGGCATGGCCGAGGGCCTGCGGGTGTGGTACGGCGCCGACTTCGACCAGGTCAACCAGGCCCTGACCTCCACCGCCAGCGACCCGCAAAGCATGGCCGCACGCGGCCTGGCCCTGCGCCAGGTGCTGTCGCTGATGATTGCCCAACGCCGCCCCTCACACTACTTGTCCAAGGGCCGGGTCGAGCTGGCCGAACTGACCGACGCGCACATCCGCGTGCTCGCCGCCAACAAGGTCATCGAGCAACCGCTGGCCGACGCCGCACTGGCCAGCAAGGCGGTGTACCGCGACTGGGTCGCACAGCCGACCATCGTGCCGATCGTCACCAACAAAGGCATCAGCCTGGCGCGAAACCGCCTGGCAGCCATGCTCAACCGCCCACTGTACGACCTGGACCGACTCGACGTGTCGGCCACCAGTACGTTACAGGCCGACCTGCAATTGCAGGTCAGCCAGTACCTGAAAAACCTGGCAGATCCGGCCTTCGCAGCGCAGATCGGCCTGATCGGCGAACGCCTGCTCACCGCCAAGACGACCGACCAGGTGAGCTACAGCTTCACCCTGTTCGAACGCACCGCCGACGGCTCGCGGGTGCGCGTGCAGACTGACAGCACCAACCAGCCCTTCGACATCAACGAAGGCAGCAAGCTGGAACTGGGCTCGACCGCCAAGCTGCGGGTACTTACCACTTACCTGGAGATCATCGCTGAACTGCATGACAAGTACGCCGGCAAGCCGGCCGCCGAACTGAAGAAAGTCGAGGTCGCCGAGCTTGACCGCATCACCCAGTGGTCGCTGGAATGGCTGACGCAGAACAGCAAGAACCAAAGCCTGGATGCCATGCTGGATGCCGCGCTGGAACGCAAGTACTCGGCCAACACCGGCGAGGCGTTCTTCACGGGCGGCGGCATGCACGTGTTCAACAACTTCCGCAAGGAAGACAACAGCCGCAACCCGACCCTCAAGGACGCCTTGCGTGAGTCGATCAACCTGCCGTTCATCCGCCTGATGCGCGACCTGGTGCGCTACGTGACCTACCAGCAGCCGTACAACCGTGTGCCGCTGCTGAAGGATGACGCCGACCCACGCCGCCAGGAATACCTGGCCCGATTCGCCGACAAGGAAGGCACCAACTACCTGATGCGTTTCTGGAAGAAATACCAGCGCAAAACTTCCCAGCAACGCCTGGATACCTTCCTCGACAGCATGCGCGTGACGCCGCAGCGGCTGGCGGCAGTGCACCGGTACCTGTTCCCGGAGGCGGGCCAGGAAACCTTCAATGCCTTCGTCCGTGCCCATATCAAGGGTGACAAGATTGCCCTGGGCAAACTGACCGACGGCCGCCTGTCGGAGATGTACGAGGCCTACGGTCCGGGCAAGTACGACTTGCCCGACCAGGGCTACATCGCCAAGGTCCACCCGCTGGACCTGTGGCTGCTCGGCTACCTGCTGAAGAACCCGAGTTCGACCCTGAGCGAAATGGTCAACGCCAGCCGTTTCGAGCGCCAGGAGGTGTATGGCTGGCTGTTCAAGAGCCGCCACCAGGGCGCCCGTGACAGCCGCATCCGCACCATGGTCGAGATCGAAGCGTTCCTCGACATCCACCAGCGCTGGAAGCGAGTAGGCTACCCGTTCGACCACCTGGTGCCTTCGCTGGCTACCGCCATCGGCAGTTCCGGCGACCGCCCCGCCGCCCTCTCCGAACTGGTCGGGATCATTCAGAACGACGGCGTCCGCCTGCCGACCCTGCGTATCGATACCCTGCACTTTGCTGCCAACACCCCCTACGAAACCAAGCTCATCACCGACCCGGACCGGGGCGTACGGATTCTGCCGGTGGAAGTGGCGCGGGCGCTCAAGGGGGCCATGTCGCAAGTGGTCGATGCCGGTACCGCGCGGCGTATTTCTGGCAGCTTCAAATTGCAGGACGGCACGCCTCTGGTAATGGGTGGCAAGACCGGTACTGGTGACAACCGCATCGAAAGCTTTGGTGCTGGCGGGCGCCTGATCGGCTCGCGTTCGCTCAACCGTACCGCAACGTTCGTGTTCTTCCTCGGCGACAACCACTTCGGCACGCTGACCGCGTTCGTCCCGGGGCGCTCGGCGGAAGCGTTCAAATTCACCTCGGCGCTACCGGTACAGGTGCTCAAGGGGATGGCGCCGATCCTGATGCCGTACTTGCAGCCGGGCAACCCGAATGAGTGCAAGCCGCCAGAAGTGGCGCTTACCCCGGCAACGGCAAAAGGGGTTACATCGAATAACTAGATGATAATCATCGGCAATTGAGGGCTAGTCTTTAGATATATCTTGAGTAATATCTTACGATATATCGCAAAGACGGAGCCCCATCCCCCATGCGCGAACACACACACCATGATCCCTTCGAGCGGCGCCCCGGCCGTGGCGAGCGTGGCCCCCGCGTTTTCGCGCCCGGTGACCTCAAGCTGCTGATGCTGGACCTGCTCGCCGATCAGCCTGGCCACGGCTACGACCTGATCCGCCAGATCGAAAACCTGTTCGACGGCAGCTACAGCCCCAGCCCCGGGGTGATCTACCCGACGTTGAATTTTCTTGAAGAAGCCGAACTGATCAGCGGCCAGGTGCAGGGCAGCAAGCGCCTGTATGCCATCACCGATGCTGGCCGCAGAGCCCTGGGTGAGCAGGCCGTGGCGCTGGACGGCGTGCGCATGCGCATCGAAGTCAGCAAGCGTGCCCTGCGCGGCCACGACCGCCCGCCAGAAATCCATGAAGCGGTCGGCAACCTGCGCCACGCACTGCACATGCACAGCGGCCGCTGGACCCCTGAAGAAATCGAACGGGTTCGCGACCTGCTCAACCATACCGCCAAGGCCATCGCCTCCGGGCCGGCAGAACCTGTCATGGAGAATGCCCATGAGTGACACCATTCACCGCGTCAACCACGAGATCCGCCAGCGTCGCCTGCACGTGCTGCGGGTCACCGACCTGACCCCGCGCATGCGCCGCGTCACCTTGGGTGGCGCCGAACTGCAAGGCTTCACCAGCCTGGGCAGCGACGACCACATCAAGCTGTTGTTCGCTGAGACGCCGGAGCAGCAGCAGGCCATCGAAGCCCGTAACCTGGGCAAGGATGGTGGCACCCGGCCAACCATGCGCGAATACACGCCACGGCGCATCGACCTGGTGGCCAATGAACTGGACATCGACTTCGTGTTGCACGGCGACGGCCCGGCTTCTACATGGGCCGCGCAGGCCGCGCCCGGGCAAACCCTGAACATTGCGGGGCCGCGGGCTTCACTGGTGGTGCCGGATATCTTCGACAGCTACCTGCTGATCGGTGATGAAACGGCCATTCCGGCGATTGGCCGGCGCCTGGAAGAACTGCCGGCAGGTCGCCAGGTGCTGGCGGTGATCCAGATCGAAGACGAGCAGGAGCGCCAGCCACTGCCGAGCATGGCGCAGGTCGAAGTGATCTGGGTGCGTAGGCAGCAGGAAGATCTGCTCGCACTGGTGAAGAAACTGACCTTGCCCCAAGGCCGGTTGTATGGCTGGGTGGCGCTGGAAAAAGCCCTGACCCGCCAGGCCAAGGCACTGCTGCTGGAGAAGGGCGTGCCTGAGGATGCGCTGAAGGCTGCAGCCTACTGGCGTGCCGACGGGACTGCGGAAGACGAGTGATCCGGGTGCCGTCCCAGGCCTATCGCCGGCACGCCTGCCCTCACAGTAATCGTACAGCCCTAGAAGGCTGTTGGGGGCTGGCTTGCCGGCGATAGGGCCTGTGCAGGCTAAGCCAATCTGCTCAAACCCCGCCACTTGTCCAGCCCCAGCAACACCAACCCTATCCCCCAGAAGCCTGCCAGCACCCCGATGGCATTGAGCAACACCTGCCCATACCCCAAGTTCGCCACATCAATGAACGGGTAGGCATACATGCCGATCTCACTCCCCCGCCACAACGCATAGCCAAAGTACACCGCCGGGTACAGCGCCCACAGCGCCAGGTGCCATAGGCGCAGCCTGCCCTTGGGTACCTCGCACCACCAGTACAAGGCGTACAGCAGTGGCATGACGTCGTGCAGCAACTCGTCAGCCAGCCATTGCCAACCCTGTGGTTGCCACAAATGGCGCAGCAACACGCTATAGGCAAGCGCCACCAGGACGATGCTGGTGGCCACCGCAGAGCTCACCGGCGGCGACAGGAAAAAACGCTTGGCCCGACCTTCCCGGCCAAACGCCGCATAACTAAGTACCGTCGCCACCAAGGTGTTGGTCAGCACGGTGAAGTAACCGAACACATTGATCAGGCCGCCGACAAGACTGGCCTGCTCCTGCCATCGCGCTATCAGCACCAAGTACACCTGCACGGCCAGGCCGAACCAGCCCAGCACGGCCATGCTGGTCAACCAGGGACGGCGTGGCATGTCAGGCCTGGCGCTGCAGTTTCACGTACAGCTGCTCCACCTTTTCCCGCGCCCATGGCGTTTTGCGCAGAAAAGTCAGGCTCGACTTGATGGTCGGGTTGCTCTTGAAACAGCGCACGTCTATGCGCTCGGCCAGGCCCTGCCATTGGTAGTGCGCCACCAGCTCGGTGAGGATCTGTTCAAGGGTCTTGCCGTGCAGCGCGTTGTGTTGGGCCGTGCTCATGCTGTACTCCGTAGGAAAGATGCGCACCTTACACGAGTGTAGTGGCGGGTGGGATCAGTCATGACGACAGAAAAATCGCTGGCCATGGGCAAAACCTATGTGCTGAAATAGTTATGTTATGTTGTAACACTATAAAAGCCTCTGCCAAGGAACGCCCCATCCCCATGCTGTACTCACCGCTTCGCCTCTCTCCTCTCGCCGTTGCGCTCTGGCTGGCCTCATCGCCAAGCCAGGCCGTAGAGCTCGAACCCCAGGTCATCACCGCCAACCCGCTGGGCAACAGCCAACTGGCGGCTCCCAGCACCGTGCTCGAAGGCGACAACCTGCTGCAACAGCAGCACGGCAGCCTTGGTGAAACCCTGAACAAGCAGCCCGGTGTCGCCTCTACCTGGTTCGGCCCTGGCGCCAGCCGACCGGTCATTCGCGGCCTGGACGGCGACCGCATCCGCATTCTGCGCAACGGCGTCGGCGCCCTGGATGCCTCGTCGCTGTCCTACGACCACGCCGTACCCCTGGACCCGGTGACGGTCGACCGTGTCGAAATCGTCCGTGGCCCGGCCGCCTTGCTGTATGGCGGCAATGCCATCGGTGGCGTGGTCAACACCTTCGACAACCGCATCCCGGACTCGCCGATCGAGGGCATCCACGGTGCCGGTGAACTGCGCTACGGCGGCGCCGACACCACCCGCAGCAGCGCCGGCAAGCTGGAGGCCGGCAACGGCGCCTTCGCCCTGCACCTGGACGCCAACAGCCGCCAGTTCAACGACCTGCGCATCCCGGGCTACGCACGCAGCGCCAAAGTGCGCGATGCCGACGAGCCCGGTAGCAAACACCGCCTGGAAAACAGCGACGGCCGCCAGGACGGCGGGGCAATCGGTGGTGCCTACCACTGGGACCACGGCTACGCCGGCCTGTCGTACAGCCGCTACGACAGCAACTACGGCTCGGTGGCCGAGTCCGGCGTGCGCCTGGACATGAAGCAGGATCACTACGCCTTCGCCTCCGAGCTGCGCGACCTCGACGGCCCGTTCAGCTCGGTCAAGGTAGATGCCGGCTACACCGACTACGAACACAGCGAAATCGAGGAAGGCGAGGTCCATACCACCTTCAAGAACAAGGGCTACGAAGCCCGCATCGAAGCCCGCCACCAGCCGCTCGGGCCGATTGAAGGGGTGATCGGTGCCCAGGTCAGCCGCAACGAATTCTCTGCCCTGGGCGAGGAAGCCTTCGTCCCGCAAACCGATACCGACAGCCTGGCGCTGTTCATGCTGGAGCAGTGGCAAGCCACCGAACGCCTGAACCTCAGCCTGGGCGCGCGTATGGAGCACACCCGCGTAGACCCGGACGCCAAAGGTAACGAGAACTTCGTCGACGCCGACAGCGCCAGCAGCTTCAACGCCTTCAGCCTGTCTTCAGGCGCGGTGTACCAGCTCGACCCGGTCTGGTCGCTGGCGGCCAACCTCGGCTACACCGAGCGCGCCCCAACGTTCTACGAGTTGTATGCCAACGGCGCCCACGTGGCCACCGGTGCTTATGAAGTTGGCGATGCCAGCCTGAACAAGGAAAAGGCCATTTCCGCTGACCTGGCGCTGCGCTTCGACAACGGCACCCACAAGGGCAGTGTTGGGGTGTTCTACAGCCACTTTCGCAACTACATCGGCCTGATCGGCACCGGCAACCTGCGTGAGGGCGGGCATGATCACGATCATGACGAAGATGACCACGATCATGACGACGGCTACCCGGAATATCAGTACCAAGGTGTGCGGGCGCGCTTCTACGGAATCGAAGCCCAGGACCGCTGGCAACTGCTCGAAAACCGTTACGGCAGCTTTGCGTTGGAGTTGTCTGGTGATTACACCCGGGCCAAGAACCTGGACAGCGGCGAGCCACTGCCACGCATCGCCCCGCTGCGCCTGAACAGCGGCCTGGTCTGGGAACTGGATCGCTGGCAGGCGCGGGTAGACGTGCAGCACGCTTCGTCGCAGCACCGCAAGCCGGCCAACGAAACCAGCACCGATGGCTACACCACGCTGGGGGCCAGCGTTGGCTACCGCTTCGAGGTTGGCCAGAGCCAGTGGCTGGCATTCGTACGCGGCGAAAACCTGACCGACCAGACTGTGCGCTATGCCAGCTCGATTCTGCGCGATATCGCACCGGCGCCGGGGCGCAGTGTGGAAGTGGGGTTGCGTACGACCTTCTGAAACAGAAGCGACGAAGACGGGTGTGGGAGAGTCTATGTTTTCTGGCAATGGCATCAGGGTTGCCAAGTGCCCGTCACAGCCTCTTCAGCGCCTGTGAGATCGAGCGCCGCCCGCGCGGCGGTCGATCTCGCAGGCGCTGAAGATCTTGTGGCCAACATCTGTCAGCCCTTATGCGATCTCTGTGGCGGGTTCACCCGGCCACGACTGTTGCCAGTTCAGCAACAATCAACTGCGACAATTTGTCTTTTTTTCTTACAACTTCCCCTATATCCTCCCCGCCGGAAGCTGAAACGCTTCACTTCACCCTCTTGTCGTCATATCCATTGAAGGGCCTGCCCTTCGATGCGCTTACCGTTTTTTCCATAATCAGAAGATAGCGCTATCTCATGCTCCAACTGCCCAAATCCTGTTACATCGGCCTTGCCCTCAGCGCCTTGGCAACCCCCGTCGGCGCCAGCGAAATGTTCGCCAGCGACTCCCCGTGGATGCTCGGCGACTGGGGCGGCACCCGCAGCCAGTTGCTGGAACGAGGCTATGACTTCACCCTTGGCTACACCGGCGAGATGGGCAGCAACCTGCGCGGCGGCTACGACCATGATCGCACCGCGCGCTACAGCGACCAGTTCACCTTTGGCAGCCACCTTGACCTGGACAAGATCCTCGGCTGGCACGACACCGAGGTGCAGCTGACCATCACCGAGCGCCACGGCGACAACATCAGCAACGACCGCATCAACGACCCGCGCGTCGGCGGCTTCACTTCGGCACAGGAAGTCTGGGGCCGCGGCGAAACCTGGCGGCTGACGCAGCTGTGGATCAAGCAGAAGTACTTCGATGGCGCGCTGGATGTGAAATTCGGCCGCTTCGGTGAGGGCGAGGACTTCAACAGTTTCCCTTGCGACTTCCAGAACCTGGCTTTCTGCGGCTCGCAGGTTGGCAACTGGGTAGGCGGTATCTGGTACAACTGGCCGGTCAGCCAGTGGGCCTTGCGCGTGCGCTACAACCTCAACCCCGAGCTGTACGCCCAGGTCGGGGTGTTCGAACAGAACCCCTCCAACCTCGAGTCGGGCAACGGTTTCAAGCTCAGCGGCAGCGGCACCCAGGGCGCGGTCATGCCGATCGAACTGGTATGGAGCCCACGTATCCAAGGCCTGAAAGGGGAATATCGCGCCGGCTACTACTACAGTAATGCCAAGGCACAAGATGTTCTCAAGGACAGCAACGGCCAGCCGGCAGCCCTCAGCGGCGCCGCCTACCGCAGCAGCTCGAGCAAGCACGGCTTGTGGATCGGCGCCCAGCAGCAGGTCACTTCGCTGGCATCCGACCAGTCGCGTGGCCTGAGCTTGTTCGCCAACGCCACGGTGCACGACAAGAAGACCAATGCCATCGACAACTATGTGCAGGCAGGATTGGTATACAAAGGGCCCTTCGACGCCCGCGCCAAGGACGACATCGGTTTCGCCCTCGCCCGCGTGCACGTCAACCCCGCCTACCGCAAGAACGCCCGCCTGGCCAACCAGGCCGCAGGCATCGACGACTATGACAACCCTGGTTTCCTGCCCGTGCAGGACACCGAGTACAGCGCCGAGCTGTACTACGGCATTCATCTGGCCGACTGGCTCACGGTACGCCCCAACCTGCAGTACATCCGCCACCCGGGCGGGGTGTCGCAGGTCGATGGCGCCCTGATCGGCGGCCTGAAGATCCAGAGCAGTTTCTAACCCCTTTATCGACCTGACGGAGAACCTACGATGAGCACTGAAGGTGCCAACCATGGAAGCCGCTGGCTACCGCGCCTGATCGGCGTGCTGCTGTTACTGATGGGCCTGGCCCTGCTGGCCGGCGGCATCAAGCTTAGCCAGGTAGGCGGATCGCTTTACTACCTGATCGCCGGTATTGGCTTTGCCCTGTCGGGCGCCCTGCTGCTAGCCCAGCGCCGCATCGCGCTGGGCCTCTACGGCCTGGTGTTGCTGGGCAGCACCGTGTGGGCCCTGCTTGAAGTCGGCCTGGACTGGTGGCAACTGGTACCGCGCCTGGCGCTGTGGTTCGCCATCGGCGTGGTGTTGCTGCTGCCGTGGGCACGTCGCCCGCTGATCGGCCCGGCCAGCAAGGTCAACACTGCCCTGCTCGGCGTTGCCGTGGTCGCTTCGGGCGCCTGCGCCCTGGGCAGCCAGTTCACCCACCCCGGCGAGGTGTTCGGCGAACTGGGACGGGACAGCAGCGAAATGGCCAGCGCCGCCCCGTCGATGCCTGACGGTGAATGGCAGGCCTATGGCCGTACCGAACATGGCGACCGCTACTCGCCGCTGCGCCAGATCACCCCGCAGAATGCTTACCGCCTGGAAGAAGCCTGGCGCATCCGCACTGGTGACTTGCCGACTGAGAACGACCCGGTGGAGCTGACCAACCAGAACACCCCGCTGAAGGTCAATGGCATGCTCTACGCCTGCACCGCGCACAGCCGCCTGCTGGCCCTGGACCCGGACACCGGCGCGGAAATCTGGCGCTACGACCCGCAGGTAAAGAGCCCGACCGGCACCTTCAAGGGCTTTGCCCACATGACTTGCCGCGGCGTTTCGTATTATGACGAAAACCGCTACGTCAGCCGCGACGGCAGCCCAGCGCCGAAAATCACCGACGCAGGCCAGGCCGTAGCCCAGGCCTGCCCACGCCGCCTTTACCTGCCAACCGCAGATGCCCGGCTGATCGCCATCAACGCCGACAACGGCAAGGTCTGCGATGGCTTCGCCAACCAGGGTGTCATCGACCTGACCACCGGCATCGGCCCGTTCACGGCCGGGGGCTACTACTCCACCTCGCCTGCCGCAATCACCCGTGACCTGGTGATCATCGGTGGCCACGTCACCGACAACGAGTCGACCAATGAGCCGTCCGGGGTGATCCGCGCCTACGATGTGCACGATGGCCACCTGGTGTGGAACTGGGACAGCAACAATCCGGAAGACACCAAGCCATTGGCCGCTGGCAAGCAGTACAGCCGCAACTCGGCCAACATGTGGTCGATCGCCAGCGTCGATGAAGACCTCGGCATGATCTACTTGCCATTGGGCAACCAGACCCCGGACCAGTGGGGCGCCGATCGCACCCCGGGCGCCGAGAAGTACAGCGCCGGCGTGGTGGCCCTGGATCTTGCGACCGGCAAGGCCCGCTGGAACTACCAGTTCACCCACCACGACCTGTGGGACATGGACGTCGGCAGCCAGCCGACCTTGGTGCACCTCAAGACCAACGATGGCGTCAAACCGGCAATCATCGTGCCGACCAAGCAAGGCAGCCTGTACGTGCTGGACCGCCGCGACGGCACGCCAATCGTGCCGATCCGTGAAATCCCCACCCCGCAAGGCGCGGTGAAGGGCGACCACACCTCGCCGACCCAGGCCCGTTCCGACCTGAACCTGCTTGGCCCGGAGCTGACCGAACAGGCCATGTGGGGCGCCACGCCGTTCGACCAAATGCTGTGCCGCATCCAGTTCCGCGAGCTGCGCTACGAAGGCCAGTACACCCCACCGTCCGAGCAGGGCTCGCTGGTCTACCCGGGCAACGTCGGAGTGTTCAACTGGGGCAGCGTGTCGGTCGACCCGGTACGCCAGCTGCTGTTCACCTCGCCCAACTACATGGCCTTCGTATCGAAGATGGTCCCACGTGAGCAGGTTGCCGAAGGCAGCAAGCGCGAGAGCGAGACCAGCGGCGTGCAGCCCAACACCGGCGCGCCGTATGCAGTGACCATGCACCCGTTCATGTCGCCACTCGGCGTACCGTGCCAGGCCCCAGCCTGGGGCTACGTCGCCGCCATCGACCTGTTCACCAACAAGGTGGTGTGGAAACACAAGAACGGCACCACCCGCGACAGCACCCCGGTACCGATCGGCCTGCCGGTGGGCGTGCCGAGCATGGGCGGCTCGATCGTCACTGCCGGTGGCGTCGGCTTCCTCAGCGGTACCCTCGACCAGTACCTGCGCGCCTATGACGTGAACAACGGCAAGGAATTGTGGAGTGCTCGCCTGCCAGCAGGTGGCCAGGCCACGCCGATGACCTACACCGGCAAGGATGGCAAGCAGTATGTGCTGGTGACCGCAGGCGGCCATGGCTCGCTGGGCACCAAAATGGGTGACTACATCATCGCTTACAAATTGGCTGAGTAAGTTGCCGAGCCCTGCTTGCAGCGCTCATTCCCCTGTACCGGCCTAACGGCCGGTGCAGGCAATCAAAGATGAAACCCTCCCCCGCTCCGTTCGTTTACCATTGAAACCCATTCCCCACCGCCCCATCTAAGCACCATAGCCATTCACGCAGGTGCCCCATGAGCAACCAGCAGGATTTCCCGGAACACCCCGACGAACACAGCGAAGTCGAACACACCACCCCGGCCGAACCCGGCCACGCCCTCGCCCTGCCCGGCCAGCAGCTGCCGGACAAGGTCTACGTGATCCCGATCCACAACCGCCCATTCTTCCCGGCCCAGGTGCTGCCGGTCATCGTCAACGAAGAACCCTGGGCCGAAACCCTCGACTTGGTGGCCAAGTCCCCCGACCACTGCCTGGCACTGTTCTTCATGGACACCCCGCCAGAAGACCACCGCCACTTCGACACCGCGGCACTGCCGCAGTACGGCACTCTGGTCAAGGTGCACCACGCCAGCCGAGAAAATGGCAAGCTGCAGTTCGTCGCCCAAGGGCTGACCCGGGTCCGTATCCGCACCTGGCTCAAGCACCATCGCCCGCCTTATCTGGTCGAAGTCGAGTACCCGCGCCAGCCCGCCGAACCGACCGACGAGGTCAAGGCCTACGGCATGGCCCTGATCAATGCGATCAAGGAGCTGCTGCCGCTCAACCCGCTGTACAGTGAAGAACTGAAAAACTACCTCAACCGCTTCAGCCCCAACGACCCGTCGCCGCTCACCGATTTCGCCGCCGCGCTCACTTCGGCCACCGGCAACCAGTTGCAGGAAGTGCTCGACTGCGTGCCCATGCTCAAGCGCATGGAAAAGGTTCTGCCGATGTTGCGCAAAGAGGTGGAAGTTGCGCGCCTGCAGAACGAAATCTCGGCCGAGGTGAACCGGCAGATCGGCGAGCACCAGCGTGAGTTCTTCCTCAAGGAACAGCTCAAGGTGATCCAGCAGGAGTTGGGCCTGACCAAGGACGACCGCAGCGCCGACCTGGAACAGTTCCAGCAGCGCCTCGAAGGCAAGACGCTGCCACCCCAGGCGCGCAAACGTATCGATGAAGAGATGGGCAAACTGGCCATCCTCGAAACCGGCTCACCCGAATACGCCGTCACCCGCAATTACCTTGAATGGGCCACCGCACTGCCGTGGGGCGTGTACGGCAAGGACAAGCTAGACCTCAAGCACGCGCGCAAAGTGCTCGACCAGTACCACGCTGGTCTCGATGACATCAAGGAACGCATCCTGGAATTCCTCGCGGTGGGCGCCTGGAAGGGTGAGATCAGCGGCTCGATCGTGCTGCTGGTAGGCCCGCCCGGGGTGGGCAAGACCAGTATCGGCAAGTCGATCGCCGAGTCGCTCGGCCGGCCGTTCTACCGCTTCAGCGTTGGCGGCATGCGCGACGAGGCCGAAATCAAAGGCCACCGCCGCACGTACATCGGCGCACAGCCTGGCAAGCTGGTCCAGGCCCTCAAGGACGTCGAAGTGATGAACCCGGTGATCATGCTCGATGAAATCGACAAGATGGGCCAGAGCTACCAGGGTGACCCTGCGTCGGCGCTGCTGGAAACCCTCGACCCGGAGCAGAACATCGACTTCCTCGACCATTACCTCGACCTGCGGCTCGACCTGTCCAAGGTGCTGTTCGTGTGCACCGCCAACACCCTGGACTCCATCCCCGGGCCGTTGCTCGACCGCATGGAAGTGATTCGCCTGTCCGGCTACATCACCGAAGAGAAACTGGCCATCGCCAAACGCCACCTGTGGCCCAAGCAGCTGGAAAAGGCCGGTGTGGCCAAGACCAGCCTAAGCATCAGCGACAGCGCCCTGCGCCTGGTAATTGAAGGGTATGCCCGCGAGGCCGGCGTCCGTCAGCTGGAAAAACAACTGGGCAAACTGGTACGCAAGGCGGTGGTCAAGCTGCTGGAAGACCCGCAAGCGAAACTGAAGATTGGCCCCAAGGACCTGGAGGCCGCACTCGGCATGCCGGTGTTCCGCAGCGAGCAGGTGCTGGCTGGCAAAGGCGTGATCACCGGCCTGGCCTGGACCAGCATGGGCGGCGCCACGCTGCCGATCGAGGCAACCCGCATCCACACCCTCAGCCGTGGCTTCAAGTTGACCGGCAAACTTGGGGATGTGATGAAAGAGTCGGCTGAGATTGCCTACAGTTACGTCAATTCCAATCTGAAGCAGTTTGGTGGCGACCCGGGCTTCTTCAACGAAGCGTTCATTCACCTGCACGTCCCCGAAGGGGCGACGCCCAAGGATGGTCCTAGCGCGGGCATCACCATGGCCAGCGCCCTGCTGTCGCTGGCCCGCGACCAGGCACCGAAAAAAGGCGTGGCCATGACTGGCGAGCTGACCCTCACTGGCCAGGTGCTGCCGATTGGCGGTGTGCGCGAGAAGGTCATTGCAGCACGGCGGCAGAAGATCTTCGAACTGATCTTGCCGGAACCTAACCGTGGTGACTTCGAAGAACTGCCGGACTATCTGCGTGAGGGCATGACGGTGCACTTCGCCAAACGCTTTGCTGACGTGGCGAAAGTCCTGTTCTGAGGCTGACGCAATCGGTGCAGGAGCGGCTTTGCGGTCCTTTCACGACACATGGCCGCTGCTGCACTGACCGCGTCAGGCGCACTGTGCACCGAACATCGGTTATCCTGAGGGCATCGCCAGCCTCCGGAGCCAACATGACCACCGCCCGTCTGCTCGTTCCCCTGAGCTTCGCCCTGCTTTCTGCCTGCGCCCAACAGCCGACGCAGCCCGTCGAACTGGACGCCGAAAGTGAATGCCCCACGCGCCTGCAAGTCGGCCAGGCACTGACCCTGAGCTTGCCCAGCAACCCTTCAACCGGCTATCGCTGGCGTGTAGAAAATCCCGCATCGAGTGTACTCCGCAGCCTCGGCCCGGAGGTATACAGCGCACCCGAGGATGAAGACGTGGTCGGCAGTGCCGGTGTTTCCACCTGGCGCTTCCTGGCCAACAGCACCGGGGATGCACAACTGGTGCTGGTCTACCAGCAGCCATGGGCCGCAGACGTTGCCCCGGTGCAAACCTTCGATTGCAAGGTTGTCGTCCGTTGAGCAGGATCAGATGCGGTCATACCTCAGCTGTACCACCATCAGGTATTCGCACAGGCTCCTCAATGCAGTCGTAGCAGCGTCCAGGTCCATCGTCGCACTGAGTGGCGCGGCCTGAGCCAGCCACTCCAGTTCAACCTTGCGAAGCTCGTTTAGCCACTCATTCTTGAGTGGCACAAGACCAGCCAAAGCGCTTACTGCCTCCTGTTCATTCCGCGCCGCTTGCAAGGCTCGCTGCACCTGCCGCTGGTCACCCAATGCTTCATCGATTCTGGCATCGAGCCGGGCACGGGCCTTGCCCAGGTCGCTGAATGTCTTGGCGCCCTCCAGCGCATCTGCGTGACTGGCGAGCTTCTGCGTCACAACCTTGAGCAAGCCAGCGTCAAGTTTCGGGTCGGTGATCAACCCTGTGATCTGATCGATTTCGTCGTCACTCGGGATGAGGCCCTTCAGTGCGCTGGCAATCGAAGGCTTCTCGAACAATTCGATAGCCTGGGTGATATCTGCCCGCTGTTGACGCAACGTCGCCAACCGTTGATCGAAAGCGACCGCCTGTTCTTGAAGAACATCCGTTCGTGCTTCCGCGGCCGCCAATGCGTCGACAATGGCCGACAGCGAGAACAGCTCCAGCCGCAGGTTTTTATTTGCCAGCCGCGCATGATGCTGGCCCAAGCGCTCCAGTACACTGGCAAGCCTGTGGTGCGTACCGATGCCCCCGTTCCCCGGGATGAAATCCCGCTCGTCCAGCAACACGATGCCGCCTATCAGGCTCTCCTTGAACGCGCGTTCGACGACCAGCAACAGCGCGCGCAGTTCAACCAACTGCTCGCGCGCTGCGGGAAGCACTTTCATCTCCCAATCTTCCATGAGCTCGAACATGCGTTCCTGCACGTTTTGCATGTGTAAAAAATCGGGCATGACGGTTTCAGTCTTGGCAACATCCATATCAGGCTTCCTCGTACTCTTCAACCAACTCATTGAACAACTCGGACAGTACATGGCAAATACTGCCTATCTTTGTCCACGGCTTGATAACTTCCGAGAAGTCATGCACGAAGGATTCAAGCTGGGCTATCGTGCTCAGCTCTTTGGCCTCACTGACAGAGTTATGGGCATACGAAGCGAGGAACAACCACACATCCGCCAACCGTTTAGTGGCCGCCGAGAGGTCCTTGCACCTGAACTGCAAGTCTCTGATCAGCGTCGAAACACGCTCGACATCTTTCAGGACCGGCTCGAGGTTGCCCAACTCACGCGCCAATTCTTCGCGCTGCTCAATGAGCGCATTCTTGGTGGCCCTGATTTCTTCTGCCCTGGTACCGAACACACCACCGGTTATCACCAAGCCAATCGGCCCAAGCAGGATACCGGTGAACGCGTAACCCACATTGGCATCGTACTCGGATTTCAGCTCATCGATCTGCTCGTCCCACGCATCGAGTTGCCTGCGCTTTACCAGTGTTTTCTCCGGGGAAACTTTCTCGTCGAAGTGCTTCAACAAGCGCCCCATGCGCGGTTTGAGCTCCCGTTTGATTTCACTGTTGAACCAGTTCGCGCGGGCATCGACGGCATCGATCCGCCGCTGGGTACCTTCAATTTCCCTGACCAGCTCGGAAATGCCCCGGGTCAGGACATTGGCGATTTGCGCTTGCTCCTCTTCGCTCAGCTGCGCGGTGTAAACATCGTCGCCCTGCTCGGCCTTGCGTTTCCTGATCGCCATGAAAACTTCGCTGCTTTCAAGGTTCTCCAACAGGCTACCGCCACGCTGTACCAGGCTTTCGGCGAACAGTTCAACTTCTGGCCCCAACTGCTTTATGCTGCGTTCCAGTTTGTCCCATTCATTGGCATGCCGATGCAGCGCGACATAAAGGTCATTGACCATCGACGCCTCGATACCCAAGGCGGCGTAATTAGCCTCCCTCTCTATCTCCACCTGCGTACGGGGGAGCTGATGGACAGTACTGACGTAGCGCTTGATAACTTTCAAATTTTCAGGCGTCAGTAAACCGCCAACTTGCTGACTGCCGCCCAGCCGACTTTCAATGAATGAGAAATAGCGTTCGGGCAACACTTTGACTTTGGACACCAGGTCCAGTTCTTCTACCGGCAGTTCTTCCTGCCCTGTGGCGGTATTCATAATCACCTATGAACTCAATAGATTAAAGGCCACTGAAGTTTCCACCCGCACGCCACTCAATACAGTGGCTCGAATAACTAAACAGTGTGGGAAAGTTCACTGCCATCCGCATGAATGCTCCGACCCTGAAGCATTGCCATGGCAAGATGCGCAGCCATTGGATAAAATGCGCTCCCGTTTCACCCTGTATCGAGCCCACCGTGAGCAAACAACCAGACCGCCTTTTCTCCCAACCCTTGGAGCAGGTGCCTGACTTCGTCTTCAACGAGGACGTGGTGCGCGTGTTTCCGGACATGATCAAGCGCTCGGTGCCCGGTTACCCCACCATCGTCGAAAACCTCGGCGTGCTGGCCGCGCGCTTCGCCCAGCCAGGGACTGCGCTTTACGACCTGGGCGCATCGCTGGGCGCTGTCACCCAGTCGCTACGTCGCCATGTGCGCAGCGACGGCTGCCGGGTGATTGCGGTGGACAATTCCGCCGCCATGGTCGAGCGCTGCCGCCAGTACCTCACCGCCCAGGACTCGATGTTCCAGGAGCTGCTGCCGGTGCAAGTGCTGGAAGCGGATATCCTTGCCCTGCCCTTCGAGCCCGCCTCGGTAGTGGCGATGAACTTCACCCTGCAGTTCATCGCCCCCGACCAGCGCCTGGCATTACTGGGCCGCATCCGCCAGGCGCTGCTGCCTGGCGGCGCGCTGATCCTCTCGGAGAAGCTGCGCTTTGCCGATGAACAAGAGCAGGACCTGCTCAATGAACTGCACCTGGACTTCAAGCGGGCCAATGGCTACAGCGAACTGGAAATCGCCCAGAAGCGCAGCGCCATTGAAAACGTGATGCGCCCCGATACCCTCGAAGCCCACCAGGAGCGCCTGCGTGCCGCCGGTTTCTCGAAAGTGGTGCCTTGGTTCCAATGCCTTAACTTTGCCTCGTTGATAGCCCTGCCATGATCGATCTGTCCCCCCTCGTCCGCCGCCTGGCGGGCACGCCCCTGGCTTCCTGGTCGCAAGGCCTGCAAGCACAACTGGACGCCAAGCTGGAAAAGGGCCACGGTGACCTCGACCGTTGGCGCGGCGCACTCGATGCCCTGCCCGCCTTGAAACCCAGCGAAATCGACCTGGTCAACGGATTACGCCTGGACTGCGACTGCGACGACAGCAGCCGCGCACAGATGCGCCAGGCATTGATGGGCCTGTCGCCATGGCGCAAAGGGCCGTTTGACCTGTTTGGTGTGCACGTCGATACCGAATGGCGCTCGGACTGGAAATGGTCCCGGGTCGGCCCTCACCTGAACCTCCAGGGCAAGCGCGTGCTCGATGTAGGCTGTGGCAACGGCTACTACCAGTGGCGCATGCTCGGTGCCGGCGCCGACATGGTGATTGGCGTCGACCCCAACTGGCTGTTCTTCTGCCAGTTCCAGGCCGTACAGCAGTACCTGCCGGAACTCCCCGCCTGGCACCTACCGTTCGCCCTGGAAGAACTGCCGGCCAACCTGGAAGGTTTCGACACGGTGTTTTCAATGGGCGTGTTCTATCACCGCCGCTCACCTATCGAGCACTTGCTGGCGCTCAAGGACTGCCTGGTCAAAGGGGGTGAGCTGGTACTGGAAACGCTGGTGATCGAGGGTGACGAAAACCAGGTACTGGTCCCTGAAGACCGCTACGCCCAGATGCGCAACGTCTGGTACCTGCCGTCAGTGCCCGCGCTTGAGCGCTGGTTGCGCCGGGCCGGCTTCAGCGATGTGCGTTGCGTCGACGTGAGCGTGACCACCGTCGAGGAGCAGCGCAGCACCGAATGGATGCGCTATCAGTCGCTGGGCGATTTCCTCGATCCGCATGACCATAGCAAGACCGTCGAAGGGCTGCCGGCCCCACGCCGCGCCACGCTGGTGGCGCGCAAATAAAAAAGGCGCCCACCCGGGCGCCTGAATGCACCTGCGCCGAGGAGCTGTCGCAGCGCAGGTGCTGTTGCCTAGTCTTTGGCCACTTCGCGGGCGTTCTCTTGCGCCTTGCGCTCGCGTTCGGCCATGGCCTGCTGCTTGTCACCGTGCAGGCGCTGCTGGTCTTCGCGGAACGCTTGCCAGAACTGCCTGGAGCGTTCCGCACCGCCCTCGGCGTAAACACTGGCGCTGCCCAGGGCCAGGGCGGCCAGCAGCAGGTACTTGGTCAGGTGCATCGTGTTTGCCTCGTGATAACCGATCAGACAGGGCCATCCTGGCAGAGGCTGGCTAACGGCAAGGTGAGGCGGGGATTACAGTCCTGCAATGTGGGGTTTGATGCAGGCCTCGTCGTGGGCCTGCTCGGTAAGAGGCCGGAACAGACAGCCAGATAACGCCAGGATTACAAATCCGTTATCTGCGCTGCAGCCCTGCTCTCATGCCGTAACATCCTGCCCCTTGACCCTGATGTCACTACAGGGTCGAGAATCGCGCCCTTTCATCGAACCGAGCCCCCCATGCGCCTACTCATCATCGAGGACGAACTGCGTACTGCCGACTACCTGCACCAAGGCCTGCGCGAAAACGGCTACGTGGTCGACTGCGCCCATACCGGCACCGACGGCCTGCATCTGGCCCGCCAGCAGCCTTACGACCTGGTCATCCTCGACGTCAACCTGCCCGAGCTCGATGGCTGGACCGTACTGCAGCGCCTGCGCGCCGAATCTTCTACGCGCATCATGATGCTCACCGCTCACGGCCGCCTGGCCGACCGGGTCAAAGGCCTGGATCTGGGCGCTGACGACTACCTGCTCAAGCCGTTCGAGTTCCCTGAACTGCTGGCACGCATCCGCAGCCTGCTGCGCCGCAACGACCAGCAACTGCAGCCCAGCACCCTGCGTGTCGCTGACCTGGAGCTGGACCCCGGCCGCCATCGTGCCTACCGCGGCGGGCAGCGCATCGACCTGACCGCCAAAGAGTTCGCGCTACTTCACCTGCTGATGCGCCAGACCGGCGAAGTGCTTTCGCGCACGCAGATCATTTCGCTGGTGTGGGACATGAACTTCGACTGCGACACCAATGTGGTCGAGGTCTCGATCCGGCGCCTGCGGGCAAAGATCGACGACCCCTTCGACAACAAGCTGATTCATACCTTGCGCGGCGTCGGCTACGTCCTGGAAGCCCGCTTTTGAAAACCGCCAGCCTGTCGCTACGTCTGGGCCTGAGCGTGACGCTGATGGGCGCTGCGCTGGTGCTGTTACTGGGCTGCCTGGCCGTGTTCGCCCTCGATCACGAGCTGGACAGCCGCGCACGCAAGGACCTGACGCGCAAAATGCTGCAGGTCGAGCACAACCTGCGCGTCGACCTGCGCAGCGAGGATTTGGGCAGCCGGGCCCACCCACTGCTCGACCTGGTGATGGGGCACGATAACCTCAGCCTCAGCGTGCTGGCCCTCGAAAGCCGACACCCGCACTTGCTAAGCCTGGGGCCGGCGCTAGAGTCGCAGGTCGGCGATTTGCCCACCCATGCCCGCCTGGCCTTCTACGCCTGGCGCGACAGCAGCGGTAACCAGATCCTCACCGTGACCCGGCTGATGCAGCTGCGCGACGACACCCCGGTCAAGGTCATGATGTCGCTCAACCGCGCCGACGATAACGCCCTGTTGCAGGCCTACCTGCACTCCACCTTGCTGGCGCTGCCGCTGCTGCTGGTCCTGATCGGTGCGGGCGCCTGGTGGCTGATGCAGCGCGGCCTCAAGCCGCTGCGGCACTTTCGGCGCATTGCCGGGCAGGTCTCGGCCCAGGACCTGCAGCATCGCCTGCCCGACAGTGGTCTGCCGCTTGAGCTGGAAGAACTGGCGCACAGTATCAATGTGATGCTCGACCGCCTCGACCAAGGTGTCAGCCAGCTGTCGCAGTTTTCCGACGATCTGGCCCACGAACTGCGTACGCCATTGAGCAACCTGATGGGTAAGGCACAGGTGACCCTGGCCCGTGAGCGGGACACCGCCAACTACCGCGAAGTACTGGAAGACAGCATCGATGAGCTGACCCGGCTCAACCGCATCATCAACGACATGTTGTTCCTCGCCCAGGTCAGCCAGCCGCAGGCGCAGGTGGCACTGAAACCCTTGGCGTTGGCTGACGAGGCGGCACGGGTTGTCGAGTTGTTTGCCTTCAGTGCCGAGCTGAAAGCGGTTGAGCTACGGGTTCGCGGCTGGGGCACGGCGCTCGGTGACCGGTTGATGTTCCAGCGGGTGTTGTCGAACCTTCTGAGCAATGCCATTCGGCACAGTCCCGAGCATGAGCCCGTCGAATTGCATATCGAGCGCGCGGGCGGTGAGATACGTCTATCGGTAGAGAACCGGGGGCCTGGCATCGCGGCCGAGCACCAGCAGCGCTTGTTCGAGCGGTTTTACCGGGTGGGCTCGGGGCGCTCGCGGCTGGAGGGCGGAACCGGGCTGGGGCTGGCGATCGTGAGGTCGATCATGCAGTTGCACGGTGGAAGGGTCGAAGTGAGTAGCAGCCCGTTGGGGCCTACCCGCTTCACCCTCGTATTCGCCGCCGAGTGATCGGCTGCCTGCGCTGGCCGCGAAAGGGCCAGTACAGGCAGCCAATAAATCAGCGCGAAGCCGCGACGATCAGCGCCTTCATCTCGGCTACAGCAGCCTTGAAACCAACGAACAGGGCATGTGCCACCAGCGCATGGCCAATGTTCAACTCATTAATGCCCTTGATCGCCGCCACCGCCTCCACATTGTGGTAATGCAGGCCATGGCCGGCATTGACGATCAGCCCCTGGCCCACGCCAAAAGCCACGCCATCGACAATGCGCTGGAGCTCTTGCGCCACTTCCGTCGGGGTTTCGGCATCGGCATAACGGCCGGTGTGCAACTCGATGGCCGGCGCGCCTACCCGACGCGAAGCCTCGATCTGCCGCTCGTCTGCATCGATGAACAACGAAACCTCGGCACCAGTACGCGCCAGGCGCTCCACCGCCGCCTTGATCCGTGCTTCCTGCCCCGCAACGTCCAGGCCACCTTCGGTGGTCAGTTCCTGACGGGTTTCCGGTACCAGGCAGATGTGCGCCGGGCGAATCTTTTCGGCAAAGGCCATCATCTCTTCGGTGACGCCCATCTCGAAGTTCATGCGGGTCTGCAGCACATCCTTGAGCAGCACCACATCACGCTCCTGGATGTGCCGGCGGTCTTCGCGCAGGTGCACGGTGATGCCATCGGCGCCTGCTTCCTCGGCATCCAGAGCAGCCTTGACCGGGTCAGGGTAACGCGTGCCGCGGGCCTGGCGCAGGGTCGCCACGTGGTCGATGTTGACGCCAAGAAGCATGCGGTTGCTGTGAGTCACGAAAGGCTCTCCTGAAGATTGAGCCACACAGCATACGTCGTGATCAGCGCTTGCGAAACAGTTCGCGACTGACCAGGGGTTTTGCCCCCAGGTGAACGGCCAGCGCCTGGCGCATCAGGCGCTTCGCGGCGAGCAACGCGCCAGGTGCGTCCCAGTCGGCTTCAGCCAGGGCCAGCAACTCGATCCCGCGAAACAGGCCGGGCTGCAACAGCTCGACCCGCTCCAGGCCGGCATCCACGCGCAGGCGATACAGACCGTCGGCAGCGATAGGCTGGTCGTTGACGTCTTGGCTCAATGAAAACGCATACCCCAGCTCATCAAGCAGCCGCCATTCGAACGAACGCAGCAGAGGTTCCAGCGGGCGGCCTTCGCCCAGGGCCTGCAAGGTCAGGGTGTAGTGGTCGAAAATTGCCGGAAACGGTGCTTCGGCGGGCAGCAGCCGCATCAGCAACTCATTCAGGTACAGCCCGCTGAACAGCGCATCGCCATGCAGCCAGGCGGCGATGCCGCTGCTGTCCATGCGACCGACATTCTTTAGCTCGCCGCGCCCCCGCAGCTCTAGCTCCAGGGGTACGAACGGCCGCACCAGGCTGCCACCCTTGCCGCGTGCACGACGCAGCACGGCGCGCATGCGGCCCTGCGGGGTGAAAAAGTCCACCAGCGCGCTGGTTTCCTTGTAGGCACGGCTGTGCAGCACATAGGCTGGCTGGCCGACAGGTTGTTCCATTAAGAATCACTCGCCCCGAGGGTTGCACTCGCCCTTGTGGGAGCGGCGCGCGGCTTACAGGTCGCCGTAGCCCAGCGAACGCAGTGCGCGCTCGTCATCGGACCAGCCGCCCTTCACCTTGACCCACAGGTTGAGCATGACCTTGGAGTCGAACAGCACTTCCATGTCCTTGCGCGCCTCGGAACCGATACGCTTGATGCGCTCACCCTTGTCGCCAATGATGATCTTTTTCTGGCCGTCGCGCTCCACCAGGATCAGGGCGTGGATGTGCAGCACATGGCCCTGCTGCTTGAATTCCTCGATTTCGACGGTGATCTGGTACGGCAGCTCCGCACCCAACTGGCGCATGATTTTCTCGCGTACCAGTTCGGCGGCGAGGAAGCGGCTGCTACGGTCGGTGATCTGGTCTTCGGGGAAGAAATGATCGTTCTCGGGCAGGTGCTTGGCGATCTGTGCTTCCAGCGCTTCAAGGTTGTGCCCCTGCTGCGCGGAAATCGGCATCACCTCGGCGTTCGGCAGTTGCTCTTGGAGCCACTGCAGGTGCGGAATCAGCTCGGCTTTCTCTTCCATGCGGTCGGTCTTGTTGACCGCGATGATCAGCGGGCCGGTCACATACTGCACGCGCTCCAGAACCAGCTGGTCCTCGTCGGTCCACTTGGTACGGTCGACCACGAAGATAACCACGTCGACGTCCTTGAGGGCCGCCGAGGCGTTGCGGTTCATGTAGCGGTTCAGCGCCTTGTCGTTGGCCTTGTGCATGCCCGGGGTATCGACATAGATCGCCTGCACATCACCTTCGGTCTTGATGCCGAGCATGTTGTGCCGGGTGGTCTGCGGCTTGCGCGAGGTAATCGCCAGCTTCTGACCGAGGATGTGGTTGAGCAGGGTCGACTTGCCGACGTTGGGGCGGCCGACAATGGCTACGTAGCCACAGCGGGTCGGGTTGCTATCAGTCATTGCCATTCTCCACGCCCAGGGCGATCAGTGCAGACGCGGCAGCGACTTGCTCGGCAATACGCCGGCTGACGCCCTGACCACGGCTCTTGTTGTTCAGCAGCACCACTTCGCATTCGACGAAGAAGGTCCGGCAGTGCGGTTCACCCTGGATATCCACTACTTCGTAACGCGGCAGCTCACAGCTGCGCGACTGCAGGAACTCTTGCAGGCGGGTTTTCGGATCTTTGTTGGTGTCGACCAGGGTCAGACCTTCGAACTCGTCTGCCAGCCAGGCCAGTACGCGTTCGCGGGCCGTTTCCATGTTCGCGTCCAGGTAGATGGCGCCAATCAGCGCCTCCAGGGCATCGGCCAGGATCGACTCACGGCGAAAACCGCCGCTTTTGAGTTCACCGGAACCCAGGCGCAGGTACTCACCAAGGTCAAAGCCACGGGCCAGACGAGCCAGGGTTTCACCCTTGACCAGGCGGGCACGCAGGCGCGAAAGCTGGCCTTCGCGGGCCTGCGGGAAGCGCTCGAACAGCGCTTCGCCTGCAACGAAGTTGAGGATGGCGTCACCGAGAAACTCCAGGCGCTCGTTGTTACGCCCGGCGTAGCTGCGATGGGTCAGCGCCAGGAGCATCTGGTCCTGGTTCTTGAAGGTGTAACCGAGCTTTCGCTCGAGATGGGCAAGGGAAGCACTCATGCGGCCACCCGTTGGTTGTTCAACGCGTTGTTCAAATCAACATCCTGAAAGACTGTTTGGCTGTGGTCCGCCGCGCGATGTGCGGCGAATCTCCCGATCCCTGAGAACACAGCCTATGTCAGAAATGCATTCGGCGCTGTCTGCTGGACAGCGCCGAAGGGTATCAATGGATCAGGCCGACCCGCGACAGGTTGGGCAGGTGGCTGAGTTTCGGCTCTGGCCAGCTCATCCAGACTGCGAAGGCCTTGCCGACGATGTTCCGGTCCGGAACCATGCCGTGCAGTTCCTTGGGAATGTTCGGGTCATCCCAGAAACGGCTGTCGTTGGAGTTGTCGCGGTTGTCGCCCATCATGAAGTAATGGCCTGCCGGTACGGTCCACTGCTGGTCCGGCGGCATGCGATAACGGCTCATTTCCTTGCGGATCAGGTGTTCGGCCTCGCCGAGCTTTTCCTTGTACAGCTCGGCGCTGCCCAGGGTGCCCGGTTCGCTGCCCACCAGTTGTTCGGCAATCGGCTGACCGTTGACGAACAACCGCTTGTCGTTGGTGTAGCGCACCACATCGCCCGGCAGGCCCACTACACGCTTGATGTAGTTGACGTTGGGGTCGCTCGGGTAGCGGAATACCATTACATCCCCGCGCTGCGGATCACCCACCTCGATGACCTTCTTGTCGATCACCGGCAAGCGAATACCGTACGAGAACTTGTTCACCAGGATGAAGTCGCCCACCTCCAGGGTCGGTTTCATCGAACCCGAAGGAATCTGGAACGGCTCGACCAGGAACGAGCGCAGCACCAGCACGATGAACAGTACCGGGAAGAACGACTTACCGTATTCGACCAGCAACGGCTCTTTGTTCAGGCGCTCGACCACGGCCAACTCGGGCTGGCTTACGCTGCCCTGATAGTTGGCAATTGCCGCACGCCGGCGCGGGGCCAGGAACAGCAGGTCGATCAAGCCCAGCAGACCGCAGACGAATACGGCGATAACCAGCAACAGCGGGAAATTTAGCGACATAGGACCTAGCTATCCAACCTGAGCACGGCAAGGAAGGCTTCCTGTGGAATTTCCACGTTGCCCACCTGCTTCATGCGTTTCTTACCGGCCTTCTGCTTCTCAAGCAGCTTCTTCTTACGGCTGACGTCACCGCCGTAGCACTTAGCCAGTACGTTCTTTCTGAGCGCCTTGACGGTTGTCCGCGCAATGATCTGGCCGCCAATGGCTGCCTGGATCGCCACATCGAACATCTGCCGAGGGATCAGTTCTTTCATCTTCTCGGTCAATGCACGGCCTTTGTAAGCCGCATTGTCGCGGTGCACGATCAATGCCAAGGCATCGACCTTGTCGCCGTTGATCAGCACGTCCAGCTTGACCAGGTTGGCCGACTGGTAGCGATCGAAATGATAGTCCAGCGAAGCATAGCCGCGGCTGGTGGATTTGAGGCGGTCGAAGAAGTCCAGTACCACCTCGTTCATCGGCATGTCATAGCGCACTTGCACCTGGCTGCCGAGGAACTGCATGTCGCGCTGTACGCCACGCTTTTCGATGCACAGGGTAATGACGTTACCCAGGTGCTCCTGCGGCACCAGGATGGTCGCGGTGACGATCGGCTCGCGGAAGTCGGCCACGGCCGACACGTCCGGCAGCTTGGACGGGTTGTCGACGACGATGGTTTCGCCGGTTTTCAGTTCCAGCTCGTAGATCACGCTTGGCGCGGTGGTGATCAGGTCCAGGTCGTATTCGCGCTCCAGGCGCTCCTGGATGATCTCCATGTGCAGCATGCCGAGGAAGCCGCAACGGAAGCCGAAGCCCAGGGCGTCGGAGCTCTCCGGCATGTACTGCAGCGACGAATCGTTCAGGGTCAGCTTCTGCAGGGCATCGCGGAAGTCTTCGAAGTCGTCGGAGCTCACCGGGAACAGGCCGGCGTAGACCTGCGGCTGGATTTTCTTGAAGCCTGGCAGCACTTCGACCTCAGGGGTCGAGGACAGGGTCAGGGTGTCACCCACCGGAGCACCGTGAATGTCCTTGATGCTGGCGATGATGAAGCCTACTTCGCCGGCTTTCAGATCAGCGGTCTGGGTGTGTTTCGGGGTGAATACACCGACGCTGTCGACCAGGTGCACCTTGCCGGTGGACTTGACCAGGATCTTGTCGCCTTTCTTGACCCGGCCCTGGCGCACGCGCACCAGCGAGACCACGCCAAGGTAGTTGTCGAACCAGGAGTCGATGATCAGCGCTTGCAGCGGTGCATCGATCTCGCCTACCGGCGCAGGGATCGAGTGCACCAGGCGCTCGAGCACCTCGTCCACGCCCATGCCGCTCTTGGCGCTGCACGCCACGGCGTCGGTGGCGTCGATGCCGATGATCTTTTCGATCTCGTCCTTGACGCGGTCCGGGTCAGCCTGGGGCAGGTCCATCTTGTTCAGGACCGGCATGACCTCCAGGCCCTGCTCGATGGCGGTGTAGCAGTTGGCCACGGATTGGGCTTCGACGCCCTGGCCGGCGTCGACAACCAGCAGTGCACCTTCGCAGGCCGCCAGCGAGCGCGAGACTTCGTATGTGAAGTCGACGTGGCCGGGGGTGTCGATGAAGTTCAGCTGGTAGGTCTTGCCGTCCTGCGCCTTGTAGTGAAGCGTGACGCTGTGGGCCTTGATGGTGATACCGCGCTCGCGCTCCAGGTCCATGGAATCGAGCACCTGGGCTTCCATCTCGCGTGCCGACAGGCCACCGCACATCTGGATGAAACGGTCGGCCAGCGTCGACTTGCCATGGTCGATGTGGGCGATGATGGAGAAATTGCGGATATGACTCAAATCACTCACGGGTCAACACTCGAAAAGGCTGCGAGCCGGACGCCCGCCGAAAAATAGCCGGGAATTGTACCTTAAGCTGCTGGGTTATGGGAGATTCCTCTGTCCGACTGTACACAGCAATGCTTCACTCAATTGTGAAGATTCATGAAAAAGGGCAGCCGAAGCTGCCCTTTTCGCCTTGCCAAGCCGCTTATTCAGCGAGCTTGAAGGTAATGAAGCTGGCGCGGCCCTGACGCAGCACACGCATCGACACCGAACGGTTTTTCGGCAGTTCCTTGGCGATTTCGGTGAACTCCTTGGCCGAACCGATGGCCTGGTTGTTCAGGTGGCTGATGACATCGCCCGGGCGCAGACCAATCAGCGCAGCCGGGCCATCCTGGACTTCCTTGATGACCACGCCGCCCTTGAGCTCAAGGGATTTCTTCTGCTCTGCGGTCAGGTCGGCTACCGATACCCCCAGGCGGTTGCTGCTGCGCTCGGCGGTGCCTTCGGCGCCGGTACCGATCTCCGCGTCGTCATCCGGCATTGCACCCACGGCAACCTCCAGGTTCTGGCGCTTGCCGTTGCGGATGATTTCCAGCTTGGCCTTCTCGCCGTCCTTGAGGCTGCCGACCAGATGCGGCAGGTCGGCCGACATGACGATCGGCTGGCCGTTCATGCTCAGGATCACGTCACCCACCTGCAGGCCGCCCTTGGCTGCGGGGCCGTCTTCCAGCACCTGCGCCACCAGGGCACCAGCCGGCTTGTCCAGGCCGAAGGATTCAGCCAGGTCCTTGTTGACCTCCTGAATCACCACGCCCAGCCAGCCGCGGCTGACCTTGCCGTCCTTCTTGAGCTGGTTGGAAACGTCGATCGCCACGTCGATCGGGATAGCGAACGACAGGCCCATGAAACCGCCGGAACGGGTGAAGATCTGCGAGTTGATACCCACCACTTCGCCCTTCATGTTGAACAGCGGGCCGCCGGAGTTACCCGGGTTGATGGCCACGTCGGTCTGGATGAACGGTACGTAGGTGTCATTCGGCAAGGTACGGCCCTTGGCGCTGACGATACCTTTGGTCACGGAATGGTCGAAGCCGAACGGCGAACCGATGGCCAGGACCCACTCGCCCACCTTGAGCTTTTCGGAATCACCCAGCTTCACGGTCGGCAGGTTCTTGCCCTCGACCTTGAGCAGGGCCACGTCGGTGCGCGGATCGGTGCCGATCAGCTTGGCCTGCAGCTCACTGCGGTCCGACAGGCGAACGATGATCTCGTCGGCGTCGGCCACCACGTGATTGTTGGTCAACACGTAGCCATCGCTGGAAATGATGAAGCCCGAGCCCAGCGACATCGCCTCACGCTGGCGGTCACCGCGCGGCGAGCGCGGCTGCTGGGGCATGTTGCGCTCGAAGAACTCGCGGAACATTGGCGGCAGCCCTTCCAGGTCCGGCATCTGGCCTTGGGCGACGCGGCGGTCCGGTAGCTTCTGCTTGGTACTGATGTTGACCACCGCCGGCGAGGCTTGCTCGACCAAGGTGGTGAAGTCCGGCAGGGCTTCCTCGGCCTGGGCGCTGAGCACCTGGCCGAGCATCAGCACGGCGGCGAACATCGTTAGGTAGGATTTCAAGCGTGGTATTGACATACGGCTCCCGTCACAACGAGCGGTAGTTTAGAAAGGCCCCTGCACAAAGCAGGAAAGGCCAGGCTCCTGAGAGCCTGACCTATAGGAAATTTACCGATGGATTGCAAATGACAATGCTTTAATTTCATTTCAGCCGCATGTCCGCCTACCTTGGCACAGCCCGCAAAGGCCCGCCTTTACTGGCGTGCCTGAGCGTCCTGAGGGCGCATCGAGAGGGCGACGCGTTCTGCCGTACCCAGCGGAATTTCGCCGACCACGGTCACCATCACCTTACCCTTGGGGGTGTTAAGGCGACGTGAAACCGCCGAAGTCGGGCCCAGCTGGGTGCGCATGTCGGTACCGCCGTCATCATTTACCGGCTCGAGAAACACCGAGAAACGCGCCAGGCCGTCGTCATACATCAGGCTGCTGACCGAGCTGTTGCGCTTGGGGTCGCTGCGCATCGAGCTGTTGACCAGCTCGAAGCCCGGCGGCAGCCAGTCCGAGCGCCAGCCGGCGACGCTGTCGTCGCTGGTAGCCGTGGCATGCCGCACCGGCTTGCACTCTGCCCCGGGACGCATGTCGGCATCACTGGGCAGTTCGTCGGTATCAAGGCGGGTCATCTGGAAGCGCTCCAGCAACTGCCCTTTGTCGTTGAGCATCAACGAGCGCAGCGGCAGGCCGGTTTTTTTATCCAGGTGCAATTCGAAGGCATAGCGATGCTGGTCCCGCGGGGTAAGCGTGACAATCACGGCGTCGCGCCCGGCGACCCGTGACTTGCCCGCCACGTTCAAGTCGTACCAGCTCATCAGTTTGAGGGGATCAAGCACACGTGACGAGGTGTCCGGGGGTGCCGAGACACTGCTGGCCAGGGCCCCGCTCACGCATTCCACCTTGCCATCCACGCGCACGATTTCCTGGGCGGCGCCATCGAGCTGCAACAGCCGCTCGCTGACCTTGCCGCCTTCGACCCTGTGCCAGATGTCATGGGAGGAGAAGCTGCCGTTACGTTCGTAGACAAAAGAGCCTTGATAGCTCTGCTTTTGCTCGGCCTGTGCCAGCTTGTTCAGCCACTCGCTCGCCTCGGGCGAAGAATTGGCCGCCAACGCTGGCACCGTCATGCAGCTGCCAATCAGCAGCGACAAGAGAGGTAGCGCGCGCATGATCCTCCTTACTTAACGGTTTTCCAGGCTAGCGGCGCGAGCGTAGGGCAATGCGGTTTCAGTGCCCTTCAGCGCAGACTCCTGGGCATGCTGGCGCAGGTAGCCTGGCAGACGCTGATCCCAGCCGGCCTGGTTCTGCAGCACGCCGTTGGCCATCGGCCCGGTCGGTTGCTCACTGCTTTCACTATAGCCTGCCAAAACGGCTGGGCCCTGTGCTTGTGGCACGCTCAGGCCCTGCTGAGCAGGTTGCTGGGCAGCCAGCTCGGCGCCAGTGATCTCGTCCTGGTTGTACATACGTACGCCAGCCAGTACGGCCACGGTAACCGAAGCAGCAACCGCCAGACGGGCAATGCTGCGCCAAGGCCCTTTATTGACCTTGGCCGGCACGGCTTCGTCAGCCAGCGCGGCAGATACCGCCGAAGCGAGATCCAGGTTAGGCAGCAGCAGCTCCTTGTGCATGGCTGCACGGGCAACCTGGTAACGCGACCAGGTAGCACGGGTTTCGGCATCGTCGACGGCGTTCAACACCCGACGCAATTCCAGTTCGTCCGCTTCGTTATCCATCACCGCGGACAGCGATTCCTGCAAAGCTTCACGACTCATGGCGGTTCCTCTCTTGGCTGTCGCCGCTGTCTCAGGTTTCCTGCAACAACGGCTGCAGGGCTTTGTCTATGGCCTCCCGAGCGCGGAAGATTCGAGAGCGCACGGTACCCACCGGGCATTGCATGACACTGGCAATGTCCTCGTAACTCAGTCCGTCGAACTCGCGCAGGGTCAATGCCGTGCGCAGGTCCTCTGGCAGTTGCTGGATGGTCCGATGGACGGTGCCTTCGATTTCATCCCGCAACAACGAGCGCTCTGGGGACTCGAGATCCTTGAGGCCATGATCGCCGTCGTAAAACTCCGCATCCTCGGAGCTCACATCACTGTCTGGCGGCCGTCTTCCACGGGACACCAGGTAATTCTTCGCCGTGTTGATGGCGATGCGGTACAGCCACGTATAAAACGCACTGTCGCCGCGGAAGTTGCCAAGCGCACGGTAGGCCTTGATGAAGGCTTCCTGTGCTACATCCTGGGCCTCGTGGGTATCGTGAACGAACCGCACGATCAACCCGAGAATCTTGTGCTGATACTTCAGCACCAACAGATCGAACGCTCGCCTGTCACCACGCTGCACGCGCTCGACAAGCTGCTGATCCTCTTCCTGGGTTAGCATGAACACTCCTCAGTGAACTCGAAGGAGCGTTGCATCAGCCATCGTTCAGGCTTGCAACCATAGACTCGGGCTTTGCGCAAAAGTTCTCCCCTCCAAGCAAGTTTCCTGCTGCCCTTGGTCGGCTAGCACGGAAGACGCGGCGCGGTCACGGCCGGCTACGTCGATAATCAGGTTTCGAATACGCAGGGGTCAGCCCGGTTAGGCCTGCCGCCCTGCGTCGCCGCGGCAAATTGTGGCGTGCGGGCAGCCTTCATAGGATTTCCGGCCATGTCGGAAAGTTCCCACAAAGGTTGACGCAACCTGGCAAGTGGCATGGAAATTGGCCACCCGGGGCTGCTATAAAGGCAACCCGGCCCAGTTTAACGATAGTTTCACAATGCCATCGGCGCGTGACTATTGTGCCGTGCCCCTTCCAAAGATTACTAGTGTCCCGACATGAGCCAACAATTCCAACATGATGTCCTGGTGATCGGCAGCGGTGCCGCCGGTCTCAGCCTGGCACTTAACCTCCCCAGCCACCTGCGCGTAGCCGTGCTGAGCAAGGGCGACCTGGCCAATGGCTCGACGTTCTGGGCCCAGGGCGGTGTCGCCGCCGTGCTGGACAATACCGATACCGTGCAGTCGCATGTCGAGGACACCCTCAATGCCGGCGGTGGCCTGTGCCATGAAGACGCGGTGCGTTTTACCGTCGAACACAGCCGCGAAGCCATCCAGTGGCTGATCGAGCAAGGTGTACCCTTTACCCGCGATGAACACTACAGCGTCGACGATGGGGGCTTCGAGTTCCACCTCACCCGTGAGGGCGGCCATAGCCACCGACGCATCATCCATGCTGCCGACGCTACCGGTGCGGCGATCTTTACCACGCTGCTGGAACAGGCTCGCCTGCGCCCGAATATCCAGTTGCTGGAACAGCGCGTAGCAGTCGACCTGATCACCGAACGGCGCCTTGGGCTGCCCGGCGAGCGCTGCCTGGGTGCCTACGTGCTCGACCGCAACACCGGTGAGGTGGACACCTTCGGCGCGCGATTCACCGTACTGGCCACGGGTGGCGCGGCCAAGGTCTACCTCTATACCAGCAACCCCGACGGTGCTTGCGGCGACGGCATCGCCATGGCCTGGCGGGCCGGTTGCCGGGTGGCGAACCTGGAGTTCAATCAGTTCCACCCGACCTGCCTGTACCACCCGCAGGCAAAAAGTTTCCTGATCACCGAAGCGCTGCGTGGCGAGGGCGCCCTGCTGCGCCTGCCCAACGGTGAACGCTTCATGCCGCGGTTCGACCCACGCGAAGAGCTGGCTCCGCGAGACATCGTCGCCCGCGCCATCGACCACGAGATGAAGCGCCTGGGCGTGGACTGCGTGTACCTGGACATCACCCACAAGCCGGCCGACTTCATCAAGAGCCACTTCCCCACCGTTTACGAGCGCTGCCTGGGGTTCGGTATCGATATCACCCGCCAGCCGATCCCGGTGGTGCCAGCGGCGCACTACACCTGCGGCGGGGTGATGGTCGACGAGCGTGGCCACACCGACGTGGCGGGCCTGTATGCCATTGGCGAAACCAGCTTCACCGGCCTGCACGGTGCCAACCGCATGGCCAGCAACTCGCTGTTGGAGTGCTTCGTCTATGGCCGCGCCGCTGCTGCCGACATCGAGGCGAACCTGGAGCAGGTGGCCATGCCCAAGGCCCTGCCCGGCTGGGACGCCAGCCAGGTTACCGATTCGGACGAGGATGTGATCATTGCGCACAACTGGGACGAGCTGCGGCGTTTCATGTGGGACTACGTGGGCATCGTGCGCACCAGCAAGCGGTTGCAGCGGGCGCAGCATCGCATTCGTTTGCTGCTGGATGAAATCGACGAGTTCTACAGCAACTACAAGGTCAGCCGTGACCTGATCGAGTTGCGCAACCTGGCGCAGGTAGCCGAATTGATGATCTTGTCGGCGATGCAGCGCAAGGAAAGCCGCGGGCTGCACTACACCCTGGATTACCCGGGGATGCTGGACGAGGCCAAGGACACCATCCTCAGCCCGCGCTGAAAACCGCGTCGCGGCCGTAGCGGGCTTGTCCCGCGAAGAATCCAACACGGTGCATGGCACGGGCTTCGCCCGTGTTCGCGGGACAAGCCCGCTCCCACAGGGGTTGCGCTAGATTCTAGAAATTGAGCAAGCCAGTTGTTTCCCCAGGTACTGCATCAGCCTCAAGCCTGCGGGGGGACCTGTGGGAGCGGGCTTGCCCGCGAAGAATCCAACACGGTGTATGGCACGGGCTTCGCCCGTGTTCGCGGGACAAGCCCACTCCCACAGGGGGCGCACTAGATTCTAGAAATTGGGCATGCCAGTTGTTTCCTCAGGTACTGCATCAGCCTCAAGCCTGCGGGGTACCTGTGGGAGCGGGCTTGCCCCGCGAAAAATCCAACACGGTGCATGGCACGGGCTTCGCCCGTGCTCGCGGGACAAGCCCACTCCCACAGGGGTCGCACTAGATTCTAGAAATTGAGCAAGCCAGTTGTGTCCCAAGGCACTGCATCAGCCTCAAGCCTGCGGGGGGACCTGTGGGGGCGGGCTTGCCCGCGATGAAGCTAAGCCGAGCTTGATCTAGGCCCGGCTCACCGCAGCCCAGCGCCGCCGGCTGAACTTCAACCGCACCCGCAGGCGCCGATGCTCGTCAGCCCCAAGCGCATCCTGCGGTATGCACTGGCTCTCCCCCACCCTTCGGCCCACCCGCTCAAAGCGCAAAACCACCAACCGTGGCAACGCTACGCTATCCCGGCACAACCGCACCGGCTGCCAGCCACAACCACGGCTGAACACCTGCCAGCCGCGCGCATCACGGCGCAGGCCGATAATGGCATGCTCATGGGTCAAAAGAATTCGTCGAGGAATCGCCCAGCCAGCGTGGGCAATACAGAAGGCAACAATAGAAAAAGCCAACCACGCGGGCAGCGGGCTCGCCCATACGACAAGCCAGGCGAGTACCTGGCAAGCCATATAGGCCACCAGCAGCAGGCGCGAGCCTTGCCACCGGCATTCAAAGCAATCACTTGGGCTGGACACGGTCCAGAATGATGCGGACCATGCGTTGCAGCTCCGGGTCCTCGGACTCGGTGCGCTCCATGAACCAGCCGAACATGTCCTGATCCTCGCAGCTCAACAGACGCACATAGAGTTCGCGGTCAGTTTCGTTGAGGCTGGGGTAGACTTCCTGGGTGAAAGGCACCAGCAGCACGTCCAGTTCCAGCATGCCGCGGCGGCTGTGCCAGAAAAGCCGGTTGAGTTCAGTTTGTTCGACCATGGGGCCCTCCTCGAATGGCCCGCCAGTATACAGCCCGCCGAGCGAAGCGACACCGGGCGTTGGTCTAGTCAACTACCTATTTTGTTACCGGCGTTCTATGATGGCCGCCAGTCTTTAGCCACCGCGATGACCCATGGCCGATTCCGCTTTCTTCTGCCCCCTGTCCCACGAGGGCATTCTCGCCGTCCGCGGCTCCGATGCAGGCAAGTTCCTGCAAGGCCAGCTGACCTGCAACATCAACTACCTCAGCCAGGAATATGCCAGCCTCGGCGCTCGCTGTATGGTCAAGGGGCGCATGCAGTCGAGCTTCCGCATCTTGCCCGAAGGCAATGGCTACCTGCTGGCCATGGCCAGCGAGCTGCTGGACGCGCAACTGGCCGATCTGAAGAAATACGCCGTGTTCTCCAAGGCCACGCTGACCGACGAAAGCCCCGCCTGGGTGCGCTTCGGCCTGCAGGGTGGCGCAGCGGCACTTCAGGCCCTGGGGCTCGATGTGCCTGCTGCCGCTGGCAGTACCGTACGCCATGAAGGGCTGATCGCCATTACCGTGTCCCCTGGCCGCGTAGAGCTGTGGGCACCGGCAGACAACGCCGAGCCGGTGCGCCAGGCGCTCGCTGCTGCCCTGCCCGAAGGCAGCCTCAACGACTGGCTGCTGGGCCAGGTTCGCGCCGGTATCGGCCAGGTCATGGGGCCAACCCGTGAGCTGTTCATCCCCCAGATGATCAACCTGCAAGCGGTCGATGGTGTCAGCTTCAAGAAGGGCTGCTACACCGGCCAGGAAATCGTCGCGCGCATGCAGTACCTTGGCAAGCTCAAGCGTCGTCAGTATCGCCTGGCCCTGGACCAGCAGGCCATCCCTGCCCCAGGGGCCGAGATTTTCTCGCCCACTCATGGTTCGTCAGTCGGTGAAGTGGTGATTGCTGCCGGCAACGGCGCAGGCTGCGAACTGCTTGCGGTACTCAGTGCCGAAGCGGTTGAGGACGACAACCTGCACCTGGGCAGCCTGGAAGGCCCTCGCCTGCAAGTGCTGACCCTGCCTTACGAACTGGACCGCGACCGAGAAATCCAGCGCTGACCAGCCTGCCCCGCCCTGCGGCGGGGCCGCACCACCACTGCGGTAGACACGCCCATGAACAAGCTGGCCGAGATGGTTCAAGCACAATTGCTCGACGCCATCGAAAAGGATGACCTGGTCCTGCCAACCCTGCCCGAGGTTGCCTTGAGCATCCGCGAGGCGGCAGAAGACAGCGAGATCAGCGTAGCGGCCCTGAGCAAGGTGATAGGTCGCGACGCGGCCCTTTCAGCGCGCCTGATCAAAGTCGTCAACAGCCCGCTGCTGCGCGCGGCGGTCGAGGTTACCGACCTGCACACTGCGATCACGCGGCTGGGCATCAACTACAGCTGCAACCTGGCCATTGGCCTGGTAATCGAGCAGATCTTCCACGCACGCTCGCCGGCAGTTGAACAAAAATTGCGGGATATCTGGGCCAACAGCTTGGAAGTGGCAGGTATCAGCTACGAAATATGCCGACGCTACACCCACCTCAAGCCGGACCAGGCCACCCTTGGCGGGTTGGTCAACCAGATTGGCGCCCTACCGGTGCTGATCTATGCCGAAGAGCACAATGAGCTGTTGTCCGACCCGGTATGCCTGCATTACGTGATCGAGCAGATCCAGCCAGTGCTGGGTGACAAGATCCTCAAGCTGTGGGAGTTTCCGGAGCAGTTGGTCAACTTGCCAAGCCAGATGCAGGACCTGGACCGGCAGACTGACAAGGTCGATTACATCGACATCGTGCAAATCGCCCGCTGCATCAGCCAACGCGGCCGTAACCGGCCGTTGGCAGCACTGCCGGCCTACCGCCACCTTGGCCTGCCGTTCGGTACCGAGCTGGAGGTAGATGAGTTACTCGAGGCGCGGAGCATGTTGCGCTGAGCCGTGTAAGCCGATGCTGGCGCCAGGGCCAGCACAGGCAACCCGTCAATCAGCGATAAAGCTCACCCGCACCCGCAACCCACCCTTGCCACCATCATGCAGGCTCACCTGCGCCAGGTGCGCCCGGCAGATCTCGCCAACGATCGCCAGCCCCAACCCGCTGCCCTGCGCACTCTTGCGGTAGAAGCGCTCGAACACCCGCTCGCGCTCGGCCTCGGGAATCCCCGGCCCGTCATCCTCCACCTCCAGCACGGCCGGCGCCAAAACCCGCAAAATCACGTTGCCGCCCGCCGGCGTATGCGCCAGGGCATTGTCCACCAGGTTGCTCAACAATTCGTTGAGCAACGTCGGCTCACCTTTCAGCCACACCGGCGCCTCAGCCTCCAGCGCCAACGCCACCCCGCGCTTGTGCGCCAGTGGTGCCATGGCCATGCCCAGCTCCCGCGCCAGCTGGCTCAGGTCCAGACGCTGGGCACCACCTTCGGCTATCGCCCGGGCGCCGTTCTCGACTCGCGCCAACGACAGCAACTGATTGGCCAGGTGGGTCAGGCGATCGGTCCCCTGGGCCGCAGACTCCAGGGTCTGCCGCCACTCCTGCGGCTCGGACGAGCGCAAGCCCAGTTCGACCCGCGCCTTGAGGGCCGCCAGCGGTGTACGCAGTTCGTGGGCCGCATCGGCGATGAACTGCGCCTGGCGCTCGAACTGGCCGCGCAAGCGTTCGGTAAAGTGGTTCAAGGCCCGCACCAGGGGGCTCAACTCCCGTTGCACCTGCACCACCGGCAACGACCGCAGGTCGTCCGGCTGGCGCTCTTCCACTGCCGTACGCAGGCGCTCCAGCGGCCGCAATGCAGCACTTACGGCAAACCACACCATCACCAACGCGCCCAACGCCAGCATTCCCAGGCGCAGCAGGGTGTCAGCCATCAACCCACGGGCCATGCGCACCCGCGCTTCCTCGGTCTCGGCTACGCGGATTTCCGCCATGCCGTTCATGTTCGGCTCGCTCACCGGCTTCAGCAAGCTGACCACGCGGACGTCCTGGCCCAGATAAGTGGCGTTGTAGAACCGCGCCAGCGCCGGGTAGTCGTCGGTACGCGGTGTGCCCGGCGGCGGCGGCGGTAGGTTCTCGTAGCCGGAAATCAGCCGCTGCTTGATATCCAGCACGGTGTAGTAAATGCGCCCGGCGCTGTCGTAGGCAAAGGTGTCCAGGGCCACATAGGGCACGTCCGCGCTCAACGACCCATCGCGCTGCGAAAGGCCGGCGGCGATGGTCCGCGCCGAGGCCAGCAAGGTGCGGTCATACGCCGTGTCGGCGGCCTCGCGGCCGTTCCAGTAGGCACTCAGGCCGCTGGCCAGCATCAGCACCACCAGCAGCAACGCCAGATTGCCGAGCAGGCGCCCGCGCAGGCTGCCATTGTCACGCATCACGGTGCTCGAGCAGGTAACCCAGGCCGCGGAAGGTGACGATGGCCACCGGTTGGCCATCAAGCTTCTTGCGCAGGCGGTGGATGTAGATTTCGATGGCGTCGGGGCTGGCCTCTTCGTCCAGGCCGAATACCTGGGCAGCCAACTGTTCCTTGCTCATCACCCGGCCCGGGCGGGCGATCAGCGCTTCCAGGACGCTCTGCTCCCGGGAGGTCAGGGTCAGGTTTTCTGCGCCCAGGGAAAAGCGCCGGGTGTCCAGGTCATACACCAGCGGACCACAACGTTGCTGGCGCTCGCCACCCAGCACGCTGCGCCGCAGCAGGGCCTTGACGCGGGCTTCCAGTTCGGTCAGCTCGAACGGCTTGGCCAAGTAATCGTCCGCGCCCAGGTTCAAACCATGGACCCGGTCCTTGACGTCGCTGCGTGCGGTCAGCATCAGCACTGGCAAGGTCTTGCCACGGCCACGCAGACGCGCCAGCACCTCGAAACCGTCCATGCGCGGCAGGCCGACATCCAGCACGGCCACCGCATATTCCTCGCTGGCCAGGGCCAGGTCGGCAGCCACGCCGTCATGCAGTACATCCACGGTCAGGCCGTGGCTTTTCAAGGCTTGGGCAACGCTTTCGGCCAGTTGCAGGTGGTCTTCGACCAGCAGCACACGCATCGGATTCTCCTGCTCGGGTGGGGCGGTGGCGCGGAGTGTACCGCTGTCGTCAAGCCTGTGAAGCCCCTTGTAACAAACCTTTCACGCTGAAAGGTTAGCGAAAGGTTCGTTGCCTAGCATCGCACCACGGTCGCGCTTCGCGCCGAAAAAAGCACCAGCAAGGTGCAACGAATAAGAACAATAAACGGAGTCATCGACGATGCTGTCATCGCAGCCGCAGGCGTTCGCGCCTACCCGTTCGTTTGCCGCACGCCCCTCCGCCATCGCCAGCGCCCTTGCGCTTGCCGGTGTCGCCCCAATGAGCCAGGCCGCCTTCTTCGAAGACAGCACGGCCACCTTCGAAACCCGCAACATGTACTTCAACCGCGACTTTCGCGACGGCACAAGCGCGCAACAATCCAAGCGCGACGAATGGGCCCAGGGCTTCATGCTCAACTTCGAGTCGGGCTACACCGAGGGCACCGTAGGCTTCGGCCTGGACGCACTGGGCATGCTCGGCATCAAGCTCGACTCCAGCCCCGACCGCACCGATACCGGCCTGCTGCCGACCCACGATGACGGCAAGGCTGCCGACGAATACTCCAAACTTGGCCTGACCGGCAAGGTGAAGATCTCGCAGACCGAACTGAAGATCGGCACGCTGATCCCGGAACTGCCGACCTTGCAGCCCAACGATGGGCGCATCCTGCCGCAAACCTTCGAAGGCGGCCTGCTGACCTCGAAGGAAATCAAGGGCCTGACCTTCACCGGCGGGCGCCTGGACAAGGCCAAGGACCGCAACGACACCAACTGGGAAGACCTGGCCCTGAACAACAAGAACGGCCGCTTCGGTGGCTCGTTCAGCGCCGACAACCTTAGCCTGGGTGGCCTCGACTACCAGTTCACCGACCGCATCACCGGCAGCTACCACTTCGCCCAGCTCGACGATATCTACCGCCAGCACTTCATCGGCATGGTCGCCACCCAGCCGTGGGGCCCAGGCACTTTCGGCGCCGACCTGCGCCTGGCGGTCAGCGACGACGCTGGCGCCGCCAAGGCCGGCAACATCGACAACACCACGGTCAACGGCATGCTCAGCTACGCCCTGGGCGGGCACAAGGTCAGTGCCGCCTGGCAGCAACTGTCCGGCGACAGCGCCTTCCCGTATGTCGATGGCGCCGACCCGTACCTGGTCAACTTCGTCCAGATCAACGACTTCGCCGGTGCCGACGAGCGCTCCTGGCAGGCGCGCTACGACTACAACTTTGCCGCCCTCGGTGTACCGGGCCTGACCTTCATGACCCGCTACATCAGCGGCGACAACGTCAGCCGTGCCGCCGGTGGTGAAGGCAAGGAGTGGGAGCGCAACACCGAACTGAAGTACGTGGTACAAAGCGGCCCGTTGAAGAACGTCGCCGTGCGTTTGCGCAACGCCACCTTCCGCTCCAACTTCGCCCGCGATGCCGACGAAGTGCGGCTGCTGGTGAGCTACAGCGTGGCCCTTTGGTAAGCCAATAGCAGTAACCCGATAACAACAACTCACGGAGATCGACGATGACCTTTTCACTGCGCCGCCTCGTCCTCGCTACCGGCTGCCTGCTGTTGGCCGGCAACGCCCTCGCTGCCGAACCGAAACGCCCCGAATGCATCGCCCCTGCCTCGCCTGGCGGTGGTTTCGACCTGACCTGCAAACTGGTGCAAAGCGCGCTGGTGCAGGAAAAGATCCTCAGCAAGCCGATGCGTGTCACGTACATGCCCGGCGGTGTCGGCGCGGTGGCCTACAACGCCGTGGTCGCCCAACGCCCGGCCGATGCCGGCACCTTGGTGGCGTGGTCCAGCGGCTCGCTGCTGAACCTGGCCCAGGGCAAGTTCGGCCGCTTCGACGAGAACGCAGTGAAATGGCTGGCGGCCGTCGGCACCAGCTACGGCGCCATCGCCGTGAAAAGCGATTCACCCTACAAGACCCTCGATGACCTGGTCGCGGCGCTGAAGAAAGACCCGAGCAAGGTCGTGATCGGCTCCGGCGGCACCGTCGGCAGCCAGGACTGGATGCAGACCGCATTGATCGCCAAGGCTGCCGGTATCAACCCGCGCGACCTGCGTTACGTGGCCCTGGAGGGCGGTGGCGAAATCGCCACGGCACTGCTGGGCGGGCATATCCAGGTCGGCTCTACCGATATTTCCGACTCCATGCCGCACATCCAGGCCGGCAACATGCGCATCCTCGCGGTGTTCTCTGAAAACCGCCTGGACGAGCCGGAGATGAAAGACATCCCCACCGCCAAGGAACAGGGCTACGACATCGTATGGCCAGTGGTACGCGGTTTCTACCTGGGGCCAAAGGTCAGCGACGAGGATTACGCCTGGTGGAAGCAGTCGTTCGACAAGATGCTGGCCTCGGAAGACTTCGCCAAGTTGCGTGACCAGCGCGAGCTGTTCCCGTTCGCCATGACCGGCGAAGAACTGGACGGCTATGTGAAGAAGCAGGTGGCTGACTACAAGGCGCTGGCCAAGGAATTTGGCCTGATCCAGTAAGCCTGCCGGATTCACCACGATCCCTGTGAGAGCGGCCTTGCGGCCGCTCTCACAGGATTTGCATCTCGCTTGCGCGTTCCCAACGAGGATTTCTTCATGATCCTGCAACGCATCTTCGCCCTGGCCCTGCTGGCGGTGTGTGCCGCCCTGGCCGTGATGGCCTGGCCCTACCAGGCAGCATTCTCCTACGAACCAGTAGGCCCGCGCGCCTACCCACTGCTGATGCTCGGGCTGATGGGCCTGGGCCTGCTGTACCTGGTGTTCCGCCCCACGCCAATCGTGCGCAAGGACGACGAACCGGAGCTGGACCGCGAGACCCTGATCAAGATCGCCGCCTGTGTCGGCTTGCTGGTCATCTTCGCAGCCACCTTCGAGCTCCTCGGCTTCATCCTCAGCGCCATCCTCGTTGGCCTGCCCATGGCGCGCCTGTATGGCGGCCGCTGGCTGCCAAGCGCCGTCGTGGTGGTGTGCATGAGCGTCTTCCTCTACTGGCTGTTCGACCGCGTGATGGACGTGCCCCTGCCCCTTGGCCTGCTGAGCGTACTGGAGAACTGACACATGGATACCTTGAGCTACCTGGGCCAGGGCTTCGGCGTCGCCTTGTCCCCCTACAACCTGGTCACCGCCCTGTCCGGCACCCTGATCGGCACCGTGGTTGGCCTGCTGCCCGGTCTGGGCCCGATCAACGGCGTGGCACTGCTGATTCCCATCGCCTTCGCCCTGGGCCTGCCGCCTGAGTCGGCACTGATCCTGCTGGCCGCGGTTTACCTGGGCTGCGAATACGGCGGGCGCATCAGCTCGATCCTGCTGAACATCCCAGGCGAAGCCTCGACCGTGATGACCACCCTCGACGGTTACCCCATGGCCCGCCAGGGCCTGGCTGGCGTGGCGCTGTCGCTGTCGGCCTGGAGTTCGTTCATCGGCGCCTTCATCGCCACCTGCGGCATGGTGCTGTTTGCCCCGCTGCTGGCGAAATGGGCCATCGCCTTCGGCCCGGCGGAATACTTCGTGCTGATGGTGTTCGCCATTGTCGCCCTTGGCGGCATGGCCGGTGACAAGCCGCTGAAAACCTTCATCGCCGCACTGATCGGCCTGTTCCTGTCGGCAGTCGGTATCGATGCCAACAGCGGCGTGTACCGGTTCACAGGTGACAGCGTACACCTGGCCGATGGCATCCAGTTCGTGGTGCTGGTGCTGGGCCTGTTCTCGATCAGCGAAATCCTCCTGCTGCTGGAAAAGACCCACCACGGTCACCAGGCGGTCAAGGCTACCGGCCGCATGCTGTTCAACTTCAAGGAAGCCGCGTCGGTGTTCGCGGTCAACATCCGCTGCGGGCTGCTGGGCTTCGTCATGGGTGTTCTGCCTGGCGCCGGGGCAACACTGGCGAGTGCCGTGGCCTACATGACCGAAAAGCGCATGGCCGGTGAAAAAGGCACTTTCGGTAAAGGCGATGCCCGTGGCCTGGCTGCCCCGGAAACCGCCATTGGTGCATCCTGCTGTGGCGCACTGGTGCCCATGCTGACCCTCGGGGTACCGGGCTCCGGCACCACAGCGGTGATGATCGGTGCACTGACCCTGTACAACATCACCCCCGGACCGCTGCTGTTCGAACAACAGCCAGACATCGTCTGGGGCCTGATCGCCTCGCTGTTCATCGCCAATATCATGCTGGTGATCCTCAACATCCCGATGATCCGCATCTTCACCCGCATCCTCGCCGTGCCGAACTGGGCGCTGGTGCCGGTAATTGCCATCATCACCGCGATCGGCGTTTATGCCGTGCATGCCACCACCTTCGACCTGTTCCTGATGGTCGGCATCGGCATCATGGGCTATATCCTGCGCAAGCTGGACTTCCCGCTGTCGCCGATCCTGCTGGGCTTCATCCTCGGCGGGCTGATGGAGCAGAACCTGCGCCGGGCGCTGTCGATTTCCAACGGTGAGCTAGGCATTCTCTGGTCCAGCCCGATCAGCATGTCGGTATGGGTACTGACCCTCTGCATGCTGACCCTGCCGCTGCTGCGCACCTGGCGTAAACGCGCCCAGCAGCGGCGGGCCATGGCCGATGCCTGATCGGTCTTTCCCGCTGTTCGTTGCGACCGGGCTGGTCGGCCTTGCTGGCGGTTTTGCCGCCAGCAAGGTCGGCTGGCCTTTGCCGTGGATGGTCGGTTCGCTGTTGACGATCATCCTGGTGCGCTGCCTGACGCCCTGGCAACTCCCGGAAATCCCCAATGGCCGCAAATGCGGCCAGTGGATCATCGGTGTCGGCATCGGCCTGCACTTCACCCCGGCGGTGATCGAGCAGGTGGCCAGCCACTTCGCGCTGATCTTCTTCGGTGCGCTGTTCACCACCCTGTCCAGCGTGATCAGCGTGTGGCTGCTGCGGCGTACCGGTGAAGACCGCGCCACGGCGTTCTTCGCCAGCATGCCCGGCGGCTCGGGGGAAATGGTCAACCTTGGCGCACGCAACGGCGCGGTGCTCAGCCAGGTCGCAGCGGCGCAAAGCCTGCGGGTGCTGGCCGTGGTGCTGTGCATACCGGCGTTGTTCAAGTTCCTGCTGGGTGATGGGGTACCGCTGAACCACTCAGGTAGCGTGAGCTGGGGCTGGCTGGTACTCATTGCTCCGCTGGGTGTTGCGGTGGCATTGCTCTGGCAGCGCTTGCGCCAGCCCAACCCGTGGCTGTTCGGGCCATTGCTGGTGGCGGCCACGGTAAGCCTGGCGGGCAACCTGCAAATTGCGCTGCCCAATGGCGCCAGCCAGATTGGCCAGTGGTTGATCGGCAGTGGCCTGGCCTGTCACTTCAACCGTGCGTTCTTCCGCCGCGCACCCTCGTTCCTGGGGCGTACGCTGGTGGCGACGGCGTTGTGCATGGCGATTGCCGGCTGTGCGGCCTGGGTGTTGAGCGTGATGACTTCACTGGACTTGCGTTCGCTGACGCTGGGAATGATGCCAGGCGGGATTGCCGAGATGAGCCTGACGGCCGAGACCCTGCAATTGTCGGTGCCACTGGTGACGGCGCTGCAGGTGATGCGGCTGCTGTTCGTACTGTTTCTGGCGGAGCCTTTGTTCCGCGCATGGAACGCCAAAGCGCGATGACTGTGCCGGCCTTTTCGCGGATAACCACGCGCCCACAGGGACCGCAAAACGCCTGAGCCCTGCGCAGTACCCGTGGAAGCGGGCTCACCCACGATAAAGCGGCCCGCTCTGGCAGGGCCATCACAGCGGCGGCAGTGCCCAGTTGATCGGCGCCATCCCACGCTGTTCAAGGAAGCTGTTGGTCCGGCTGAAATGCCCACACCCCAGGAACCCGCGGTAAGCCGACAACGGCGACGGGTGCACCGACTTCAGCACCAGGTGCTTGGTGCCATCGATCAGTTTCTGCTTGCTCTGGGCATGCGCCCCCCACAGCAAGAACACCACATTCGGGCAGTGCTCGCTGACTACCTGGATAATCCGGTCGGTGAAGAACTCCCAGCCCTTCTTGGCATGCGACGCCGCATTTGCACGCTCCACCGTCATGGTGGTATTGAGCAACAACACGCCCTGCTCGGCCCAGCTCTGCAGATAGCCATGGTTGGGGATCGGAATATTCAGGTCGCGGTGCAGCTCCTTGTAGATATTGACCAGCGACGGCGGCGTGGCCACACCCGGTTGCACCGAGAAGCACAAGCCATGTGCCTGGCCTGGCCCGTGGTAAGGGTCCTGGCCAAGGATCACCACCTTGACCTGGTCCAGCGGTGTCGAGTTGAGCGCGTTGAAGATCAGCGGCCCTGGCGGGTAGATCTCCTTGCCGGCAGCGTACTCGCCACGCAGGAACTCGCGCAGCTGATGCATGTAGGGCTGTTCGAATTCGCCGCGCAATGCGGCCTTCCAGCTCGGTTCGAGTTTGATGCGATCATCGTCAGTCATGGGGCCTTCCATAAACAATGGCGCGACACTAGGTAAGCCCTACCCGCTTGTCAAACGATCCGACCGACGACCGGCATGATCGGCCAGGCAAGCCATACTTGGGCCATGACTTGCGCGAGGTAGTTCATGGCCATTCATTGCGAGGTACTCACCGGCGCCGATGGCGCCCGCATCGGCATCGCGACCCTGGATGCACCCAAGGCGCTCAATGCCCTGAACCTGCCGATGATCGAGGTGTTGGGCGAGCAACTGCACAGCTGGGCCCGCGACCCCGGCATCGTCTGCGTACTGCTGCGCGGCAACGGGGCCAAGGCCTTTTGTGCAGGGGGTGATGTGCGCGCCCTGGTGCAGGCCTGCCGCGACCACCCCGGCAGCGTGCCACCGCTGGCGGCTACCTTCTTCGCTGCCGAATACCGCCTGGATCATGCCCTGCACACCTACCCCAAGCCGCTGCTGTGCTGGGGCCACGGGCATGTACTGGGCGGTGGCATGGGCCTGCTGCAGGGCGCCAATGTGCGCATCGTCACCCCCAGCAGTCGATTGGCCATGCCGGAAATCAGCATCGGCCTTTATCCCGACGTAGGCGCCAGCTGGTTCCTGGCCCGGCTACCGGGCAAGCTTGGGCTGTTCCTCGGCCTGACCGGTGCACCGATCAATGCCCGCGACGCCCTTGACCTGGGCCTGGCAGACCGCTTTCTGGGTGAATATCAGCAGGAAGCACTGATCGAGGAACTGCTGCAACTTAACTGGCAGGAACAGACCGCCCTGCAACTGAACAGCCTGCTCAAGGCCGAACAGCATCGTGCCTGGGCCGAGTTGCCGGCAGCCCAGTGGCTGCCGCGCCGACAAATAATCGACTCATTGCTCGATGTGGCCGATGCAGCAGCGGCGTGGCGCGCACTGGAAGCGCTCAAGCAGCATGACGATCCGCTGCTGGCGGAGGCCGGCCAGCGGCTGCATGAGGGTTGCCCGCTCACGGCGCACCTGGTGTGGGAGCAGATCCGCCGAGCGCGCCATTTGTCATTGGCGCAGGTGTTCCAGATGGAATACAGCATGAGCTTGAACTGCTGCCGCCACCCGGAGTTCAGCGAAGGCGTGCGCGCCCGCTTGCTGGACAAGGACAACCGGCCGCGCTGGCATTGGCCGGATGTGGCGCAAGTGCCGGCAGCGGTGGTGGAGGCGCACTTTGCCAAGGCATGGGAGGGGCGGCATCCGCTGGCGGACATGGGGTGAAGTTTGCCAAAAAGGGGCGCGGAGCGCGCCCCTTCATTCACCTAGCGCTGCCAGTTGCCACCTCGCCCCTGCCCACGCTGCCCGTCCCAGCGCCCATCACCATTGCGCTGCCCATTGGAATGCCACTGGCCATGCTGGTACCGCTGGCTGCCGTCACGATAATCGTGCCGGTCCCGGCCACCCCGGTAGTCATTGCGCTGGCGGTTACCGTAGTCGTTGCGCGGGTTACCGTGCCACTGGTTGATTCCCGGCTGCGGATGCGAGCGGTAATAAGGCGCCGGCGCCGAACGGTAATAGCGCGGCGCCGGCTGATAGTAATAACGCGGTTGTGGCGCCACGTAGTAACGGTCATAGCGGTAATAACCCGGCGCGACATAGCGGTCGGTGGAGTAATAGTCCGAACGGTAATAGCCCCCGCTCTCGTAATAGGGAGCGCAGGCGGCAGTCATCAGCCCCAATAGGGCTATCAACAGGATTCGATAGGACATGGCGGCCTCCTGGACCGCTGGAGTGCCCGAACAGCGGCGCTGGCGAGCGTCGACGCGAAACGCGTTCATCGACACTGAATAAGACAGTCCCGCCGGGGTGCAGTGCCATTTACGCAACAAATTGATACAGGTGCGATGACCCCGAAAAACTTGCAGTCATTTCCCGGTCATCTCACTAGAATGAGCGGCTTGGCACATATCATGGGAAGATCATGCCCTCACGTTCCGCTCTGTTCTCGCAGCGCTCGCTGATCCTTACCCTGTTGCTGCTGTTGGCCTGCGGCTTCCTGGCCACGTCACTGCTCAGCTACTTCGCTTCGCGCAGCGCCATCCGCGACGGCATCATCAATACCGAACTGCCGCTGACCTCCGACACGGTCTATTCGGAAATCCAGAAGGACCTGATCCGCCCGGTGCTGATCGCCTCGATGATGGCCCAGGACACCTTCCTGCGCGACTGGGTGTTGTCCGGTGAACAGGATACCGCGCGCATGACCCGCTACCTGGGCGAGGTCATGGGCAAGCAGGACACCTTTACCTCGTTTTTCGTCTCTGACCGTACCCTCACCTATTACCAGGCCAAGGGTGTGCTCAAGCAGGTCGAACCTGGTAACTGGCGCGATGTCTGGTACTTCCGCCTGCGCGATCTCAAGGCGCCCTATGAAATCAACGTTGACCTGGACATGGCCAACCATGACAGCCTCACTGTATTCATCAACTACCAGGTGCATGACTACCAGCACCGCTTCATCGGCGCCGCCGGGGTCGGGCTCAGCGTATCCTCGGTGGTCAAGCTGATCGACCAGTACCAACGCCGCTACCAGCGCTCGGTGCTGTTCACCGATGCCAACGGCAAGGTCATGCTGACCGGTTCCGAAGGTGGCCCGCATGGGTTGAGGGTGGGCCAGGCGCTCAGCGACAACGCCGAACTGAATGCCCTGCTGACCGAGCAGCCGGTGCCCGGCGAAGGCAGCCACGAGTACCGTGACAGCGACAACCGCAGCCACTTCCTCAATGTGCGCCAACTGCCCGAGCTGAACTGGTACCTGCTGGTGGACAAGCGTGAAACAGGCGCCCTCGACCGCATCCGCCACTCCCTGTACCTGAACCTTGCGATCTGCGCGATGATCACCTTGGTGGTGCTGGCGCTGGTGCATGCCATGGTCCGCCGCCACCAGGCCGCCACCGAAGCCCTGGCAACCCTGGACAGCCTGACCGGCCTGCCCAACCGGCGCAGCTTCGACCTGCTCGCCGCACAGGCCCTGCTCGAGGCCCAGCGCGACAACGGCCCGCTGGTGGCCTTGCTGATCGACCTGGACCACTTCAAGGCACTCAACGACACCCACGGCCACCTGGCAGGCGACGAAGTGCTGCGCCAATTCGCCAATGTGCTGCAAGGCAGCCTGCGCCAGTCAGATATACTGTGCCGCTGGGGCGGTGAGGAATTCATCGTGCTGCTGCGTGAAGCCGAAGGGCGGCAGGCCATCGAGGTGGCGGAAAAGATTCGTCGGCGCACCGAACAGCTGACCTTCAGTTACGACGACAGGCCGCTGCGCCTGACCACCAGCATTGGCCTTAGCAGCCTGCAACCCGGGGATACCCTGCACGCCCTGCTAACCCGCGCCGACCGCGCGCTTTATCGTGCCAAGCAGGCCGGTCGCAACCGTGTCTGCAGTGAAACCCGCCATGACTGACCAGCAACACTGCCCCGCTTGCGGAGCCCTTAACCAATGCAACCTGGCCGACCCACGTCGCGCCACCCAGGCCTGCTGGTGCTATAGCGTCAGCATTGACCCGGCCGTGCTCCAGGCCCTGCCTGCCGAACTGCGCGACAAGACTTGCCTGTGCCCGCGCTGCGCCGCGGTTGAAGACCAACTCCGCCCGTCCCCCAGCCACTGACTATTTCAATGCGCCTCGACCGTTTCCTCGCCAACCTCCCCAGCCACAATCGCCAGCAAGCCCGTTTGATGCTGGCGCAGCGCCGTGTGCGGGTGGATGGCCAAGTGGTCAGCGACCCACTGACCGAAGTGCGCGAATTCAGCCGTATCGAACTGGACGACCAGCTGTTGCAGCTCGGCCGCCCGGCCCGCTACCTGATGCTGCACAAGCCGGCAGGCTGCGTCAGCGCCACCCATGACCTGCAACACCGTACCGTGCTCGACCTGCTGCCGGCGGCGTTGCGTGATGATCTGCACATCGCCGGGCGCCTGGACTTCAACACGACCGGCCTGATGATCCTGACCAACGATGGGCAGTGGTCGCGGCGCCTGACCCAGCCGGCCACCAAGCTGCCCAAGCATTACCTGGTCGAGACCGAGGACGAGATTGGCGAGCACTATGTCGCCAGCTTCCGTAAAGGGTTCTACTTCGCGTTTGAGGGGCTCACCACCCAACCCGCCCAGCTGGATATTCTTGGCCCGCGTCAGGCGCGGCTGGCGATCGTCGAGGGCCGTTACCATCAGGTCAAACGCATGTTCGGGCATTTCAACAACAAGGTGGTGCGGTTGCATCGCGAAAGCATGGGGGCGATCCGGCTCGACCCTGCGTTGGTGCCTGGGGCTTTTCGCGAACTTACAGTCGGCGAAATAGCGACTGTCTAGGTCCGCGAACGGGCCGGAACAGACTGCACGCGCTCGTCGTACGACCGCTCAGCGACAAAAGTCACATTTTCCCCCGAACGGCACTTGCGGGATCCGCGACCCACTGCTTGAATCCAAATCGTCAGTCCGCATGTGACCGCCAAGTCACAGTCGCGGATCTGCACACTTTTTGCCGGCCACCCAGGGCCTTGATGCCTTGGGGCACGGCGAATTGCCCGCCAAAAACAATACCGTCGACGCACGTGCCAAGGATCGACACAGGGCCCCCCGGTTACTCTTCAGGCGAATGCCTACCTGTCATAAAGAACGTGCACCCTAGGTGACGCGAATGCCCTTTTTGCGCCAGGAGTCGATGACATGAGGCCAGAAATCGCTGTACTTGATATCCAAGGTCAGTATCGGGTTTACACGGAGTTCTATCGCGCGGATGCGGCCGAGAATACGATCATCCTGATCAACGGCTCGCTGGCCACCACCGCCTCGTTCGCCCAAACGGTACGTAACCTGCACCCGCAGTTCAACGTTGTACTGTTCGACCAGCCCTATGCGGGCAAATCCAAACCGCACAACCGCCAGGAAAGGCTGATCAGCAAGGAAACCGAGGCGCATATCCTCCTCGAGCTGATCGAGCACTTCCGGGCCGACCACGTGTTGTCGTTCTCGTGGGGTGGTGCAAGCACACTGCTGGCGCTGGCGCACCAGCCCAAGTGCGTGAAGAAAGCCGTGGTGAGTTCGTTCTCGCCGGTGATCAACGAACCCATGCGCGACTACCTGGATCGCGGTTGCCAATACCTGGCCGCATGCGATCGCTACCAGGTGGGCAACCTGGTCAACGACACCATCGGCAAGCACTTGCCATCACTGTTCAAGCGCTTCAACTACCGCCACGTCAGCAGCCTGGACAGCCACGAGTATGCGCAGATGCTCTTCCACATCAACCAGGTGCTGCAACATGACCTGGAGCGGGCGCTGGAGGGTGCGCGCAATATCAACATCCCGGTGCTGTTCATCAATGGTGACCGCGATGAATACACCACGGTCGAGGACGCGCGGCAGTTCGGCAAGCATGTGGGGCGCAGTCAATTCAGCGTGATCCGCGATGCGGGCCACTTCCTGGATATGGAGAACAAGGCCGCCTGCGAGAACACCCGCAATGTCATGCTGGGGTTCCTCAAGCCGACTGTGCGTGAAACCCGTCAACGTTACCAGCCGATACAACATGGGCAGCATGCATTGGCCATCTGAGCGCCTCGGCACTCTGTAGCTGAGACCCGCAGGTTATGGGGTGCCGACAAGCTTTTTTTATAACGTGGGCTTCTAATTCGTGGAGAGTTCTGGTAAAAAGTGACGCGCAGACGCGGGTATAGTTTAGTGGTAAAACGAAAGCTTCCCAAGCTTTAGTTGAGGGTTCGATTCCCTCTACCCGCTCCACATCGCATTTCAGCATGACGTTCCAGCAACGTCATCGCAGTCAAAAGGAGCCTTGGCTCCTTTTTTCGTTTCTCATCCCCACCTTGACCTGGCCCATGGCCATTTTCCTGCCGTTCCGCTTCAATGCGCAGCGGGTGTTTGCGCGCACAAGCGAAACAGCTTGTGGCGGGTATGCTCAATGGATTTATGAAACATTTCGAAAGGATGACGCATGTTTCTTTCCCGCTGGCTACCGGGCCTTGCCAACCTGCTGCACTACCGGCGCGAGTGGCTGCAGGCCGACCTGCAGGCCGGCCTCTCGGTCGCGGCGATCCAGATCCCCATTGCCATCGCCTATGCGCAAATCGTCGGCCTGCCGCCACAGTATGGCCTGTATGCCTGCGTTCTTCCGATGATGGTCTATGCCCTGGTCGGCAGCTCGCGCCAACTGATGGTCGGCCCCGATGCTGCCACTTGCGCGATGATCGCAGGTGCGGTGGCACCACTGGCCATGGGCGACCCGCAGCGCATCGTCGAACTGTCAGTGATCGTCACCGTGCTGGTGGGTGTGATGCTGATTGCCGCCGGCATTGCCCGTGCCGGCTTCATCGCCAGCTTCTTCTCGCGGCCAATCCTGATCGGTTATCTGAACGGCATCGGCCTGAGCCTGATCGCCGGGCAGCTGTCCAAGGTGGTAGGGTTCAAGATCGAAGGCGACGGTTTCATCCTCAGCCTGATCAATTTCTTCCAGCGCCTGGGAGAAATTCACTGGGTCACGTTGCTGATCGGCCTGGCCGCTCTGGGCCTGCTGATCTGGCTGCCGCGACGCTACCCGCGCCTGCCCGCAGCCCTCACCGTAGTGGCGCTGTTCATGCTGCTGGTCGGCCTGTTCGGCCTTGACCGCTTCGGCGTCGCCATTCTCGGCCCGGTACCTGCCGGCATCCCGCAGCTGGCCTGGCCGCACAGCAACCTGGAGGAGATGAAAAGCCTGCTGCGCGACGCCCTGGGTATTGCCACCGTCAGCTTCTGCAGCGCCATGCTGACTGCCCGCAGCTTTGCCGCCCGGCATGGCTATGCGATCAACGCCAACCACGAATTCGTTGCACTGGGCGTCAGCAACCTGGCGGCCGGGGTTTCTCAAGGCTTTGCCATCAGCGGCGCCGACTCGCGTACGGCAGTCAACGACATGGTCGGTGGCAAAAGCCAGTTGGTGGGCATCATCGCTGCGCTGGTCATCGCCCTGATCCTGCTGTTCTTCACCGCACCCATGGCGTGGATCCCACAGGCTGCACTGGGCGCAGTACTGCTGATGGCCGGCTGGGGGCTGATCGATGTCAAGTCGCTGGGGCACATCCGCCGCCTCAGCCGCTTCGAGTTCTGGCTGTGCCTGCTGACCACGGTCAGCGTGCTAGGCCTGGGCGTGCTGCCCGGTATCGTATTTGCCGTAACCCTGGCGATCCTGCGCCTGCTGTACAGCATCTACCAACCGACTGACGCCGTGCTGGGCTGGCTACCCGGTACCGAAGGCCAGGTCGATATCCGCAAGTTCAAGGACGCCCGTACCGTGCCCGGCCTGGTGGTTTACCGCTTCGACGACGCGATCCTGTTCTTCAACGCCGACTACTTCAAGATGCGCCTGCTCGAAGCGGTACAGAGCCAGGCCGAACCCAAGGCGGTGCTGTTCGATGCCGAGGCAGTGACCAGCATAGACGTCAGCGGCATGGCCGCCCTGCGCGAGGTACGCGACACCCTGGCAGCCCAGGGCATCTTCTTCGCCATCGCCCGCGCCCGCGGCACCTTCCTGCGGATGCTGGTGCGCTCAGGCATGGCGCGGGAAATGGAAGACAAACTGCTGTTTGCCTCAGTGCGGGCGGGGATTCGGGCGTACCGGGTGTGGCGTAACCGGCACCGCAGCGTGCAAGCGGCCGAACAGGGTTGAAACGGGTTTCAGTGCTACCGGCGATACGGCCAGTGCAGGCCACACAATGCGTTTGCCAGGACACCAACCCTCGCACACCTTGCATGACATGCTAAAGTCGCCCCCGTTCCCCGCTCCACCCAACGGACCCCAGCATGCCCGCACTCGACGCCACCCTCACCCCCTGGCCAGAACTCGTCGCCCGCCACCCCTGTGACGCCCTGCTGCTGGGCAACGGCGCCAGTCGCGCAGTGTGGAAGCCGTTCGGCTACTTCTCGCTGTACGAGGAAGCGCAACGCGCCGGCCGCAAGAAAGGCTTGGCCATCAGCGACCAGGCCTTGTTCAAGTCCCTGTCCACAGAGCTGTTCGAGCCGGTGCTCAGCGCCCTCAACACCACCGTGCGCACCAATGCGGCGCTGGCCATCAACTCCACCGCGCCGCTGAACCGCTATTACTCGATCAAGGAAGCGTTGATCCACGCCGTGCGCACCGTGCACCTGCCCTGGACACTGATGCCCAGTGCGACGCTGGAGGCGATCAACCAGGCCTTGCGCGGATACCGCAGCGTTTACACCAGCAATTACGACCTGCTGCTGCCATGGGCCGTGCACCACGCCCCGCACGGCTTTGCAGAGCTGTTCGACGAGCAAGGCTTCTTCGACGTACGCCGCAACAGCTGCGAAGGTATCCGCGTCATGCACCTGCATGGTGGCCTGCACTTGCTCAAGCTGCCCGACGGCACCACCCGCCAACGCAGCGCCGACAACGCCGAGTTGCTCGATGGCTTTGCGGTGAACATTCCGGGAGAGGTACCGCTGTTCGTCAACGAAGACCGCAGCGACGAAAAACTGCGCGCGATCCGCAACTCTGACTACCTGGGCTGGTGCCTGGGCCAGCTGGCACGGGAGAGCCAAGGGCTATGCCTGTTCGGGCAGCACCTGGACAGCAGCGACCAGCACCTGCTTGAAGCTATCCGCCAGGCGCGACCAAAGCATCTGTCTATTGCCATAAGGCCACTGAGCGAGGCCTCGGTGATCAACCAGAAGCAACATCATCTGGACCGGTTTGGGGATCTGGCGGGGACGCAGGTGCATTTCTTTGATGCCAGCACGCATCCGTTGGGGATGGCAAATCTGGCGATCGAGCAACCCGCAGCGCGACGCTAGATTACCCCCGCAGGCCTGCTGGTGGTTGACGTCAGAGCAACCCATCCGCCCGCAACAGCGTCTCCAGGCAATGCTCCTGCACCCCATAGAACGCCTTGAGCTGGGCAATCTTCTCCATCAACGCGCTGTTATCCGCCGGCTGCCGCCGCTTCACCGCAAGAATCATCTTGTTCTTGTTGGTGTGCTCCAGCGAGATGAACTCGAACACCTTGGTCTCGTAACCGCAGGCTTCCAGGTACAGCGCGCGCAGGCTGTCGGTCAGCATTTCGGCCTGCTGGCCCAGGTGCAGGCCGTACTGCAGCATAGGCTGTAGCAGGCCTGGGCTGTGCAGTTGCGGGCGGATCTGTTTGTGGCAGCACGGCGAGCACATGATGATCGCGGCGTTGCAGCGGATGCCGGTGTGGATGGCGTAGTCGGTGGCGATATCACACGCATGCAAGGCGATCATCACCTCGATGGCCTCAGGCACCACGCTGCGCACGTCACCACACTGGAACGCCAGGCCAGGGTGCTCGAGGCGTGCGGCAGCGCTGTTGCACAGGTCGACCATGTCCTGGCGCAGTTCCACACCCGTCACCTGTGCGTCGCGGCCCAGGCTGTTGCGCAGGTAATCGTGCATGGCGAAGGTCAGGTAGCCCTTGCCCGAGCCGAAGTCGGCCACCCGCAGTGCCTGCTCGGCCGGCACCGGGGCACTGGCCAAGGCGTGGTCGAAGACCTCGATGAACTTGTTGATCTGCTTCCATTTACGCGACATCGACGGAATCAGCGCGCCTTGGGCATCGGTTACACCCAGGTCTCGCAAAAACGGGCGCGACAACTCCAGGTATCGCTTCTTCTCACGGTCATGGCCGCTGCTCGCAGTGACCTCACGCGGTGCCTGTGCGCCATGACGCTGCAGCATCGGTTTGCCCTTCTTGCTGAAGGTCAGTTGCACTTCGCCGTCAGCATCGAACAGATGAGCGTTGCGGAAGCTGTCTGGCAGCAGCTCGGCAACCAGCGCCTGGGCCTGGTCCAGTGGCAGGTTTCGAGTGATGTCACGGGTCTGGTGGCGGTACACCAGCGATAGGCACGGCTGGCCCTTGACCTGCAGCGGCTTGGCAATGATCCGTTGCAAGGTCTGGTCGGCACCGACATGGCGCGCCAGCACCAGTTTGACCAGGGTATCGCCGTGCAGGGCGGCGTAAAGCAGGTCGAGAAACTGAGCGCGCGCATCCGGCGCGGAGGGGGCGGAAGTACTGGCGGACATGGAGAAACGGTGCCTCGAATAGCGGGAAGCGCATTCTACAGTGCGCCGGTTGACCTGTGGGCGCCGGATGTTCATGGCTTGCCAGAGGTGGGGGCGCTGATACCGAGCGCCCAGGCGCAGAAGATGTGGTGACAAACCCGCCACCACCAGCCCCTCAATCGAGAATTACCAGCCGGTTAGGCAGTTCGTTACGCGCATGAGTAGCCGGCACATGCTCACTGAGCAGCTCACCGCAGGCCTCGATGCACTCGACAAAGCCCTGCAAGGTCCGGCCCTGGCGCACCTGCTCGGCAAAGCGGGCACCGATGGTCGCGCGGGCTTCAGCATCCAGGCAGTGTTCGATACCCCGATCGACCAGTATCTCCACATGCCGCTCCGCTTCACTGACGAAAATCAGCACACCCGTGGCGCCTGCGGTGCGCTGCAGGTTCTGCTCGCGGAATTGCTGGCGCGCCAGGCGTGAGGCACGCCAGCGGCGCAAGGCACGGGGGATCAGCCTGTCGGCCAGGCGCGGGTTACGCAGCAGCAGGCACAGGCCGACGAACAGCAGCACGTTGCCCATCAGCACCCCACGCACGCTGGGCCAAGCCAGCAGCCAGTGCAACAGCCCCGGTACGGCCAGTGCCAGCACGGCGGCCCAGAGCAACGGCCAATAGGCATAATCGTCGGCACGGCGGGCCAGCACCGTCACCAGTTCGGCATCGGTGCACCGCTCGGCACGGGCAATGGCTTCGGCAATCTGCCGCTGATGGTATTCGTCGAAAGGGGTCATGCCGTCGGTCTCTTGAACGTTCTTATAGTTGTTGTCCCGGCATACGGGGCTTCGTCCGCGGGGGACATATTCAGGCATAATCCGCCGCTGGAAGAATCGCCTGCGAATCGTACAACAATAGCCGCCTGAAAACTTCGGCCGCGCGCGTATCACCGTGGATACGGCACAGGCCCCAAAACGGAATTGATGATGAAACTGTCCTTGCTGGGCCTGGCCATGGGCCTTGCCAGTCAGGCGGCCCTTGCCGCCCCCTCCGCTCCGCCCCTGCAAGACAAGCAGGCATTCATCGACCATCTGATCAGCCAGATGACCGAAGCCGAGAAAATAGGTCAATTGCGCCTGATCAGCATCGGCCCGGAAATGCCCCACGAAAAGATCCGTGAAGAAATCGCAGCCGGGCGCATTGGCGGTACCTTCAACTCGCGCACCGCGCCGGAAAACCGGCCAATGCAGGATGCGGCCATGCGCAGCCGCCTCAAGATCCCGATGTTTTTCGCCTACGACACCATCCACGGCGAACGCACGATCTTCCCGATTGGCCTGGGCATGGCCGCCACCTGGGACATGGACGCCGTGGCCAAGGTCGGTCGCACCGCCGCCATCGAAGCCTCGGCCGACGCCCTCGACATGACCTTCGCCCCCATGGTGGATATCGCCCGCGACCCACGCTGGGGCCGCACCAGTGAAGGCTTCGGCGAGGATACCTACCTGACCTCGAAAATCGGCCAGGTAATGGTGCGTTCGTTCCAGGGCAGCAGCCCGGCAAACCCCGACAGCATCATGGCCATCGTCAAGCACTTCGCCCTGTACGGCGCGGTGGAGGGCGGGCGCGACTACAACACGGTCGATATGAGCCTGCCAAAAATGTACAACGACTACCTGCCGCCCTATCGCGCCGCGCTCGATGCCGGTGCCGGCGGGGTGATGGTGGCGCTGAACTCGATCAACGGCGTGCCGGCCACCTCCAACACCTGGCTGATGAACGACCTGCTGCGCAAGGAGTGGGGCTTCAAGGGCGTGACCATCAGCGACCACGGTGCCATCCAGGAGCTGATCCGCCATGGCGTCGCCCGCGATGGCCGCGAAGCGGCCAAGCTGGCGATCAAGGCCGGCATCGACATGAGCATGAACGACACCCTGTACGGCGAAGAACTGCCGGGCCTGCTGAAGTCCGGCGAGGTGACCCAGGGTGAGCTGGACCAGGCCGTCCGCGAAGTGCTCGGTGCGAAGTACGACATGGGCCTGTTCAAGGACCCGTACGTGCGCATCGGCAAGGCCGAAACCGACCTGAAGGACTACTACGGCAACGACCGCCTGCACCGCGAGGCCGCACGGGATGTGGCGCGTCGCAGCCTGGTGCTGCTGGAAAACCACAGCCAGACCCTGCCGCTGAAAAAGGCCGGCACCATCGCCCTGGTCGGCCCGCTGGCGGATGCCCCGATCGACATGATGGGCAGCTGGGCTGCCGACGGTAAGCCAGTGCATTCGGTAACCGTGCGCGAAGGCCTGCGCCGCGCTGTGGAAGGCAAGGCCAAACTGGTCTATGCCAAAGGCTCCAATGTCACCGGCGACAAAGCCATTCTCGATTACCTGAACTTCCTCAACTTCGACGCCCCGGAAATCGTCGACGACCCACGCCCTGCAGCCGTGCTGATCGACGAAGCGGTCAAGGCAGCGAAGCAGTCCGACGTGGTAGTGGCAGTGGTTGGCGAGTCGCGCGGCATGTCCCACGAGTCGTCGAGCCGCACCACCCTGGAGATTCCGGCCAGCCAGCGCGAGCTGATCAAGGCGCTGAAGGCCACCGGCAAACCGCTGGTGCTGGTGCTGATGAACGGCCGACCGTTGTCGATCGCCTGGGAGCGTGAACAGGCCGATGCCATCCTCGAAACCTGGTTCGCCGGCACCGAAGGCGGCAATGCGATTGCCGACGTGCTGTTCGGTGACTACAACCCGTCTGGCAAGCTGGCCATCACCTTCCCGCGCTCGGTCGGGCAAATCCCGATGTACTACAACCACACCCGCATCGGCCGGCCGTTCACGCCAGGCAAGCCGGGCAACTACACCTCGCAGTACTTCGAAGAGCCCAACGGCCCGCTGTACCCGTTCGGCTACGGCCTGAGCTACAGCAGCTTCGAGCTGTCGGGCCTGGCCCTATCGAGCAAGGACCTCAAACGCGGCGGTACGCTGGAAGCCAAGGTCACAGTGAAGAACACCGGAAAAGTGGCAGGCGAGACCGTGGTGCAGCTGTACCTGCAGGATGTGTCAGCGTCGATGAGCCGCCCGGTGAAGGAACTGAAGAACTTCCAGAAACTGATGCTCAAGCCGGGTGAGACGCGCACCTTGGCCTTCCGTATCAGCGAGGAAGACCTGAAGTTCTACAATGGCCAGCTGCAGCGAGTTGCCGAGCCAGGTGAGTTCAATGTCCAGGTTGGGCTCGACTCCCAGGCGGTGCAGCAGCAGAGCTTTGAATTGCTGTAAGTAGTCTGTACCCAGTACCTGCCTTATCGCCGGCAAGCCAGCCCCCAATGGGCCGTCACAGTCTGATGGACCTGTGCAACCTGTTGGGGGCTGGCTTGCCGGCGATAGGGCCCTGACAGGCACACCACTTTCGGATCCGCCCCATGCCCTTTTCCGTTCGCGCCCTGCGTCTGGGGCTGATCACCCTGCTCATTCTGCTGGGCACCGCCCTCAGTGCCGGCTGGGCCATGCACCAAGCCAAGCGCCAGGCCATGGAAGACGACGCCAAGCGTGCCAATCAGCAACTGGGCCTTTATGCCAACACCCTGCACACCCTGATCGACCGCTACCGTGCCCTGCCCGCCGTACTGGCACTGGACCCGGAACTGATCGCCGCCCTGCGCGGCCCGGTCAGCGAGCCGGTGCAGGACGCCCTGAACCGCAAGCTTGAACGCATCAACGGCGCGGCAAACTCCTCCACCCTCGAACTGCTTGACCGCACCGGCCTGGCCATCGCCGCCAGCAACTGGCGGCTACCTAGCAGCTACGTCGGCTCCAACTACGGCTTTCGCCCCTACTTCAAGCAAACCCGCAGCCAAGGCAGTGGCCGCTTCTACGCCGTTGGCGTGACCAGTGGCGTGCCAGGCTACTTCCTCGCCAGCGCAGTAAACGACGAGCATGGCCGTTTCCTCGGTGCCATGGTGGTAAAGCTGGAGTTCCCCGAACTGGAACGCGAATGGCGCCAAGGCAGCGATATCCTGCTGGTCAGCGATGCACGCGGCATCACCTTCATCGCCAACCAGGACGGCTGGCGCTACCGCGAATTGCAGCCACTCAGCGGCGCCGACCGTGCCGAGCTGGCCGAAACCCGACAGTACGACAAGCAACCGCTGGTGCCGCTGCAGCATCAGGTCCTCACCCGCTTTGCCGCCAACAGCACCCTGAGCCGTGTGCAGGGGCCGGAAGGCAGTGCCGAGTACCTGTGGGAAAGCCTGCCGCTGGAAGGCGAGAACTGGACCTTGCACCTGCTGCGTAAACCGCAGGTCGCCGCAGACGGCCGCAATGCCGCCCTTGGCGCCGCCGCCGTGTGGCTGAGCCTCGTGTTCGCCGGGCTGTTCGTCAGCCAGCGCCTGCGCCTGGCCCGCCTGCGCCAGCGCAGCCGGCAAGAGCTCAAGCGCCAGGTCGAGGAGCGCACCCGCGAGCTGCGCACCGCCCAGGAGGGCCTGGTGCAATCGGCCAAGCTGGCCGCCCTGGGGCAAATGTCGGCGGCCATGGCCCACGAAATCAACCAGCCACTGACCACCCAGCGCATGCAGCTGGAAACCCTGCGGCTGCTGCTCGACCATGGCCGTCATGACGAAGCGCGCCAAGCCCTTGAGCCGCTGGAGCAGATGCTCACACGCATGGCCGCACTCACCAGCCACCTGAAGACCTTCGCCCGCAACAGCCCGGTGGGCCTGCGCGAGCGCCTCGACCTGGCCACCGTAGTTGACCAGGCCCTGCACTTGCTGGAAGCACGCATCCGCAGCGAACAGGTGGAGGTAGCCCAGTACCTGGCACGCCCGGCTTGGGTGCGCGGCGATGCCATTCGCCTGGAACAGGTACTGATCAACCTGCTGCACAATGCCCTCGACGCCATGGCCGACAAGCGCTACAAACGCTTGGAGATTCGTATCGAGCCTGACGGCGAGCTGTGGCGCCTGAGCGTGCTCGACTCGGGTGGCGGTATTGCCGAAGCCGACCTGGCCAAGGTCTTTGACCCGTTCTTCACCACCAAGCCGGTGGGCGAAGGCCTGGGCCTGGGCCTGGCGATTTCCTATGGCATCGTCCATGAGGCCGGCGGCCAGCTGCAGGCCGAAAACCTGCCCGGTGGTGCACGCCTGAGCCTTACCCTGCCCCGAGACCTGGAGCCTGTATGTTGAATTCAGTGATCGTCGTCGATGATGAAGCCAGTATCCGCACGGCGGTGGAGCAATGGCTAAGCCTGTCCGGTTTCAGCGTGCAGCTATTCCCCCGCGCCGAAGACTGCCTGGCCCAGCTGCCGAAACACTTCCCCGGGGTGATCATCAGCGATGTGCGCATGCCGGGCATGGATGGCCTGCAGTTGCTCGAGCGGTTGCAGGCGGACGACCCAGACCTGCCGGTGATCCTGCTGACCGGCCACGGTGATGTGCCGATGGCGGTTGAGGCCATGCGCAACGGGGCCTATGACTTCCTCGAAAAGCCCTTCACCCCGCAACACTTGCTGGGCAGCCTGCGCCGGGCACTGGAAAAACGCCAGCTGGTGCTGGAAAACCGCCGCTTGCACGAGCAGGCCGACCTCAAGTCACGCCTGGAGGGCACGCTGCTCGGCATGTCCCAGGGCCTGCAACAGCTGCGTCGCCAAGTACTGGACCTGGCCAGCCTGCCGGTCAATGTGCTGATCCGTGGCGAGACTGGCAGCGGCAAAGAGCGGGTGGCGCGGTGCCTGCACGATTTTGGCCCGCGCGCGGCCAGGCCGTTCGTTGCCCTCAACTGCGCGGCCATCCCCGAAGCGCTGTTCGAAGCCGAACTGTTCGGCCATGAGAGCGGCGCCTTTACCGGTGCCCAGGGCAAACGCATCGGCAAACTGGAGTACGCCAACGGTGGCACGGTGTTTCTCGATGAGATCGAAAGCATGCCACTGGTCCAGCAGGCCAAGCTGCTGCGGGTAATCCAGGAGCAGAAGCTTGAGCGCCTGGGGGCCAATCAGAGTATCAACGTCGATTTGCGCATCATTGCCGCGACCAAGCCTGACTTGCTTGAGGAAGCCCGCGCCGGGCGCTTCCGCGAAGACCTGGCCTACCGCCTGAACGTAGCCGAACTGCGCTTGGCCCCGTTGCGCGAACGGCGTGAAGACATTCCACTGCTGTTTGAGCATTTCGCCCGGGTCGCTACCGAAAAGCTTGGCCGTGTTGCCCCACCGCTGTCGGGTGCACAACTGGCGCAACTGCTGTCGCACGACTGGCCGGGCAATGTGCGCGAGCTGGCCAATGCGGCGGAGCGGCATGCCTTGGGGCTGGGCTCGCCGAATATCGAGGTGGCACCGGCCGGGCAGTCGCTGGGCGAGCAGATGGAAGCGTTCGAGGCACAATGCCTGCGCGCAGCGTTACGCCAGCACGGCGGGGCCATCAGTGCGGTGATGGAGGCGTTGCAGCTGCCGCGGCGCACGCTGAACGAAAAGATGCAGCGCCATGGGTTGGTACGTGAGGATTTTGTGGAACGGTAATGAGCGGATTTCCGCTTATCAAAAATTCCCGATAAGCAGAAATCCGCTTGCCCAGAGGGGGGTTTCGGGGCTGCGCTGCAGTCCTTCGCCGGCAGGCCCGCTGCCACCAGGAAATCGGAAATCCCAGGCGTGACGCGGTCTCTATGGGAGCCGGCGTAGCCACGGAAGGCGCCCAGCGCCCCCATTTGGATCATTACGCACCCATTTGGCACACCTTCTGCAATCACCTGTGTAAGCTGCGCCACGGCGCGCTCCACAAAAACAACGAGAAGGTATCCCTGATGGATAACGCAACCTCCCTGCCCGCCGGGGCGGCCACCGCGCCTGCCGCAGAAAAAACCACCGCCAGCCGCCTGAAGTCGATCTTCAGCGGGTCCATCGGCAACATGGTCGAATGGTACGACTGGTACGTCTACGCCGCATTCTCGCTGTACTTCGCCAAGGCCTTCTTCCCGGCCGGCGACTCCACCGCACAACTGCTCAACACCGCCGCGATCTTCGCCGTGGGCTTCCTGATGCGCCCGATCGGGGGCTGGCTGATGGGTCTGTATGCCGACCGTAAAGGCCGTAAAGCGGCACTGATGGCGTCAGTACTGCTGATGTGCGCAGGCTCGCTGGTCATTGCCCTGACGCCAGGTTATGAAACCATCGGCGTTGCCGCACCGATCCTGTTGGTCATTGCCCGCCTGCTGCAAGGCTTGTCGGTAGGCGGTGAATACGGCACCTCAGCCACCTACCTCAGCGAAATGGCCAGCAAGGACCGCCGTGGCTTCTTCTCCAGCTTCCAGTACGTAACCCTGATCTCCGGCCAGCTTATCGCTTTGGCGGTACTGATCGTGCTGCAACAGACCCTGACCACCGAGCAGCTGTATGCCTGGGGCTGGCGCGTGCCGTTCGTGATCGGCGCCCTGTGCGCGGTGGTGGCCCTGTACCTGCGTCGCGGCATGGAAGAAACCGCCTCGTTCACCAAGAAGGAAAAGGCCAAGGAAAGCCTGATGCGCACCCTGCTGCGCCACCCCAAGGAACTGATGACCGTGGTCGGCCTGACCATGGGCGGTACCCTGGCGTTCTACACCTACACCACCTACATGCAGAAGTACCTGGTCAACACGGTGGGCATGAGCATCAGCGACTCGACCACCATCTCGGCCGCCACGCTGTTCCTGTTCATGTGCCTGCAGCCGGTGGTCGGTGGCCTGTCCGACAAGATCGGCCGTCGCCCGATCCTGATCGCCTTCGGTGTGCTGGGCACCCTGTTCACCGTACCGATCCTCAGCACCCTCCACACCATCCAGACCTGGTGGGGCGCGTTCTTCCTGATCATGGCCGCGCTGATCATCGTAAGCGGCTATACCTCGATCAACGCCGTGGTCAAAGCCGAGCTGTTCCCGACCGAAATCCGCGCCCTCGGCGTGGGCCTACCCTATGCGCTGACCGTTTCGATCTTCGGCGGCACTGCCGAGTACGTGGCTCTGTGGTTCAAGAGTGCGGGCATGGAAAGCGGCTTCTACTGGTACGTCACCGCCTGCATCGCCTGCTCGCTGCTGGTTTACGCGACCATGAAGGACACCAAGCAGCACTCGCGCATTACTACTGACTGACGCTGGCCTGGCAAGACTGAAAGGGGCGCTCCATTGCATGGGGCGCCCCTTTTTCATGACGCAAGACAACCTGTGAGACGGTTAACGGGGCGATTACGCTCACGGGATGGATCGGCAGAATCATGAACAGCCTATTGACCGGATACTGGCAGGCACATCGCAAGGCTTGCCGGGTTCGCCTGCAAGGCGGGGGCCGGAGTACCCGCTGCCGCATCAACACTCTGGACATCAACGCCTGACGGCACGTTGAAACACATATTCCGTTCTTAACACCTCTTTAATTACTGCCCTTCAAGCTGCGACGGCTGACGAAACGACGACGCGAGGGCTTGCGGCTATTGAATGACACAGCCGCTTGACCAGCGCGAAGCTCACGCCAAAACATCGATTTATTCGATTTTTAATCGCAAGTTTTTGCGCTTTTTAATCGAATTAACCGGCGTAGCATTAGACCTATAGAAACAAACAACTCACGATCCCCCGGAGCAATGACCATGAAAAACCAACTGATCCTCACCCTGGCCCTCTCGGTTTTCGCAGCTGGCGCCTTCGCCGAAGATGGCTTCGACCGTACCAGCGCTCACACGTTTGCCGCTGCTCAAGCTCAGTCCGCTCGCTACGCTGAAGATGGCTTCGACCGCACTGGCGGCCAGCGCTTTGCTGAAGACGGCTTCGATCACACCGGCGGCCAGCGCTTTGCTGAAGACGGCTTTGATCGCACTGGCGGCCAACGCTTCGCTGAAGACGGCTTCGATCGTACCGGTGGCCAGCGCTTCGCCGAAGACGGCTTTGATCGCACTGGCGGCCAACGCTTCGCCGAAGACGGCTTCGACCACACCAACGCTCACCGCATCAGCTGATCCCTGCTGCGCGCAACCAGCCCGGCTTTTGCCGGGCTTGATCATTTGCAGGCGGGCACAGGCTTGGCACACTAGGCACCTTGTCCACCAGGAGGTAGGGCCAGCAAGCCCAGTACAGATGTATTACTACGAACCCGCTAAAGGCCACGGCCTGCCCCACGACCCGTTCAACGCCATCGTCGGCCCCCGCCCTATCGGCTGGATCTCCTCGCAGGACCGCGAAGGCCGCTTGAACCTGGCGCCGTACAGCTTCTTCAATGCCTTCAACTACATTCCGCCGATCATCGGTTTCTGCAGCGTCGGGCGCAAAGACAGCCTGAACAACATTGAGCAGACCGGCGAATTCGTCTGGAACCTGGCCACCCGGCCGCTGGCCGAGCAGATGAACCAGAGCTGCGCACCGGTTGCCGCCGAAGTAAACGAATTCGAACTGAGCGGCCTCACCGCCACCCCCTCAAGCATCGTCAAGGTGCCGCGCGTGGGCGAAACCCCGGTAGCCTTCGAGTGCAAGGTCAGCCAGATCGTCCAGCTAAAGCGGGCTGACCAGGAACTGGTGCCCAGCTGGCTGATTCTTGGGGAAGTGGTGGCGGTGCACATTGCCGAGCACCTGTTGAACAACGGCATCTACGATACCGCTGCCGCCGAGCCGATACTGCGGGGTGGTGGCCCGGCGGACTATTTCGAGCTGGGCACACTGTTCAAGATGGGCAGGCCGACAGCCTGATCACCAGATCAGCTCACCCTCGTCGCTGACGCCCTGCAGGCGTTGCAACTCGGCGGTGGCCGCTTCGTCAGCGGCCACGGCGCCCTTGAACACCTGCCCGTCGAGCACTTTGTGAAAACGCGGCGCACCGCCCATGCCCAAGGCCTTGACCGCGATGGCCGCGGTATAACCACCGCCTTCTACCGGCACCATCGCCGAAACCGCTTCGAACTGCGGGAACTCCCTACGTGCCATGTTGCTACCCAATTCGTTGATCGTTGGCTGGCATCTTACGCTATTCACCAGTCTGGCCCTATCGCCGGCAAGCCAACTGCTGCGGTCTTTGTGGGGGCTGGCTTGCCGACGACAGGGCCGCTACAGACAACAAATCAATCGAAGGTATGCAAGTCCAGGCTGCTCACCACCTGCGCCTGCACCAGCTCACCAAACACCTCCAGCGTCGGCGAAGCAAAATACCCACTCATCGCCTGCTGGTCCTGCCAGCTGCCACTGAGCAACCACAAGTCGGCATCCGCCTGCGAGCGCTGTACGGTGAAACTCAGGCAACCCGGCGCACGCAGCGAAGGCTCGAGCAGGTCACGCAGACGCGCCCCCAGCTCCGCCGAGCGCCCGCTGCTGGCACGGATGAACGCAAGATGGGTGACCGGTTGTTTGAGGGTCATTGCACAATCTCCTTGAAGCAGGCGGACGGAAAAGCCAGGCTGCCAAGGTTAGGGGCTCACCCGCGCGACACGTTAGGCCATTACTGCTCGCCAATTGCCTGATCCTGCAGCACGGCAGGATCAGGCAATCGGCGTGCAGCTTTCGACTAGCGTCCGCCATTGCCCAAACCTATGCTGCGACGGTCAGTAGAGGAAAGCCATCATGACCACCGCCACGTCCCCCGACCAGACCCTGGAACTGCAGCGCCAGGAGCTGGCTGCGCTGATTACCCGCCACGCCGGCGAACCGCACGGCCCGGCATCGGCCATCGATGACCTGTACCTGGTGCGTTACACCGAGAACGTGCGTTCAGTGCCGACCCTGGCGCAACCCGCCCTGTGCATCCTGGCCCAAGGCAGCAAAAGCCTGTTCCTCGGCGACGAGCAATACGTCTACGACCCACTGCATTACATGGTGGTCTCGGTCACCTTGCCACTGAGTGGGGCCAAGCTGGACGCAAGCCCGGAAAACCCCAGCCTGGGCCTGCGCATGGACCTGGACCCGGCCGAGATCAGCCAGCTGATCGCCGAGAGTGGGCCAATGCTGGTGCCCAACCGGCCTTCTGGTCGCGGTCTGTACGTGGAGAAAACCGATGCTGCACTGCTCGATGCGCTGCTGCGGCTGATTCGCCTGCTGGACACCCCGCGTGATATCGCGATGCTGGCGCCGCTGTTCCGCCGCGAAATTCTCTACCGCATGTTGCGTGGCCCGCAGGGCTATCGGCTGTATGAGATTGCCTTGGCCAACAGCCAGACGCACCGGGTATGCCAGGCCATTACCTGGCTCAACAACAACTACCAGCAGCCGCTGCGTATCGAGGACCTGGCCCGTGAGGTCAACCTCAGTACCTCGACCTTGCACCACCGCTTCAAGGCGGTGACGTCGATGAGCCCCTTGCAGTACCAGAAACAACTACGCCTGCAGGAGGCGCGCCGGTTGATGCTGAACGACGGGCTGGAGGCGGCTGTTGCAGCCTATCGGGTGGGCTATGAAAGCCCGTCGCAGTTCAGCCGAGAATACAGCCGGATGTATGGTGCACCGCCGATTCGCGATGTGGCCAGGTTGCGCGCTACTGCTGGCTGAGTGTGCTGCTGGCTTGGCGGCGCTAGGGCCGACAAGCCAGCAACGCAAGACTCAAGGTTCAACCAATAACCATGCCCTGCCATTGATTCTGGTCCACCTGAATCAAGGTCGGCCCCTTGCGCTCCACCGCCTGCCCCAACGCTGCCTGCAGTTGTGCCACATCCGCGACAGTCTCCGCAGCAGCGCCCAACGCCCGCGCCACCCCGATGAAGTCCGGGGTATGGATATCCACCCCTACCGGCTCGATCGCCCGGTTGACCATGTACTTCTTGATTTCCTCGTACCCCTGGTTGTTCCACAGCAGCACGATCAGCGGCACCTGCGCCTCCACCGCACTGGCCAGTTCCGGCAGGGTGAACTGCAGACCGCCGTCACCAATCAGGCACACCGAGGGCGCACGCTCGCCAGGCTGCTCGGCGCTGCCCAACCAGGCGCCCATGGCCGCCGGCAAGGCATAACCCAGCGTGCCGTAACCGGTCGAGGCATTGAACCAGCGGCGTGGCTGGTCCATGTCCAGGGTCAGGTTGCCGGTGTACACCGGCTGGGTCGAGTCGCCCACCAGAATGGCATTCGGCAGGCGCTGCAAGATAGCGCTCAACAAGCGTGTCTGGCTCAAGGTCGGCTGATCCCAACCGGCCGCCAGCGCCTGGCGCAGGCTGACCACGCGGGCCACGCCCCAGGTGCTTTCAGGCACAGGTTGCGGCTGAGCCTGCAAAGCAGCCAGCAGCGCTTCGGTAGCCAGCTCGGCATCGGCCACCAGCGCCAGCTCCGGCAGGTAGTTGCGCACGGTCTGGTCCGGGTCGATGTCGATACGCAGCAGGCTGCCCGGGATTTCGAAGCCACCCTTGAAGGTCACGTCATAATCGGTTTCGGCCAGTTCGGTGCCAATCGCCAGCACCACGTCGGCCTCGGCCACCAGCGCCCGGGTGGCCGGCAGCGACTGGGTCGAGCCGATCTGCAACGGGTGGTTGGCCGGCAGCAAACCCTTGGCATTGATAGTCAGGGCCACGGGCGCCTGCAGATGTTCGGCCAGGCGCGCCAGCGCAGGGCCCGCCGCCAAGGCACCGCCACCGGCGAGGATCAATGGTCGGCGTGCACTGGCCAGGCGCTCAGCCATCTGTGCCACGGCCTGCGGTGCCGCGCCCGCCCGGCTGCTGCGCACCGGGCGACCCGGCAGCAGTTGGTCGGCCGGTTCAACCAGCACATCCAGCGGGATCTCGATATGTACCGGGCGCGGCCTGGCACTGTCGAACACGGCAAAGGCCCGCGCCAGCACCTGCGGCAGGTCGGCAGCACTCATCAAGGTATGGGAAAACGCCGCCACACCCGCCACCAGCCCCGCCTGGTTGGGCAGCTCGTGCAGCTTCCCCCGGCCACCGCCCAACTGGTCGCGAGACTGCACGCTGGAAATCACCAGCATCGGAATCGAATCGGCATAGGCCTGGCCCATGGCCGTGGTGATGTTGGTCATGCCAGGGCCAGTGATGATGAAGCACACGCCGGGTTTGCCACGGGTGCGCGCATAGCCGTCAGCCATGAAGCCGGCGCCCTGCTCGTGGCGCGGGGTAATGTGGCGAATGGTCGAGCCCGCCAAGCCGCGGTAGAGCTCCACGGTATGCACACCAGGGATGCCGAAGACATGGTCCACGCCATAGCCTTCAAGGAGTTTGACCAACACTTCGCCGCAGGTTGCCATCGGGTTCACCATGAATCTTGTTAGGTTATGCGCTTATTGGACCCAACCCACGGCTATCGCGACAATGCAAAAAAACACATACTAGCCATGTCTTGTGATCATGGCTTACTGCAATGAAACGCCTCCCGCCCCTGCCTGCCCTGCACACGTTCCTGATCACTGCCCAGTGCTGCAACTTCACCCGCGCCGGGCAGCAGTTGCACATCACCCAGGGCGCCGTCAGCCGGCAGATCGCAGCCCTTGAGGAGCACTTGGGTTATGCCCTGTTCCAGCGTCAGGCCCGCGGGCTGAGCCTGACCCGAGAAGGCCAGGACTGGCTGCCACGGGTGCAACAGGTTTTCGCGCTGATCGAACAAGGCGTGCGTGAAGTGGGTGAGCACAGCACCACCCTTCAGCTCAAGGCACCCACCTGCGTGATGCGTTGGCTGCTGCCGCGCCTGATGGAGTGGCAGGCATTGCGCCCGGACGTCCCCGTGGAGCTGACCACGACCGTGCAGCACGGGGTGGATTTCCGTCGCGAGGGTTTCGATGCAGCGGTGGTGTACGGCGATGCGCCCAACCACGGGGTGCAGGTACGCAAGCTGTTCGATGAGCAACTGACCCCGGTGTGCGCACCGTCACTGCGCGAAGGGCCAGTGCCGTTGCAGCAAGTGGAAGACCTGGCCCGACATATGTTGCTGCACCCCTCGCGCGATGAACATGACTGGCGCTTGTGGTTGCAAGCGGCTGGAGTGACGCTGGCCACGCATGGCCCTAAACAGCATTTCGAGACGCTGGACATGGCGATGGCCATGGCTTCGCAAGGGACAGGGGTGGCGATCGGTGACTGGTCGCTGATTGGCGATGACCTGCGCGGTGGGCGGTTGTGCATGCCGTTCGCACTGAAGGTGCTGACGGGCAAGGGGTATTACCTGGTGAGCCAGGCCAAGCCCTCGCCGCCAGGGTTGCTCGAACTGCTGGACTGGCTGGAGGGCCAGGCCAGCCTTTGAAGGCGCTTTCGCGGGCATGCCCGCCAAGCAGGACTCAATAACCGACTGTGAACCGCTGCCGCGAATGCTTGGGCTTCTCCAGCTCATCCAGCATGGCAATCGCATAGTCGGCAAAAGTGATCCAGCTCTTGCCGTCGGCACCGATCAACAGATGATCCTTGCCCAGGGTATAGCGCCCCGTGCGTTCACCCTCAACGAACTCAGCGGAAGGCGAGAGAAAGGTCCAGTCCAGGTTCGGCTCGCGCTGCAGCGCCTCCAGAAAACGTATGCCGGCAGTGGCCTCGGCTTTGTACGCCTTCGGGAAATCCGGGCTATCGATCACCCGGTGCCCCGATGGCAGCAACAGGCTGCCGGCCCCGCCCACCACCAACAGGCGCTTGACCCCGGCGCGCTTCACCGGCTCGATGATGGCGTGCGGTTCGATCGTCGAGAAATGCGCCGCGCTCAACACCGCGTCCGTACCTGCGACGGCAGTTTGCAGGGCCGCGCTGTCCTTGGCATCCAGCGCTTTGACCGTCACCCCGTCCCGCCCCTGCAGCTTCGCAGGGTCGCGGGCAATGGCCAGTACACTGTGACCGCGGCGCAAGGCCTCTTCCAACAACTGGCTACCCGCGCGGCCAGTGGCCCCGATAATTGCAATTTTGCTCATGGGATACGCTCCATCAATTGAATGGGATTACCACGTCATTCCGCCCTTAGACCACGCAAGTATGTGAACAGGGCGATTGGCTACGCCCTCAGCGTGGCGATACCCGACAGCTTAGTTGCCCAAACCGTGACAAAAAATGCCATGCTTGAACATAGTTTGTTTCTGAAATCGGGCAAATCATGGACCGTCTCAACGCCATGCGCGTCTTCGTCTGCGTGGTCGACCTGGGCAGCCAGTCGGCGGCGGCCGATCATCTGCAACTGTCGCGTCCCGTCGTGTCACGCTACCTGGCCGAACTGGAAGAGTGGGTTGGCGCACGCCTGATGCAGCGCACCACGCGCAAGCTCAGCCTCACCGCAGCCGGCCAGGAAACCCTGCCCCGCTGCCGGCAACTGCTGGAACTGGCCGGCGACCTGCAGGCCGCGGTACAGCAGCCGGATGATCCGCCAAGGGGTGCACTGCGCATCAGTGTCAGTACCTCATTCGGCCAGGCACAGCTGGTGGATGCGGTGGCGGCCTATGTGCGGCACTACCCTGGGGTAAAAGTCGAACTGCAGCTGCTCGATCGCACCGTCAACCTGGTGGACGAGCGCATCGACCTGGCCATTCGCACCAGCAACGACCTCGACCCCAACCTCATCGCCCGGCGCCTGAGCGTATGTCGTTCGGTAGTCTGTGCGGCACCGGGTTATCTCCGCGAGCACGGCACGCCGCAACAGGTCGAGGAACTGAGCCGGCACAACTGCCTGACCCATGCCTATTTCGGTCATAACCTGTGGCATTTCGAAGTGGCTGGCCAGCAGGTTGCCGTACCGGTAGCGGGAAATATCAGTGCCAATGAGGTGATGGCCCTGCAAAAGGCGGCATTGGCTGGTGCAGGTATCGCCATGCTGCCGACCTACCAGGCCGCCGAAGCACTGCGCACAGGTGAACTGGTGCGCCTGTTGCCCGAGGCAAAGCCGCGTGAGCTGAACCTGAATGCGGTGTACACATCGCGCAAGCATATGCCGGCAACCTTGCGCAGCATGCTGGATTTTCTGGTGCAGCGGTTCAAGGACGAGCCGGAATGGGACCAGGATCTATACTGACGAGGCAGGTATCACCTAACGCTGTTCAAGGAGGTGAGCACCATGGGCATCAAATCAAGAAGAGTCGCCCTCGTCATGGCCCTGACAGCAGTTGCGGGGCTTTACGGCTCAGCCTGCTGGCGCGCCGAGCTGCTACGCAGCCAGCCCAGCGCCGCCAACAGTTGCGAGCAGGCACATTGCGTGCCTCACACCGCAACGTTGAGCGCCGTCCGTTGAGTTAGACGGCGCCCTGCCGGTCACTCCTCGACGCTCATGTACTCCTTGGCCCAGCGGATGTAATCCTCGGGTTGGGTGTAGGTGTGCGAGAGTTCGGTAGCACTCAGGTTTTCCGACCTGTTCTGCCGGCCGCGTTGCAACCGCAGGCAATCGTAGGTGGCCTTGATTGCGGCAAAGTAGGCCGCATGGCCATCGACCACAATGCGCACGCCCAAGCGCGCCAGGTGCTCGTCATCGCGCAGGTTCGGGTTGCCATAGGTAACCAGCATCAGCGGCACGGTAAGGTGCTCGGCAATTTTCTCGAGCTGCTCGAAATCCTTCACACCTACCATGCAGATGCCATCGGCACCTGCCTTCTGGTAGCTCTGGGTACGCACGATGATTTCTTCAGTGGTAAGCACGCCAGCATTGGTCCGGGCAATGATCGACAGCGATGAATCGACCCGGGCTTCCAGCGCCGCGCGGATCTTGCCTACGCCCTCTTCGACCGGGATCAGGTCGGTGGACTTGCGCCCGAACTGGGCGGGCAGCAGGGTGTCCTCGATGGTCAGTGCGGCAACGCCGGCGCGCTCCAACTCGATTACCGTGCGCATCACGTTCAGTGCGTTGCCATAGCCATGGTCGGCGTCGGCCAGTACCGGCAACTGCGCGACACGGCCAATACGGGTGGCCTGCTCGACGAACTCGCTGAGGGTGATCAGGGCGAAGTCCGGTGCGGCCAGTACCTGCAACGAAGCGACGGAGCCACCGAGGATGCCGACCTCGAAGCCCAGGTCTGCAGCAATGCGTGCAGACATCGGGTCGAACACAGAGGCGGTGTGGAAACAGGATCCTGAAGCGAGCAGCTCGCGGAAGGCAAAACGCAGATCTTGATGGGAAGCCTTGGGCATGATCACTCCGCAATTATGTGTAAATTTGAACGGTAACTACCGACCCCTGTAATCGGGTCTACCTGACCTGTTCCAACCGTCGCCATCTGGGCGGTCATGCTCGACATGCAGGCAGAGGAATAAAAGGTGTGGGAGACAGCAGCCTGAAAAGCCTGCGGCATAATGTTGCACCAAGCTGGTGCAAGCCGCGACTTTAGGCCCCTGTGGCATACCAACGATATCACGCGGCCATGCAGCACTGGATGAATGCGCCAATGCCGATCTTGCATAGGGGATGCAGATAGTACATAGGGAGCTACCTAACTCGGGTTACAATCCGGGAGCTTCCTGGCGCGCGCACCCGGCTGCACAGGCCCATCGCATCCCGTGATACCTGCGCCGTACCTGTGCCTGCGTACCTGCCCGCGAAGCGGCCAAAACCGATAAACAAGGTATCCCCGTGACAGCCGCCCTGCCCCCCACCACCCTGCGCAACGTGCTCACTGCCCTGATGCTGGCGATCTTCCTTGGCGCACTGGACCAGACCATCGTCGCCGTCTCGTTGCCGGCTATCTCGGCCCAGTTCAACGATGTTGGCCTGCTGGCCTGGGTCATCTCCGGCTACATGGTGGCCATGACCATCGCCGTGCCGATCTACGGCAAGCTGGGGGACCTGTACGGCCGACGGCGGATGATCCTCACCGGTATCAGCCTGTTCACCCTGGCCTCGATTGCCTGCGCACTGGCCCAGGACATGCAGCAATTGGTGCTGGCCCGCGTGCTCCAGGGTATTGGCGCGGGGGGTATGGTCTCGGTCAGCCAGGCGATCATCGGCGACTTCGTCCCCCCGCGCGAACGTGGCCGCTACCAGGGCTACTTCAGCAGCATGTACGCCGTCGCCAGCGTCGCCGGCCCGGTATTGGGCGGCTGGCTGACCGAGTACCTGTCATGGCGCTGGGTGTTCTGGATCAACCTGCCACTGGGCCTGGTCGCCTTGTGGGCGATCCGCCGGGCATTGGCTGGCATGCCAGTCCAGCGCCGAGAGGCACAGGTGGACTACCTGGGTGCCGTGCTGTTGATTCTCGGCCTGGGGAGCCTGCTGCTGGGCATTACCTTGGTCGGCCAAGGTCATGCCTGGGGGGACCCTGCCGTGCTGGCGCTGTTCGCCTGCGCCGTGCTGGGCCTGGTGCTGTTCATCGCCCACGAGCGCCGCTGCCCCGAGCCGCTGCTACCGCTCGACCTGTTCGGCAACCGGGTTGCGGTACTGTGCTGGGCGGTCATCTTCTTCGCCAGCTACCAGTCGATTTCCCTGACCATGCTGATGCCTTTGCGCTTCCAGGGCATCACCGGCGCTGGTGCCGACACTGCCGCCCTGCACCTGTTGCCGCTGGTGATGGGGCTACCCATCGGTGCCTTCACGGGCGGGCGCATGACCAGTCGCACCGGGCGCTACAAGCCGCAGATCCTCGCCGGGGCATTGCTGATGCCGCTGGCCATCCTAGGCATGGCGCTGACCCCGCCGCAGTCCGGGTGGCTCAGTGCGCTGTTCATGTTGCTGACTGGCATTGCCTGCGGCTTGCAGTTCCCGACATCGCTGGTGGGCACGCAAAGCGCAGTGGCCAGCAAGGACATCGGCGTGGCCACCAGCACCACCAACCTGTTCCGCTCGTTGGGCGGGGCGATGGGCGTTGCGTGCATGTCCAGCCTGTTACTGGCGTTGCTGCACCAGGGCGGGTTCGAATTGCTCGGTAATCCCTTGCTGGGGAGCTTGAAGGCGGGCGAAGTGGACCTGGTGACCCAGACGCGGTTGCTGGAGACGTTCCGCCACCTGTTGATGGGGAGTGCGCTGATTGCACTGGTTGGTTTACTGGCTGCGGTGGCGTTGCCGGATCGGCAACTGCGCGGCCACTGAATGCTGTGCAATCCCGTAGCAACAGCCTGTGCTGCAAAGATGCATCACTGGCGAAAAGAGCTGCTGCCCTACGGCTGCCGCAGCAGGACAGCGGTGCGCCGAGCAATGGCGCAGTTACCCGCGAGCATTAATCCTCTCTTAATACAGAGAGGAAACACTCCCTCACAATCCTTAACAAAGTGTCATTTGCGCAGAGCCGGGCTCAAGCGCAGCATATCCAGGCCGGTGTCGACCCATTTTTCGACATCCCCCAACAGGTCGACACTGTCAGGCAGCAGCAGCCAGCGCCCGATCAGGCCATCGACATAAGCGAACATGGCCACCGCCGCGCGCTCGACATCCAGCTCGCCAGGCAACTGGCCCCGGCGCACGGCATTGGCCAGCGCCAGGGTGATGCCCTTGTGGCAATCCAGCACCGCACCCTGGCGCTGCTGGCGAATTTCACACATGTCATCGGTGAACTCGCACTTGTGATGCAGGATTTCATTGATACGCCGGGTTCGGGCATCGAGCACCAGCTCGTTGAACACCTGCAACAGCAGCTTGCGCATGCAGCCAAGCGGGTCGACTTCGTCCTCGCTTTCGCTCGCCCGCGCCAAATGGTCATGGGTCTCGTGCAGGCTGTCGAGCAACGCCTGAACCAGCTCGGCCTTGTTGTTGAAGTGCCAATAGATCGCCCCGCGGGTCACGCCCGCCAGTTCGGCGATGTCGGCCAGGGCGGTTCGCGCAACCCCGCGCTTGTAGAAGGCCTTTTCCGCTGCCTCGATGATCTGGGCGCGGGTCTCCTGGGCTTCTTCTTTGGTTCGACGGACCATGGCAGTACAACCTCATCTGGCCCGGACGCGCGGTGCGTACGGGAAACGCTCCGGGAGCACCTCTGCAGGGCACCTCACGGATGAACTAATCAAGGGCTGTGGCAGTAATCATGTACAACCCGGCGGTATTTACAAACAACCATGAATGTAAGTATATTCCTTAGCAAGCTATTTATCCACCGGATAGCACATTTCTCCAGATCCAGACTCTTCCATTACTCTTGAGCGTCTCCCTGCTCCAGCGACCCGAGGATCCTCATGCAATTCAAGCCAGCCGTTACCGCTCTGGTTTCCGCCGTCGCCCTGGCAACCCTGCTCAGTGGCTGTAAGAAAGAAGAAGCAGCGCCAGCGGCGCAGGCTCCTCAGGTCGGCGTCGTGACCATCCAGCCGCAAGCCTTCACCCTGACCTCGGAACTGCCGGGGCGTACCAGTGCCTTCCGCGTCGCCGAAGTGCGTCCACAGGTCAATGGCATCATTCTCAAACGCCTGTTCAAGGAAGGGAGTGACGTCAAGGAAGGCCAGCAGCTTTACCAGATCGACCCCGCCGTATACGAGGCCACGCTGGGCAATGCCCAGGCCAACCTGCAGGCTACCCGCTCGCTGGCCGAGCGTTACAAGCAGCTGATCGACGAGCAGGCCGTGTCGAAACAGGAATACGACGACGCCAATGCCAAACGATTGCAGGCAGAGGCTTCGCTCAAAAGCGCACAGATCGACCTGCGCTACACCAAGGTCCTGGCACCGATCAGCGGCCGTATCGGCCGTTCTTCGGTCACCGAAGGTGCGCTGGTGAACAATGGCCAGACCAACGCCATGGCCACCATCCAGCAACTCGACCCTATCTACGTCGACGTTACCCAGTCCACCGCCGAACTGCTCAAGCTGCGCCGTGACCTGGAAAGCGGCCAGTTGCAGAAGGCCGGCGACAACGCCGCCTCGGTCCAGCTGGTGCTGGAGGACGGCAGCCTGTTCAAGCAGGAAGGCCGGCTGGAATTCTCCGAAGTCGCGGTCGACGAGACCACCGGCTCGGTGACCCTGCGCGCACTGTTCCCCAACCCCGATCACACCCTGCTGCCAGGCATGTTCGTACATGCGCGGCTGAAGGCCGGGGTCAACGCCAACGCCATCCTGGCACCGCAGCAAGGCGTGACCCGCGACCTGAAAGGCGCACCGACGGCCCTGGTGGTCAACCAGGACAACAAGGTCGAACTGCGCCAGCTCAAGGCCAACCGTACCCTGGGTAGCGACTGGCTGATCGAGGAAGGCCTCAACCCGGGTGACCGCCTGATCACCGAAGGGCTGCAGTACGTGCGCCCAGGCGTCGAGGTCAAGGTCAGCGAAGCCACCAACGTCAAGAAGCCGGCCAGCCCTGATCAGGCCAACGCGGCGAAAGCAGACGCCAAAGCGGAGTAAACCATGTCGAAGTTCTTTATCGATCGCCCGATCTTCGCCTGGGTGATCGCCTTGGTGATCATGCTGGTCGGGGCCTTGTCGATCCTGAAGCTGCCGATCAACCAGTACCCCAGCATCGCGCCACCGGCCATCGCCATCGCCGTGACCTACCCGGGCGCCTCGGCGCAAACCGTGCAGGACACCGTGGTGCAGGTGATCGAGCAGCAGCTCAACGGTATCGACAACCTGCGGTATGTGTCGTCGGAAAGTAACTCCGACGGCAGCATGACCATTACCGCCACCTTCGAGCAGGGTACCAACCCCGACACCGCTCAGGTGCAGGTGCAGAACAAGCTGAACCTGGCCACCCCGCTGCTGCCGCAGGAAGTGCAGCAGCAAGGTATCCGCGTCACCAAGGCAGTGAAGAACTTCCTGCTGGTGATCGGCCTGGTGTCCGAAGACGGCAGCATGACCAAGGACGACCTGGCCAACTACATCGTCTCGAACATGCAGGACCCAATCTCGCGTACTGCAGGTGTGGGTGACTTCCAGGTGTTCGGTGCGCAGTACGCCATGCGTATCTGGCTCGATCCGGCCAAGCTGAACAAGTTCCAGCTGACTCCGGTCGACGTCAAGACCGCGGTTGCCGCGCAAAACGTGCAGGTGTCCTCCGGTCAACTCGGCGGCCTGCCAGCCATGCCGGGTACCCAGTTGAACGCCACCATCATCGGCAAGACCCGCCTGCAGACTGCCGAGCAGTTCGAGAAGATCCTGCTCAAGGTCAACAGCGATGGTTCGCAGGTAAGGCTGGGCGATGTCGCCCAGGTTGGCCTGGGCGGTGAAAACTATGCGGTCAGCGCCCAGTTCAACGGCAAGCCGGCTTCCGGCCTGGCGGTAAAACTGGCGACCGGCGCCAACGCCCTGGACACCGCCAAGGCACTGCGCGAAACCATCAAAGGCCTGGAACCGTTCTTCCCGCCTGGGGTGAAAGCGGTATTCCCGTATGACACCACTCCGGTGGTCACCGAATCGATCAGTGGGGTGATCCACACCCTGATCGAAGCCGTGGTCCTGGTGTTCCTGGTGATGTACCTGTTCCTGCAGAACTTCCGCGCTACCATCATTACCACCATGACCGTACCGGTGGTGTTGCTGGGTACATTCGGCATTCTTGCCGCCGCGGGCTTCAGCATCAACACCCTGACCATGTTCGCCATGGTCCTGGCCATCGGTTTGCTGGTGGACGATGCCATCGTCGTGGTGGAGAACGTCGAGCGGGTCATGTCCGAGGAAGGCTTGCCGCCCAAAGAGGCGACCAAGCGCTCCATGGAGCAGATCCAGGGTGCCCTGGTGGGTATCGCCCTGGTGCTGTCGGCAGTGCTGCTGCCCATGGCATTCTTCGGTGGGTCCACAGGTGTGATCTACCGGCAGTTCTCCATCACCATCGTCTCGGCCATGGGCCTGTCGGTGCTGGTGGCACTTATCTTCACCCCGGCGCTGTGCGCCACCATGCTCAAGCCGCTGAAGAAAGGCGAGCATCACACGGCCAAAGGCGGGTTCTTTGGCTGGTTCAACCGCAACTTCGACCGCAGCGTCAACGGCTACGAGCGCAGCGTGGGTACTATCCTGCGCAACAAGGTGCCGTTCCTGCTGGGCTATGCCCTGATCGTGGTCGGCATGATCTGGCTGTTCGCCCGCATTCCTACCGCGTTCCTGCCGGAAGAAGACCAAGGCGTACTGTTTGCCCAGGTACAAACCCCGGCCGGTTCCAGTGCCGAGCGCACCCAGGTGGTGGTCGACCAGATGCGTGAGTATCTGCTGAAGGACGAAGCCGACACCGTGTCGTCGGTGTTCACCGTCAACGGCTTCAACTTCGCCGGTCGTGGCCAGAGCTCGGGCATGGCGTTCATCATGCTCAAGCCATGGGATGAGCGTTCCAAGGAAAACAGCGTGTTTGCCTTGGCCCAACGCGCCCAGCAACACTTCTTCACCTTGCGCGATGCGATGGTGTTCGCCTTTGCCCCGCCAGCGGTGCTGGAACTGGGCAACGCCACCGGTTTCGACGTGTTCCTGCAGGACCGCGGCGGCGTTGGCCACGAGAAGCTGATGGAAGCGCGCAACCAGTTCCTGGCCAAGGCCGCGCAAAGCAAAGTGCTCAGCGCCGTACGCCCGAACGGCCTGAACGACGAGCCGCAGTACCAACTGACCATCGATGACGAACGTGCCAGCGCCCTGGGCGTGACCATTGCCGACATCAACAACACCCTGTCGATTGCCTTGGGGGCCAGCTACGTCAACGACTTCATCGACCGCGGCCGGGTCAAGAAGGTCTACATCCAGGGCGAGCCGAATGCGCGGATGAGCCCGGAAGACCTGCAGAAGTGGTACGTGCGCAATGGTGCTGGCGAGATGGTGCCGTTCTCCTCCTTCGCCAAAGGCGAATGGACTTACGGGTCACCGAAGCTGTCGCGTTACAACGGCGTTGAGGCCATGGAGATCCTGGGTGCACCGGCCCCAGGCCACAGTACCGGTGAAGCCATGGCCGAGGTCGAGCGCATCGCTGGCGAATTGCCGGACGGTATCGGCTTCTCCTGGACCGGCATGTCCTACGAGGAAAAACTCTCCGGCTCGCAGATGCCGGCGCTGTTCGCCCTTTCGGTACTGTTCGTGTTCCTGTGCCTGGCAGCCCTGTACGAAAGCTGGTCGATCCCGATCGCCGTAGTGCTGGTAGTACCTCTGGGTATCATCGGTGCGCTGATCGCCACCAGCCTGCGCGGCTTGTCCAACGACGTGTACTTCCTGGTCGGCCTGCTGACCACCATCGGCCTGGCGGCGAAAAACGCCATTCTGATCGTCGAATTCGCCAAGGAACTGCACGAGCAGGGCCGCAGCTTGTACGACGCGGCGATCGAAGCGTGCCGCATGCGTCTGCGCCCGATCATCATGACCTCGCTGGCGTTCATCCTCGGCGTGGTACCGTTGACCATCGCCAGCGGTGCCGGTGCCGGCAGCCAGCACGCCATTGGTACGGGCGTGATCGGCGGCATGATCAGTGCGACCGTGCTGGCAATCTTCTGGGTACCGCTATTCTTCGTCGCAGTGTCGTCGCTGTTCGGCAGCAAAGAGCCGGAAAAAGACGCCACCCCTGAAACTCCACGTTATGAGGCTGGGCAATGACCAAGTCTTTATTGTCCCTGGCGGTCACCGCTTTGATTCTTGGCGGCTGCTCGCTGATCCCTGACTACCAGACCCCGGAATCGCCGGTGGCAGCGCAGTGGCCGCAAGGCCCTGCGTACTCCCCGACCCAGTCGGCAGACGTTGCCGCCGCCGAACAGGGCTGGCGCCAGTTCTTCCACGACCCGGCACTGCAGCAACTGATCCAGACCTCGCTGGTCAACAACCGCGACCTGCGCGTCGCTGCGTTGAACCTCGACGCCTACCGCGCGCAGTACCGCATCCAGCGGGCTGACCTGTTCCCGGCGGTTTCAGCCACCGGCAGCGGCAGCCGCCAGCGAGTGCCGGCGAACATGTCGCAAACCGGGGAGTCGGGCATTACCAGCCAGTACTCGGCCACCCTCGGCGTCAGCGCCTATGAGCTGGACCTGTTCGGCCGGGTCCGTAGCCTGACCGAGCAAGCCCTGGAGACCTACCTGTCCAGTGAGCAGGCGCGCCGCTCCACGCAAATCGCCCTGGTGGCCAGCGTGGCCAACGCCTATTACACCTGGCAGGCCGACCAGGCGCTGTTCAAGCTGACCGAAGAAACGCTGAAGACCTACGAGGAAAGCTACAACCTCACCCGTCGCAGCAACGAAGTCGGCGTGGCTTCGGCACTCGACGTCAGCCAGGCGCGTACCGCCGTGGAAGGCGCCCGGGTCAAGTACTCGCAGTACCAGCGCCTGGTCGCCCAGGACGTCAACAGCCTGACCGTGCTGCTGGGTACCGGTATTCCTGCGAACCTGGCCAAGCCACTGGAGCTCAATGCCGACCAGCTGGCCGAAGTACCAGCCGGCCTGCCGTCGGACATCCTCCAGCGTCGTCCGGACATCCAGGAAGCCGAACACTTGCTGAAGGCCGCCAACGCCAACATCGGCGCCGCCCGCGCAGCGTTCTTCCCGAGCATCAGCCTGACCGCGAACGCCGGCAGCCTGAGCCCCGACATGGGCCACCTGTTCGCGGGTGGTCAGGGCACCTGGCTGTTCCAGCCGCAGATCAACCTGCCGATTTTCAACGCCGGCAGCCTGAAGGCGAGCCTGGACTATTCGAAGATCCAGAAGGACATCAACGTCGCCAAGTACGAAAAAACCATCCAGACCGCCTTCCAGGAAGTCTCCGATGGCTTGGCTGCGCGCAAAACCTTCGAAGAGCAATTGCAGGCCCAGCGTGACCTGGTGCAGGCCAACCAGGACTACTACCGCCTGGCCGAACGCCGCTACCGGATCGGCATCGACAGCAACCTGACGTTCCTTGACGCCCAGCGCAACCTGTTCAGTGCCCAGCAGGCGCTGATCGGCGACCGTCTGTCGCAGCTGACCAGCGAGGTCAATCTGTACAAGGCACTCGGCGGTGGCTGGTACGAGCAAACCGGTCAGGCGAACCAGCAGGCATCGGTGGATACACCGAAAGGCTGATTGCAGCTGTTGCCTCATCAAGCCCACCCTCGCGGTGGGCTTTTTGCTTTCTGGCGCCTGCACAGGCGATAGGGCCAGCACTGCAAAATTATTAACTAACCGGAACATTCCGTTCGATTATCGCCCCGTTCCGTTTGCGGCGAATTGCCTCACCCCCGTACAACCCCGCACCATCCACCCACGCAACGTTGCCCAAGTTCATCAAGAAAAGACCCGCACCTGCCGGCCCGACCCCGCAGTGCACCGGCTCGCCCCATAAAAACAAGAGATCCACGACAGATGAGCACTTTGCAACCCGCACGCCAGCTGCTGCCCGGCCTGTTGGCCATGTCCTGCGCCCTCCCCGTGTTCGCCGCCGACCAAGGTGGTTTCCTGGAGGACGCCAAGGCTACCCTCAACCTGCGCAACTTCTACATCAACCGCAACTTCGTCGACCCGGCCCACCCACAGGGCAAGGCCGAAGAATGGACGCAAAGCTTCATCCTCGATGCCCGCTCTGGCTTCACCCAGGGCACCATCGGTTTCGGAGTGGACGTACTTGGCCTGTACTCGGTCAAGCTCGACGGCGGCAAAGGCACCACCAACACCCAACTTCTGCCGGTACACGGCGATGGTCGCCCGGCCGATGACTTCGGCCGCCTGGGTGTGGCGCTGAAAGCCAAGTTGTCCGAAACCGAGCTGAAAGTCGGGGAATGGATGCCGGTCCTACCGATTCTGCGCTCAGACGACGGTCGTTCGCTGCCGCAAACCTTCCGCGGCGGCCAGCTGACGTCGAAGGAAATCGCCGGCCTGACCCTGTACGCCGGCCAGTTCCGCGGCAACAGCCCGCGCAACGACGCAAGCATGGAAGACATGTCGCTGAACGGTAGAGCGGCGTTCACCTCCGACCGCTTCAACTTCGGTGGCGGCGAGTACACCTTCAACGACAAGCGCACCATGATTGGCCTTTGGGATGCCCAGCTCAAGGACATCTACCGCCAGCAGTACCTCAACCTGACGCACAGCCAGCCGCTGGGCGACTGGACCCTGGGCGCCAACCTGGGCTACTTCATCGGCAAGGAAGATGGCGCCGAACGTGCCGGCAAGCTGGACAACCGCACTGCCTCGGCGCTGCTCTCGGCACGCTACCAGGGCCACACATTCTACGTCGGCCTGCAGAAAGTCAGCGGCGACGATGCCTGGATGCGGGTCAACGGCACCAGCGGCGGCACCCTCGCCAACGATAGTTACAACTCCAGCTTCGACAATGCCAAGGAACGTTCATGGCAGGTGCGTCATGACTTCAGCTTCGCTAGCGTCGGCGTACCCGGCCTGACCCTGATGAACCGCTACATCAAGGGTGACAACGTTACCGCTGGTGGCGTGGATGACGGCAAGGAATGGGCACGCGAGACCGAGCTGGCGTACGTGGTGCAGTCGGGCAGCTTCAAGGACCTGTCGGTGAAGTGGCGCAACTCCACCATGCGCCGCGACTTCAGCACCAACGCGTTCGATGAAAACCGGCTGATCGTGAGCTACCCGCTGAATCTGCTCTAAATCAACTGGCCTCTCGCGGGTAAACCGGCGCTTACGGGGTGACTACAGTTTCAAAAGCTGTGGCCACCCTGTGGGAGCCGGTTTTATACGCGAGGCGGTGAAAAATAACTTTCAGCTATAAACAAATCCATAAACCTTCTTTGACGACATAAGCAGTAACCGCTTGAATAGGGCCCCGCCCCGCCCTAGAGCCGTGAAATGGACCTTCGCCAGCTGCGCTACTTCATCGCCCTCACCGAATACCGCAGTTTCGTTCGTGCCGCCGAAGCCATGGGCATCACCCAGCCCGCCTTCAGCCGCGCCATCCAGGGCCTGGAACACACATTCGGTTGCCCGCTGGTCGACCGCGCCAGCAAGGCCCTGCCGCCTACCCCGGAAGGCCAGGTGGTGCTGCAACACGCCCGCCGCCTGGTGCAAGGCGCGGCGCAACTGAGCAACGAAGTGCTGCAAATGACCAAGCTCGACGCCGGCGAGCTGCACTTCGGCAGCGGCCCGACGCTGGCCGTGCGCCTGGTGCCCGATGCCCTGCGCCACTTCATCGAACGCCACCCTGGCATCCATACCTCGCTGCTGGTGGACAACGCCGAACGCCTTGGCCAGGCACTGCGCCGTGAACAGATCGAGTTTTTCGTCGACGATATCCGCCCGTTCGAAGCAGACCCCAGCTTTCACACCGAACCTTTGTCACGCCGCCCAGGCCTGTTTTTCTGCCGCCCGGGCCACCCGCTGCTGGCCAAGGAAAGCCTGTCGACCAACGACCTGTTCAGCTATCCGCTGGCCAGCGGGCTGCTCGCGCCCGGGGTACGCAAGCGCCTCGCCAACCTGAGCGGGCGCAGTGACTTCACTCCGCATTTGCAGACCGAGCACCTGGCCATCCTGCGCAGCGTGGTGCAGGCCAGCGATGCCATCGGTATTGCCAGCGAGGAAGCCCTGGCCGATGACCTGGCCAACGGCACCCTGGTGCGCCTGCACTGGCGCAATCTGCCGCCGGCGCTTGAGGTGCTCAGCGTGTACTGCGGGGTGGTCAGCCGCAGCGGCTACCGGCTGTCGCCAGCGGCGCGGGCGATGATCGAGACCTTGGTCGGGCTGGATATGCCAGTGCGGGCCGCCGCCATTCGCTGAGCTGATGATGGTGGTGGCTGCGGGCTATCCTGAGCTATATCGGTTGCCAGTTCAGGCCCTATCGCCGGAACCGGCAACACCCCCGACCAGGCAAACCAGGGAGGCACAACAATGAAAACCCTCGTCGACCACCTGAGCCAGTACGCCAGCTATCACCGCGACCCACGCAACATCGTCACCCACTTCATCGGTATCCCCATGATCGTGCTGGCGGTCACCATCCTGCTGTCGCGCCCCGGCTGGCAAGTCGCGGGCATGTGGCTATCCCCCGCCCTGCTGGCAGCGGCCGCCTCGGTATGGTTCTACCTGCGCCTGGACCTGCGCTTCGGCCTGGTGATGGGGTTGCTGCTGGGCTTGTGCCTGTGGGTCGGTCAGGCTCTGGCGGTTCAGGCTACCGGGCTGTGGCTTGGCGCCGGGGTGGGGGGATTCGTGGTGGGCTGGATCATCCAGTTCGTCGGCCATTACTACGAAGGCCGCAAGCCCGCCTTTGTCGACGATGTCAGCGGGTTGATCATCGGGCCACTGTTCGTGGTGGCCGAAGCGGCATTCATGCTAGGGCTGTGCCCGGTCCTGAAACAGGCCGTGGAGAGCCATGCAGGGCCGGTGGCCGTGCGGCCCATGTAAAAACTTACGCGGGCTGTGCGGGAGCGGCCTTGTGTCGCTCCCACAGTAGGGGACTGCGTAGCGATCAGCTACGCGACTCCACCCCCAGTTCATCCCACACCGACTCTGCCATGTGGAAGGTGGCATTGGCCGCCGGAATGCCGCAGTAGATCGCGCTCTGCATCAGCACTTCCTTGATCTCGTCGCGGGTCACGCCATTGTTGGCCGCTGCACGCAGGTGCAACTTCAGTTCATCGTTGCGGTTCATGCCGATCAGCATGGCAATGGTGATCAGGCTGCGGGTATGGCGCGGCAGGCCTGGGCGGGTCCAGATGTCACCCCAGGCGTGGCGGGTGATCATTTCCTGAAATTCGCCGTTGAAGTCGTTGAGCTTCTCCAGGCTGCGGTCCACGTGGGCATCGCCAAGTACCGCGCGGCGCACTTGCATGCCGGCGTCGTAACGTTGTTTCTCGTCCATGGCAGTGTCCTCAGTGAGCCAGCAGGAAGTCGAGGACGCGACGGCTGAATGCCTCGCCAATCTCGACGTTGGACAGGTGTGCCGCCGGGAAGTCGACGTACTCGGCACCGGCAATACCGGCTTGCATGAAACGGCCATGCTCTGGGGTCGTCACCACGTCCTCGGTCCCCGACACGATCAGTGCAGGCACCTGGATACGGCCCAGTTGCTCACGATAATCGGCGTCACGCACTGCCGCGCAGTTGCCGGCATAGCCCTGCGGGCTGGTTTGCGCCAGCATCTGACAGATGCGCTGGGCCTCTTCAGCCTGCGCCTGGGCGAAGCCTGGGGTGAACCAGCGGGCGATCGAGGCATCGCGCAGGTCGACCATTGCCTGCTGGCCGCCCTTGAGCACGGTGTCGATACGGGTGTTCCACACCTCGTCGTTGGCGATCTTGGCGGCAGTGTTGCACAGGGTCAGGCTGTGCAGGCGGTCGCCGGCATTGATGCCCAGCCACTGGCCGATCAGGCCGCCCATCGACAGGCCGACGAAGTGGGCCTTCTGAATGTCCAGGCCGTCGAGCAGTGCCAGCACGTCGCGGCCGAGTTGTTCGATGCTGTAAGGGCCTTCAGTGACCAGCGATGCGCCGTGGCCTCGGGTGTCGTAGCGCAGCACACGGAAGTGCTGGCTCCATAGCGGTATCTGGGTGTCCCACATGCCCAGGTCGGTACCCAGCGAGTTGGACAGGACCAGCACCGGGGCGTTTTCCGGGCCATCGATCTGGTAATTCAAAACGCCATCAGCCAGTTGCAAATGCGCCACAGCGGTCTCCTTCAGGCAGTGAAACGTTGATGTTCGGACACGGCACGCGCCACCCAGACGCGGGCCTGGCCCAGGTAATGGGCTGGGTCGAGCAGGCGATCGAGTTCCTCAGCGGACAGCTCGGCACTGACCTGGGGTTCGTCACCCAGCACAGCACGCAGGTGACGCTGCTCGGCCACCGCGCGCTGACAGCATTGCTCCAGCAGGTGGTGGGCCCGGTCGCGCCCCAGGCGCTGGGCGAGGACGATGCTCACGGCTTCGGCCAGCACCAGGCCCTGGGTCAGGTCGAGGTTGCGGCGCATGCGCGCGGCATCCACCTCCATACCCTCGGCAATCACCTGGGCCTGGCGCAGGGCGCCGGAGACCAGGCAGCAGATATCAGGCAGGGTTTCCCATTCGGCATGCCACAGGCCCAGGCTGCGCTCATGCTCCTGAGGCATGGCACTGAACAGCGTCGAAACCAGCCCTGGCACCCGGGTCGCAGCGCCGATCAGCACGGCAGCGCCGACCGGGTTGCGCTTGTGCGGCATGGTCGAAGAACCACCCTTGCCCGGCGCGGACGGTTCGAACACCTCCCCTGCCTCGGTTTGCATCAGCAGGCTGATATCGCGGCCAAACTTGCCCAGGCTGCCCGCAACCAGGCCCAGTACCGAAGCAAACTCGACCAGTCGATCGCGCTGGGTATGCCAGGGTTGCTCGGGCAGGGTCAGCTTGAGTTGCCCGGCCAACGCCTCGGCCACTGGCATCGCCTTGCTACCCAAGGCGGCCAGGCTGCCCGAGGCACCGCCGAACTGCAGCACCAGCAAGCGCGGGCGCAGCTCCTGCAGGCGCTGGCGGTGGCGGGTCAAGGCGCCCAACACCCCGGCCAGCTTCATGCCCAGGGTCACCGGGGTGGCGTGTTGCAGCCAGGTGCGGCCCACCAGCGGTGTATCGGCATGCTTCAGGGCTTGCTGCGACAGCGTCTCGGCCAGCCTGCCAAGGTCGGCTTCGATCAGGTCGAGGGCATCGCGCAACTGCAGGATCAGCCCAGTATCCATCGCATCCTGGCTGGTAGCCCCCAAGTGCACGTAGCGCTCGGCTTCAGGCACGCCAGTGGCGATTACCTTGCCCAACGCCTTCACCAGCGGGATCGCCGAGTTGCCCGCGGTCGCGATGGCATTGGCCAAGGCGCCAACGTCATAGCGCTCGGCCTGGCACGCTGCCTCGATGGCCGCCACTGCGCTGTGCGGGACCAGCCCGGCAGCAGCTTCGGCATGGGCCAGCGCGGCCTCGAAATCGAGCATGCCCTGCAGGCGGCCACGGTCGGAGAAGATCTCGCGCATGGCCGGCGCGGTGAAGTAGGCGTCGAACAGTTGGTTGCTCATGCAGCATCCTTAGTGATCATGGTGCAGGTACTCGGCCTGCTTCGGCAGGCGCAGGCTGAACAGGAAGGCTATCGCCATCATCGCCGTCACGTACCAGTAGAAGGTATTTTCCATACCCATGGTCTTCAGCCCCAGGGCCACGTACTCGGCCGAACCGCCAAATGCGGCGTTGGCCACCGCATAGGCCAGCCCCACACCCAGCGCGCGCACCTGCGGCGGGAACATCTCGGCCTTCACCAGGCCGCTGATGGAGGTGTAGAAACTGACGATGCACAGTGCCAGGCTAATCAGCACGAAAGCCATGAACGGGCTGGTCACGGTTTTCAGTGCCATCAACAGCGGCACGGTGCACAGCGTACCCAAGGCGCCGAACAGCAGCATCGAATTACGCCGCCCGATGCGGTCGGAGAGCATCCCGAAGAATGGCTGCAGCACCATGAACAGGAACAGCGCGCCGGTCATCACGTAGCTGGCGTTCTTCGCCGTCATGCCCGCGGTGTTCACCAGGTACTTCTGCATGTAGGTGGTGAAGGTGTAGAAGATCAGCGAGCCGCCAGCGGTATAGCCAAGCACGGTGACGAAGGCCGCAGCATGGTTGCGGAACAGCCCCTTGATGGTGCCAGCGTCCTTGTCCTGGCGGGTTTCGGCGCTGCTGGTCTCATGCAGCGAGCGGCGCAGCATCAACGAGATCAGCGCGGCGATGGCCCCCACCACAAAGGGAATGCGCCAGCCCCAGGCGCGCAGTTCATCTTCGGTCAGCAACTGCTGCAGGATCACCACGACCAGCACCGCCAGCAACTGGCCGCCGATCAAAGTCACGTACTGGAACGAGGCAAAAAAGCCGCGCTGCCCGCGCAGGGCCACTTCGCTCATGTAGGTGGCGGTGGTGCCGTACTCGCCCCCCACCGACAGGCCCTGGATCAGGCGGGCCAGCAACAGCAGCGCCGGAGCCCAGGTGCCAATGCTGGCGTAGGTAGGCAGACAGGCGATCATCAGTGAGCCGAAGCACATCATCAGCACTGAGATCATCAGGGAATTCTTGCGACCATGGCGGTCAGCGAGGCGGCCGAATATCCAGCCACCGATGGGGCGCATCAAAAAACCTGCGGCGAATACGCCTGCGGTGTTCAGCAGCTGAACGGTAGGGTCGTCGGAGGGGAAGAAGGCCGGGGCGAAGTAGATCGCGCAGAAGGCGTAGACGTAGAAGTCGAACCATTCCACCAGGTTGCCTGAAGAGGCACCAACGATAGCGAAGATGCGCTTACTGCGCTCTTCGCCGGTGTAATAGGTTGAGGTCATGACGGTTTTACTCCTGGAGGGTCCTAGGTAAGTCTAGACATACCTAGTAACACACTCGTTCCGCTATCTGGCTGGCAATTGGCCCTACGTCTGACAAGTCCGGCCTCTTCGCGGGTAAACCCGCTCCCACAGGGGTTGCGTGGATCCCTGTGGGGGCGGGTTCACCCGCGAAGAGGCCGGTACAGGTCAAACTCGCTCGATGGCCAGCGCCAGACCTTGGCCGACACCTACACACATGGTCGCCAGGCCCTTGCGTCCACCACTCTTCTCCAGCTGATGCAGCGCCGTCAGCACCAGGCGCGCACCGCTCATGCCCAGCGGGTGGCCCAGGGCGATCGCGCCGCCATTAGGGTTCACCTGCGGCGCGTCATCGGCCACACCCAGCTCACGCAGCACCGCCAGGCCTTGGCTGGCGAAGGCTTCATTCAGCTCGATCACATCGAAATCATTCACCGCCACACCCAGGCGCTCGGTCAGCTTGCGCACCGCCGGCACCGGGCCGATACCCATCACCCGCGGTGCAACGCCGCCGCTGGCCATGCCCAACACGCGGGCACGTGGGGTCAGGCCGTGTTTCTTCACTGCTTCGGCCGAGGCCAGAATCAACGCTGCTGCACCGTCGTTCACGCCCGATGCGTTGCCAGCGGTGACAGTCTTGTCCGGGCCATTGACCGGCTTGAGCTTGGTCAGCGCTTCCAGGGTGGTTTCCGGGCGCAGGTGCTCGTCACGCTCAACGATGACTTCGCCTTTCTTGTGGGCGATACGCACCGGTACGATCTCTTCGGCGAAGAAGCCAGCAGCCTGGGCAGCAGCCGCCTTCTGCTGACTGCGCAGGGCGAAGGCGTCCTGGTCAGCACGCGACACCTGGTAATCGTCGGCCACGTTGTCAGCGGTTTCCGGCATGGAGTCGACGCCGTACTGGCTCTTCATCAGCGGGTTGATGAAACGCCAGCCGATGGTGGTGTCTTCCAGCTTCATGTTGCGCGAATAGCCGCTCTCGGCCTTGCCCATGACGAACGGGGCACGCGACATCGACTCGACGCCGCCGGCAATCGCCAGCTCCATTTCACCGCTGGCGATAGCGCGGAAGGCGGTGCCGATGGCATCCATGCCGGAGGCGCACAGGCGGTTCAGGGTCACGCCTGGAATGCTTTCTGGCAGACCAGCCAGCAGCAGCGCCATACGTGCCACGTTGCGGTTGTCTTCACCGGCCTGGTTGGCGCAGCCGAAGAACACCTCGTCGACCTGGTCCCATTGCACGCCGGGGTTGCGCTCGATCAGCGCCTTAAGCGGCACAGCGGCCAGGTCGTCGGCCCGCACACCCGCCAAGGCACCGCCAAAGCGGCCGATCGGGGTACGGATGGCGTCACAGATGAATACGTCTCGCATCAGGCTTCTCCTGCCGGCTGGCCATGGGCCGCGGCGGTACGGGCATCGAGGTCACGCAGGGCGGACAGCTCGATTTCGGTGGGTTCGGTAGTGGTCTGCACGTGGCATTTGGAGGCTCCTGGTCAGGGTGCTTCAGTGAGCTCAGATTAAGGAGACTGGTGGGTGGCTTACAATCCGATAATCGACTCTATGTGCGGTTATCGAACAATTTGTTGTCCTGCTACTCATCTCCGTTCGGGGGCTGCTCGGCAGCCTTACCGCGACACAACGCCACTTCTACAGAAGAGCAGTGAGGCGATAAGGCCGCAGAGCCACCCCTGCTTTCACGTCGCGTCGGCGTGGCTCACCAGGCCCTTCACGACCACACCCACGGTCGCCAGCGCTGCCGGCACCAGCAATGCAGTCAGCACCTGCTCGAAGTTCCAGCCCAGCCCCAGCAACGTCGCGCCACTCCAGGCGCCGAGGATGGCACCAAACCGACCGATGCCCAGCATCCACGATACACCCGTGGCACGGCCCTGGGTCGGATAGAAGCGTGCTGCTAGCGATGGCATCGCCGACTGCGCGCCGTTCACGCACATGCCCGCGATCAGCACCAGCGTGGCCAGTACGGTGATATTGCCCAGGCTCTGCCCGACGGCGTAAGCGAAAACCCCGGCCAGCAGGTAGAAAATGCCGATCACCTTGTGCGGGTTGAAGCGGTCCATCGCCCAACCTACGCCAACGGCACTGAGCACGCCGCCAAACTGGAACAGCGCGCCGATGAACGCGGCCTGCTCCATGCTCGCGCCACTGTCACGCATCAGGGTGGGCAACCAGCTGGTCAGCAGGTAGACGATGACCAGGCCCATGAAGTAGGTCAGCCACAGCAGCACGGTCCCCAGGCCATAGGTGCCAGAGAAGATCACCGCAAACACGTTGCGCGCGGCCACGGCCTTCTGTTCCGGCACGCTGAAGCTACCCGCCTCGGCCACTACCTGTGGCGCAATCGGCGACAAGGTCTTGCGCACCTTGTCGGTGCCACGGTTGCGTACCACCAGGAACCGCGCCGACTCCGGCAGCCAGACCATCAGCACGACCGCCAGCAGCAAGGGCAGCACGCCGCCAATCACCAGCAGACTGTGCCAGCCATAGGCCGGGATCATCTTCGCGGAAATGAAGCCACCACCGGCCATGCCCAGGTTGAAGCCGCAGAACATGCTGGTCACCAGCAACGACTTGAGGCGCTCCGGGGTATATTCGGACAGCAGCGTGGTGGCGTTGGGCATGCCGGCGCCAAGGCCCAGGCCGGTCAGGAAACGCAGCACCAGCAACTGGTCGACATTGGTGGCATAGGCCGAGGCCAGGCTGAAGCCACCGAACACCAGTACCGCCCCTACCAACACACCCTTGCGGCCAAATCGGTCGGCCAGCGGCCCGGAGCCGAGAGCGCCGAATACCATGCCGATCAATGCGGCACTCATCACCGGGCCGAGACTGGCGCGGTCGATGCCCCATTCCTGTGACAGCGCCGGGGCGATGAAGCCCATGGCGGCGGTGTCAAGGCCATCGAGGAAGACGATCAGGAAGCACAACAGCACGACCCGCCACTGGTAGCGGGACAGCGGCTGCTGATTGATGAACGACTGGACGTCGAGGCTTTTGCCGACGTTGTTTTGCGCTTGGTTCATTGTTGTTATCCAGAATATGAGGCACAGCCAAGCCACTGCACGCGGCTAACCGGTACAAGTTGGCAATGATCGGAAAAATCGGCCTGTGTCAGCCTGGATACAACGGGACTGCATGCGGGTGCGGCCGCGGCAGCGAAGGGACAGTATGCATGGTGAGTGCCTCTTATGTTTTTCTTGTTCGGTCGGCACAGCCGACCGTTGCGAGAAACATTAATCAGCGGGCGCAGGTGACGCAATTCACCGGGAGCGACACTGTGCGTTTATCGCACAGAGATGGCTTTTACCTGTTCTATTTTGGGGCCGCTTTGCGGCCCCGGCCAGATCAACCAAACAATTGATGGCAAAGGTCGCGGCTGGCCGCCAGCAGAATCGGCAGGAAGCGCTGCTCCAGCTCGCTGCGCGTTACCCGCCCAACATGGGTGCTCACGTTCAACGCCGCCAGTACCTGCCCCGAAGCGTCATACACTGGTACTGCAATCGACCGCAGCCCCTGCTCCAGTTCCTGGTCCACCACGCACCAGCCCTGGGCACGCACCTGCTGAATGCAGGCAAACAGCGACTCAGGGTCATGCAGTGTACGGCTGGTCCGCGCCTTCAGGTCGGCGCGCTCCAGGTACTCGCGCAAGCTGGTGTCATCCAGCGCCGCCAGCAGGATGCGCCCCATCGACGTGCAATAGGCCGGCAGGCGCCCGCCCACCGACAGGTCCACCGAAATCAACCGCTCGACCGTGGCCGATCGGGCTATATAAAGGATGTCATCGCCTTCGAGGGTGGCCATGTTGGCCGCCTCATGCAATTGGTCGCTGATACGGTCCAGGTAAGGCTGGGCCGAAATCGCCAGGGGCGTCGACGACAAGTAGGCATGCCCCAAGGTCAGCACTTTCGGCAACAGCGAATAAGTACGCCCATCGGTGGTGGCATAGCCGAGCTTGATCAACGTGTGCAGGCAGCGGCGCACGGCGGCACGCGGGATTTCCGTGCGATGGCTGATCTGGGCGATGGTCAGGTGGCGCTTGCGCTCCTGGAAGGCCTGGATGACGGCCAGCCCACGCGCCAGCGATGTCATGAAGTCCGGATCGCCGGTAAAAGCCTGGATGCGCTTGGCCGGGGAGGCCACGATTGGCGGCGCCATGGCCGCAGACGCAGGTCGCCCCGCCTCCGGATTGGCGGAATCGTTGTCCACGGTTTGGTCACTCATCGCACACCTCAAAAAAAACGCCGGTTCGTGCGATTATCGAACAAACGGCCGATAATCGCAATTGACCGCTGACACTTTTGCTTATACCTTTCTCATGCCACTTGTGGCTTCTTTGGAGAGACTGGTCAGGTACCCACCGTAGAAGTCCCCAGGCAACGGCCTCGCCTTGCGGCGAGGCCGTTTTTCATAACTACCCCGCCCGTACATTTCAGCGAACTTTTATCCGCGTTGCCTTTCCAAGTTGTACGAAAGGCCCAAATTGTTTGCGGGCACCTTCTACTCGTTATGTCAGGCGATGTCAGGCTTGGTTAAATAACGCTGTTCGGCGATTTATCGATTGCTATAATCAAGTGCACAGGCCCCACTGTACGTAGTGGCAGTGCAACCTTGCGGTCATGAAGCCGTTGCGGCCTGCGAGGGGTGTGCGTACTGCACATCGCCCGACATTAGCCATTACTCTTAATTCAGGTACTGCATGTGACGAAAGATGAACTGCGCGCAGAACTCGAGCGCCAGGCTGAACGTTACAAGGATGTTTACGGCGGCGAAGTGACCACTTATGCCGCGCAACCCGATCCGGAACGCAAACCTTGGCGCAAACGCGCCAGTGTGCGCGACCAGGCCTTCAGCCAGGAACTGGAACGTATTGAAAAGGAACTGCGCAGCGACGCTCCCTGACCCGGGACCACGCCAGCGCGTCGTCGCCCGGCCAGCCCGGGCGCGGTCGATCTTTACTGCTCGGCCGATGATGAAATGGAATTACACAAATTTCATACGACCGTTTGAATCTCGATGGCACTGTTTTTTTTGGCATTTTTTGCCTAGTTTCGGCATTTTTCGCGCTTTTTGAACGATTTTTACCTGCCTGAACGCCCCGCCTTGCACCACGCCTTGCGGCCATGAAGATTGCCATCGGTCTGTAGCGGGTGCATCGATTGCCAAGGTTTTCTGGCATAATCCCGCCCCCCTATGACCGCCAGACAACCTTCATGATCGATTTATTCAGCGGACTGGATGCCTGGGTGTTGGTGAGCTTGCTGCTCGCCTTGACCTTCGTACTCGCCTTCGAGTTCATCAATGGCTTTCATGACACCGCCAACGCGGTAGCTACCGTCATCTATACCAAAGCCATGCCGCCGCACCTCGCCGTGTTCTTCTCCGGCGTGTTCAACTTCCTTGGCGTTCTGCTGGGCGGTGTCGGGGTGGCCTATGCCATCGTGCACCTGCTGCCGGTAGAGCTGCTGATCAATGTGAACACCGGACACGGCCTGGCCATGGTTTTCTCGCTGCTGGCTGCGGCCATCACCTGGAACCTGGGCACCTGGTACTTCGGTATCCCCGCCTCCAGTTCGCACACGCTGATCGGCTCCATCCTTGGTGTCGGCCTGGCCAATGCGCTGATCAACGACATTCCGCTGGGCGACGGCGTCAACTGGCAGAAGGCGATCGACATCGCCATGTCGCTGGTGGTCTCGCCGATGGCCGGCTTCGCCGTTGCAGCCCTGGTACTGATCGGCCTGAAATGGTGGCGCCCGCTGTCGAAGATGCACAAAACCCCCGAGCAGCGCCGCAAGCTCGACGACAAAAAGCACCCGCCGTTCTGGAACCGCATGGTGCTCGTGGTCTCGGCCATGGGCGTCAGCTTCGTGCACGGCTCCAATGACGGTCAGAAAGGTATCGGCCTGATCATGCTGGTGCTGATCGGTATCGTCCCGGCCAAGTTCGTCCTCGACCTGAACAGCACCACCTACCAGATCGAGCGCACCCGCGACGCCACCCTGCACATGAGCCAGTTCTACCAGCGTAACGCCGCTACCCTGGGCGACTTCCTGGCCCTGGGCAAGGCCAAGGCCAGCGACCTGCCGGAGCAGTTCAGCTGCAACCCGCAGCAGACCGAGCCGACCATCGCCGCGCTGCAGTCCTCGCTGCAGGGCGTAACCGACTACCACAGCCTGGATACCGAAAAGCGCATCGAAGTACGCCGCTACCTGCTGTGCCTGGATGACACGGCGAAGAAGGTTGGCAAACTGCCTGGCCTGGATGCCCGCGAAAAGGCCGACCTGGAAAAACTGCGCAAAGACCTTACCGCCACCACCGAATACGCCCCGTTCTGGGTAATCGTGGCCGTCGCCTTGGCCCTGGGCCTTGGCACCATGGTTGGCTGGAAGCGCGTGGTGCTGACCGTTGGCGAGAAGATCGGCAAGCAGGGCATGACCTATGCCCAGGGCATGTCGGCACAGATCACCGCAGCCTGCGCCATCGGCATGGCCAACGTGTTCGCCCTGCCGGTGTCGACCACCCACGTGCTGTCGTCCGGTGTGGCCGGCACCATGGTCGCCAACAAGAGCGGCCTGCAGGGCGGCACCGTGAAGACCATCCTGCTGGCCTGGGTCCTGACCCTGCCGGCCTCGATGGGCCTGGCCGCTGGTCTGTTCTGGCTGGCGTCCAAAGCCATTGGCTGAGTGACACCGCTATTGAAAAAGGCGCCATCGGCGCCTTTTTCATTGGTGTAACCCCTGCACCGGCACTACTTCTTCTTGCTCCCCAACAACGACCCCATCAAGCCTCGCATCAACTGCCGCCCCAACTGATTGGCCGCCTGGCGCACCGCCGACTTGATCGCCTGCCCCGCCGCGCTCTGCAAGAAATCACCGGCCTTGTCGGCAAAGCTCTCTTCATCGACCTTCGGTTGCGGCGCCGGCTCCACCGCCTGGCCTTTACGCTGAGTCAGCATTTCATAGGCCGACTCACGGTCCACCGGTTTGTCGTAACGCCCCGCCAACGGCGAAGCGGCCAACCGTGCACCGCGCTCCGCAGCACTCAACGGCCCGATTCGCGATTGCGGCGGTGCAACCAGTACCCGCTGCACCATGGCCGGCGTGCCCTTCTCTTCCAAGGTACCCACCAGCGCCTCGCCGATCCCCAGCTCGGTGAGCACTGCCAGGGTGTCGAATGCCGGGTTGGGCCGGAAACCATCAGCCACAGCCCGCAACGATTTCTGCTCCTTGGCAGTGAACGCCCGTAAGCCATGCTGAATGCGCAAGCCCAGCTGGGCCAGCACTGCATCCGGCAAGTCGCCGGGTGACTGGGTAACGAAGTACACGCCAACCCCCTTGGAGCGGATCAGCCGCACCACCTGCTCCAGGCGGTCCTGCAAGGCCTTGGGGGTACCGTTGAACAGCAGGTGCGCTTCATCGAAGAACAACGCCAACACCGGTTTGTCGGCATCGCCGCGCTCGGGCAACTGCTCGAACAACTCGGCCAGCAGCCACAAAAGAAAGGTCGCGTAAACCTTGGGCGCCTCATGCACCAGCCGGGTGGCATCAAGCAGGTGGATACGGCCTCGGCCATCCGCGTCGGGGCGCAGCAAGTCCTCAAGTTGCAACGCCGGCTCGCCAAACAGCGCCTCGGCGCCCTGCTGCTCCAGGGTCGCCAGCCGCCGCAACAAGGCCTGGGTAGAAGCCGTAGTCATCAACGCGCTGTCTTCGCCCAGCAGCTGTGGGTTGTCCTTCAGGTGCGCGAGCAGTGCCTTGAGGTCCTTGAGGTCGAGTAGCAGCAGGCCCTCGCGATCGGCCACCTTGAACGCCGCATACAACGCCGCCTGCTGGCTGTCGGTCAGCTCCAGCAAGTTGCCCAGCAGCAGCGGCCCCATTTCGCTGAGTGTGGTGCGCAACGGGTGGCCGGACTGCCCGGCGATATCCCACAAGCTGACCGGATAGGCCTGCGGCACATGCCCCAGCCATGGCATGCCGGCGATCCGTTCCGCCACCTTGCCCTGTGGCGCACCGGCAGCACCCAGGCCGCAGAGGTCCCCTTTGACGTCGGCGGCAAACACTGCCACCCCGGCGTCGCTGAACACTTCCGCCAGGTGTTGCAGGGTGACGGTCTTGCCAGTACCCGTCGCACCCGCCACCAAGCCGTGACGGTTGGCAAGTCGCATGGCCTGCCCGACTGGCTGGCCATCCGGGCCAGCACCTACAACGATGGTCGAAGTTTCCGGCATCTCATCAATCCTCTGCTCAAGCTTTAACTAAATTCGGCCGATACCTTTGGGTGATATTCGCCTTAATAGAGAGGAACAACCGAAAAGGGACTTTTCGGGATGTTGCACTGGCTACAGCTCCACTCGTGCGAACGCCTGATATAAAACCTTAGCGGAACCGATTACGCCATGAACAAAAGCCTTCGTTTCAGCCACAAGATTCTATTGGCAGCATCACTGATCGTGATACTCGCCTTCAGCCTTTTCACCCTCTACAACGATTACCTCCAGCGTAATGCGATCCGCGAGAACCTGGAAAACTATCTGGCTGAAATGGGCACCTCCACTTCCACCAATATCCGCAACCTGTTCGAAGGCCGGATCAAACTGGTGGAAAACCTGGCGCAGAACATTGCCCAGGACCCGGCCAACGCCGAGACCCTGATGGGCCAGAATGCACTGGTTTCCAGCTTCCTCACCGTCTATCTGGGCAAGGTCGATGGCGGTTTCAGCGTGCGCCCTGATTCGAAGATGCCGGACGGCTACGACCCGCGCACCCGCCCTTGGTACAAAGATGGCATGAATGCCAGCGGGGCGACCCTGACCGAGCCGTACATCGACATGACCACCAACAAGATGGTCATCGGCATCCTCAGCAAGGTCTCCAGCAGTGTTGGCGTAGTCGGTGGCGACCTGGCCCTGGACGGCCTGGTGCAGATCATCAACTCGCTGAATTTCGGCGGCATGGGCTACGCCTTCCTGGTCAACGACCAAGGCAAGGTTCTGGTGCATCCGGACAAAGACCTGGTGATGAAGTCGCTGTCAGACCTGTTCCCGCAGCACACGCCTAAATTGACCGGTGAGCTGACCGAAGTACACAGCGATGGCCAGACCCGCCTGCTGACCTTCAGCCCCATCACTGGCCTGCCATCGGCCAACTGGTACATCGGCCTGTCGGTGGACAAGGACAAGGCCTTCTCGATGCTCAGTACTTTCCGCACCTCGGCGGTGATCGCCACGGTGGTGGCGGTGGTAATCATCATCGGCCTGCTCGGCCTGCTGATCCGCGTGCTGATGCAGCCGCTGCACACCATGACCCGTGCCATGGAAGACATCGCCGAGGGTGAAGGGGACCTGACCAAGCGCCTGCGCATCCACAACCACGATGAATTCGGCATCCTCGGCAACGCCTTCAACCGCTTCGTCGAACGCATTCACAGCAGCATCAGCGAAGTTTCCTCGGCCACCGAGCAAGTCAACGAAGTGGCCCTGCGGGTCATCAGCGCTTCCAACTCGTCGATGACCAACTCCGACGAGCAGTCCAACCGCACCAACAGTGTTGCCGCCGCCATCAACGAACTGGGCGCCGCAGCCCAGGAAATTGCCGGTAATGCCGCCCAGGCTTCGCAGCACGCCAGCTCGGCGCGCCTGTTGGCCGAAGAAGGCCAGCAGGTGGTCGAGCGCAATATTGCAGCCATGAACCGCCTGTCGGACCTGATCGTCACCTCCAGCGAGCACATCGAAACGCTGAACAGCAAGACCGTGAACATTGGCCAGATCCTCGAAGTGATCACCAGCATTTCCCAGCAGACCAACCTGCTGGCGCTGAACGCCGCCATCGAAGCGGCCCGCGCCGGGGAAGCCGGGCGAGGTTTTGCCGTGGTTGCCGATGAAGTGCGCAACCTGGCACATCGCACCCAGGAATCAGCGCAACAGGTACAGACCATGATCGAAGAACTGCAGGTCGGTGCCCGCGAATCGGTCGAGACCATGGACCAGAGCCAGCGCCACAGCCAGGACAGCATGCAGATCGCCAACCAGGCCGGCGAACGCCTGGACAGCGTGACCGTGCGCATTGGCGAGATCGACGGCATGAACCAGTCGGTGGCCACGGCCACTGAAGAACAGACCGCCGTGGTCGAGGCGATCAACATGGACATCAACGAGATCAACATGCTCAACCAGGAAGGCGTCGAGAACCTTCAGGCCACCCTGCGTGCGTGCGCCGACCTTGAACAACAGGCCGGGCGCCTGAAGCACCTGGTGGGCAGTTTCCGCATCTGACAGGTACTCCACCGCCCCTGCAGGAATAGCCTTGTGCTGCGAAGCGGCCAGTTCAGCCTAAACAGCTGTACTCGCCCTTCGCAAAACAAGGCTGCTCCAGCAAAACAGCGGTTTTCCTTCCTGCTACACCCCGCCCAACCCCGATCGAACAAACTATCCTTCACAAAGGTCAACCTTTAGGCGTGTCATCGCCGGCAATCCAGCGCCGGATGACAGACCCGAAGACGATCCCGGAGGGATGCTGATCGTGCACATCGCCGACATCACCATGTTCTACGCCCCGGCCAGCGGGGGCGTACGTACCTATCTTGATGCCAAACACCGCCGCCTCGACGCCATCCACGGCGTACGCCACAGCCTGTTGATTCCCGGCCCCAGCGCCCAGCACGCTGATGGCGTCTACCAGGTACCCGCCCCCCCTCTGCCGTTTGGCAAGGGGTACCGCTTTCCGGTACGCCTGGCCCCGTGGTGCAAGACACTGCGCACCCTCAAGCCCGACCTGATCGAAGTCGGCGACCCTTATCTGACCGCCTGGGCAGCGCTGGAGGCACGGCGCCAGCTCGATGTCCCGGTGATCGGCTTCTACCATTCCGATCTGCCGCTGCTGGTCAGCAACCGTATGGGCAACTGGTTCACCCCCAATGTCGAAGCCTATGTCAGCAAGCTTTACGGCAATTTCGACCGGGTGCTGGCCCCCAGCCAGGTCATGGCCGACAAGCTGCGCCGCCTGGGTGTACGTGACGTCCACGTGCAGCGCCTGGGTGTCGACCTGGCCACCTTCCACCCCGAACAGCGTGACCCGGGCCTGCGCGCGCAACTGGGCATTGCCGACACCAGCCGGCTGCTGATCTACGCCGGTCGCGGCTCGCGGGAGAAGAACCTGCCGGTTCTGCTCGACTGTATTCAGCAGCTTGGTCAGCCCTACCACCTGTTGCTGGTGGGCTCGAACATGCCGGCCAATGTGCCGCACAACGTCAGCGTGATCGACCACTTCTGCCCCGCAGCAGAGGTCGCCCGGCTGATGGCCAGCGCCGACCTGCTGGTGCATGCAGGTGACCAGGAAACCTTCGGCCTGGTCATTCTCGAAGCCATGGCCAGCGCCACCCCTGTGGTCGCAGTGCGCGCCGGTGCGTTTGGTGAAATCATCAACGAGCAGTGCGGCCGCCTGTGTCGCCCCAACGATGCCCAGGCCATGGCCACGGCAGTGCGCGAGGTATTCGAAACCGGAGTAGACGAACTCGGCGCACAGGCCCGTCGACATGTAGAACAGCACTACTCCTGGGAGAATGTGGTCACCGGCCTGCTGCAGCACTACCAGGCTGTGCTTGGCCACCAGCCGCAGGTACTCGCCCATGGTTGAGCCACTACCGGCATCGCGCAGCCTGATGCTGGTGCTGCACGATGTCGCGCCCGAGACCTGGCCCGACTACCAGCCCTTCGTCCAGGCCGTCGATGCCATCGGCGGCGTGCCCATGACCTGGCTGGTGGTACCGGACTTTCACCAGCGCAACCCGCTGCTGCGCTCACCGGGCTTCTGCAGCCTGCTGGAGCGGCGCCTGGCCCAAGGCGATGAGTTGGCCCTGCACGGTTATCACCATGCCGACAATGGCCCGCCGCCGCGCACCCCCGGCGAATACTTCATGCGCCGTATTTACACCCACGAAGGCGAGTTCTACGGCCTCGACCAGCAACAGGCGCTGCAACGCCTGAAACACGGCCTGGCGCTGTTCGACCAGCAGGGCTGGCCGGTGGCCGGCTTTGTCGCGCCGGCCTGGCTGATGAGCGAAGGTACCCGCCAGGCCCTGCGCCAGCTGCCCTTGCGCTACACCAGCACACCGCAGCATCTGTACCGCCTGCCGGAGTTCACCCCGATCAAAGCCCCCGGGCTGGTATGGAGCGCCCGCAGTGCCTGGCGCCGCGGGCTGTCGAGGGCGCTGTGCGACTGGCAATGCCGGCGCTGGCAGAATGCCGAAACCTTGCGCCTGGGCCTGCACCCGGTGGACATGCGCCACCGCACCTCCCGTGAATACTGGCTAAGCACCTTGCGCAGCCTCATGGCACAAGGCCGCGAGCCACTGACCAAGTCGGCCTGGCTGGACCGCCAGGCCAGCGCATGAATCGCCTGGCCTGGCTCGGCCTGGCGCTGATCGGCGCCGTGCTGGTGCCAACCTTGCTCGGCGGCAGCGAGCTGCTGCCCAGGCTACAGCGCTTCGACCCCGGGCTGATGCTGACGCTGCTGGGCATGATCCTGTTGTGCTGGGTAATCAACGCAATGCGCCTGCGCTTGCTGCTCGGCCAGCAGGGCTCAAGGCTTGGACGCATTCGGAGCCTGGGCGTGGTGATGGCCACCGAGTTCGCCATCTGCACGACCCCCGGCGGGAGCGGTGGGCCACTGACCCTGATGGCCCTGCTGGCGCGTGAGCGTATCGGCCCCGCGCGCAGCGGCGCGGTATTCGCCATGGACCAGCTGAACGACCTGGTGTTTTTCTTTTGCGCCATGCTGGCAATCGCCGGCTATGCGTTGTTCCACAGCCTGGGGCGTAGCCAGGAAAGCATGTTGCTAGGCAGTGCACTGCTGCTCTGCAGCGCGTTGGCTGGCGTGATCGGGTTGTTGCGCTACCGACGCCCGCTGATGCGTCTGAACGGCAAGCTACTGCAACGCCTGGGCGTAGGCCACCCGCGCAAACGCCGCTGGGCGCGCAAGGTGTTGCATTTCATCGACGCGCTGGCACAGACCTGGGGGCTGCCTAAACGCACGCTGACAACGGTGTTCATCCTCACCTGCGTCCACTGGGGGCTGCGCTACAGCGTGCTGTATCTGGTATTGCGCGGGTTGGGCGTGGACCTGGCGTGGATCCCCAGCTTCCTGGTGCAGATGGTGTCGCTCAGTGCCGGCCAGTTCAGCTTGCTACCCGGCGGAGCAGGTGCTGCCGAGCTGACCTCGGCCAGCCTGCTGACGCCACTCGTGGGCAGTTCCACAGCAGCTGCTGCGATCCTGATATGGCGAGCGGTTACTTATTACTTCTACCTGTTGGCCGGTGGGCCGGTGTTCGTATGCCTGCTGGCGCGTCCGTTACTGGAGCGCTGGCGGCGTCAGGCGGGTTGAGCTGTTGCCAGAGCTCGGCAGCACCGGGGAAGTCGGTGCCGTCGGTGTCGGCCAGGGCTTCGGGGTCATAGCGGGCAAGGCAACCTTCGCCCAGGGTGGGAGGGGGTGAGGCATGGGGTTGGTTGCGCCGCTTGGCCATCGGGATCTCCCTCAAGGTTGCCGGGGGCCCTTCCCACCCCAACCGCCGGCAAGCCAGGTGCAATACCTGTGAAAGCTTGCCGACGCTGGGCTGCAAGGCAGCCCCCTACACCATCAATCAAACACCACAGTCTTGTTGCCATGCACCAGTACGCGGTCTTCCAGGTGATAGCGCAAGCCACGAGCCAGCACCATCTTCTCGACATCGCGGCCAAAGCGGACCATGTCCTCGATGCTGTCGGCATGGCTGACACGTACCACGTCCTGTTCGATGATCGGGCCGGCGTCCAGCTCTTCGGTGACGTAGTGGCAAGTTGCGCCGATCAGTTTCACGCCACGCAGCGAGGCCTGGTGATAAGGCTTGGCGCCCACGAACGACGGCAGGAAGCTGTGGTGAATGTTGATCACCTTCTCGGCATAGTCCCGGCACAGTTGTGGCGGCAGAATCTGCATGTAGCGGGCAAGCACTACAACGTCGGCAGCATGCTCCTCGACCAGGCGCGACACTTCGGCAAAGGCCGGGGCCTTGTCCTTGGGGTCGACCGGTACATGGAAGAACGGAATACCGTGCCACTCGACCATGCTGCGCAGGTCGTTGTGGTTGGAGATCACACAGGGAATCTCGCAATCCAGCTCATCGGTGTGCCAGCGGTGCAGCAGGTCGGCCAGGCAGTGCGATTCACGGCTGGCCATCAATACCACGCGTTTTTTTTGCGCCGAGTCGGTAACACGCCACGTCATCGAGAACTCTTCGGCGATGGGGGCAAACGCCTCGCGGAAGGCTTCAATACCGAACGGCAGCGATTCAGCGCGGATTTCATGGCGCATGAAGAACCAACCGCTCTGCTCATCGGAGTGGTGGCTGGCTTCGTTGATCCAGCCATTGTACAAGGCCAGAAAATTACTGACTTTCGCCACGATGCCTACACGGTCGGGGCAGGCGATCACCAGACGATAGGTGCGCATGAATGAGACTCCAGAACTTCGCAAAGGCGCCTATTCTAGCGGCCCGCCAGGAAAAACGCAGTATCGATTGCAGCAGCCGGGCCGGAGTGGCGAAGGCGACGTACTGTAGCCGTGTGTGACAGACATGACCAAACACAGGGCTTTATGTAAATTTTTGTTCACCTGAGAAATATTGTCACAGCTTAATTAACAGTTAACTGGCCAATATTAGGTTTACTTGCGAGTATCGCCTGTCTATTATTGCCTCACACATTTTCCGAACACGCATTAAGGAACACTCCATGTCCCTGATCAACGAATACCGCGCTACCGAAGAAGCCATCAAGGAACTTCAGGCCCGCCTGGCCAACCTGTCCCAGGATGACAAGCTGAAGAAAGAACTGGAGTTCGAAGGCAAACTGCGCAACCTGATGGGCGAGTACTCCAAGTCGCTGCGTGACGTGATTGCCCTGCTGGACCCAGAGTCGAAACTGAGCAAGGGCCCGCGTGGTGCAGTCAAGGCTGTTGCCACCAAGCGTGCGCGCAAGGTCAAGCAATACAAGAACCCGCACAACGGTGAAGTGATCGAAACCAAAGGCGGCAACCACAAGACCCTGAAAGAGTGGAAAGCCAATTGGGGCGGTGATGTGGTTGAAAGCTGGGCTACCCTGCTGGACTGATTGTCCGCCTACGCCCTTGCTTATCGCAGCAACAACGCCGGCATATTGCCGGCGTTGTTGTTTCTGGCCTTCAGCCAATTGCAAACTGCTGCTGCAACTGCCGGGCATGCACTTGCCAGGCCTCCAGCACACGCCGGCCCGCCTCATTGGCGCCCTCCCAGGCTTGCTGGCGCGCCTGTTCGAAGTCGCCCAGCGTGTTTGGCGCGCCCCATTGCGGCTCGCTCAGGCGCTGCCGACAGAAGCCATGCCAGCGTTGCCGCTCTTCGCCACTTAGGGTCTCGGGGAAGTTGCGCGCCCGATAGCGGAACAACAGTTCCGGCAATCGCGGGTCGTCGAACATCCAGTGGCCGTGGCTCAACTGCGCCGGTTCCAGGCCCCGAACTTGCTCGCACAAACGGCGGTCACGGTCACCGATAAAACCGTCATACAACTGCTGTTCAGGATCTTCACTCGGGGCGAAGTCTTCCGTGCCGTAGATGTGTTCCAGCTTGTCTTGCCATTGCGCCTGTTGATTGGCCAACTGTTCGCCACGCAATTGTAACAACGTCAAGTCCAGGCCTAACCGTTGTTGATCGGCTGGTCGTAATACCGACAGCGGCGCCAGTACCGGGCAGCGGTTGATCTGTACCAGTTTCAACGGTACCGGTAATTCCCCGTCGGCCAATTCATCATGCCGGGTGTACAAACGCTGGCGCAAAACTTCGGCACTTTCCCTCAGTAACGGTAGGGTTTCCTGATGCAGATCGCACACAATCAATGCATTGCGATTGCGGGGGTGCCACGCCAGTGGCAATACGACACCCAGGTAATTACGTGCTGCTGAAAAGCGCCCGGAAATATGCACCAGTGGCTGCAATAAACGGATCTGCTCCATCACTTTGTGCTTGCTGCGCAACTGGAACAGCCAGTCATACAACTTGGGCTGCTTCTGGCGGATCAGGCGGGCCAGTGCAATGGTTGCCCGCACGTCGGAAAGCGCTTCGTGGGCATGGCCGTGGTCAATGCCATTGGCCTTGCTGAGCAATTCCAGGCGCAGGCTGGTGCGCCCGTCCTGCTGCGGCCATTGAATGCCGTCGGGGCGCAAGGCATAGGCGGTGCGCACGATGTCAATCAGGTCCCAGCGGCTGTTGCCGCCCTGCCATTCACGGGCATAGGGGTCAAAAAAGTTGCGGTACAGACTGTAGCGCGTCACTTCGTCATCGAAGCGCAGCGTGTTGTAGCCAGCGCCACAGGTACCCGGCTGCGCCAGCTGTGCGTGCACCCGGGTCATGAACTCGGCTTCGCACAGGCCCTGCTCGGCCAACAGTTGCGGAGTGATGCCAGTCACCAGGCACGCCGCCGGGTGCGGAAGGATGTCGTCGGAGGGGCGGCAATAAAGGCTGATCGGCTCATCGATCTCGTTGAGGTCGAAGTCAGTGCGCACGCCGGCCACCTGCAGCGGCCGGTCGCAGCGCGGGTTGATGCCGGTGGTTTCGTAGTCGTGCCAGAAAATGCTGGAGGTCACGGGGTCGTCCTGTATCAAGGTCGACCCGATTCTAGCGCGATTCCTGGCGAACCAAGGCTCAGACGGAGGCGTTGGCGGGGCGGAAGCTGAAATAGTCGCGCAGCGAATGCACGAAATCATCGTACTCACGGGGCGCTTGCAGCAGCATGAAGCCCGAATCGTAATGCCCTGGCGTCTGGTCTTCGCTGCACCACAGGCAACTGGCGGTAAGGTTGACGAACTGATGGCCGCCGCCAACCAACGGCATGCGTAATTGCAGCTCGTAGTCGGGCCCGACCAGCACAGGTAACTGGCTGATGACCATCAGGCCGTCTTCGGAGGCGTTGCCCAGCTGGCCGATCTCCTGACCGGTAAAGCGGTTGAACACCTTGAGGACGCAAGGCAGCTGATGGCGTTCGATGTGGCGCTTGTTGAACATGATCGCGAGTGTATTCCGTACCTGATGCCAGGAATACAAGGTACTGGCGGTTGTTGTAACAGCTGAGTTACAGATTAGCGCAGGGCGCGCGGCAAATCCCGTGAAATAAATCACACCTTGGCATTAACGCCAAGGTGCACTCGTCACCGGGCTGGCCACGGCAGCTTCGCCGCGACGGTAATGCCCCAGTTTCTCGAGGGTCTGCAGGCGTGCCTGGGCGCGGTAGGCGTATTCGTTGCCCGGGTATTTCTGGATCAAGTACTGGTAGGTCTGCGCGGCATCAACGTACAAGGCCTGCCGCTCGAGGCATTGGCCGCGCAGCAGCGACACCTCGGGGTGGATGAACGGCCGCGCACGGCTGGTGCGGTCGACTTGCGACAGCTCAAGCATGACCCGCGCACAATCGCCACGGTCGTAGGCGCGATAGGCATTGTTCAGGTGGTGGTCCATGGACCAGCGGGTGCAGCCGACAGCGCTGGCGGCCAGGGCTAAAACGATCAGGGCTCGCATGGGGATCTCCTTTGATACCAGTGTATCGGCGTTTGCATGCAAATCTTCACACCCTTTTGCCAGGATACCTTGCCCGTTCAAATGCCACCCTGCCTTGGTCGCAGGTAGTGCAACGGAACAATGACTACAGCGCAATTGAGGAGTAGCCTTTCGCTGCGCTTCACTATAGGAGTCTGTGCATGAGCATCCGCCGTACCAAAATCGTCGCCACCCTTGGCCCCGCCAGCAACTCGCCGGAAGTGATCGAACAGCTGATCCTCGCCGGCCTGGACGTGGCACGCCTGAACTTCTCCCACGGCACTCCGGACGAGCACAAGGCCCGCGCGCGCCTGATCCGTGACATCGCCGCCAAGAACGGCCGCCATGTTGCACTGCTGGGCGACCTGCAGGGTCCCAAGATCCGCATCGCCAAGTTCGCCAACAAGCGCATCGAACTGAAGATCGGTGACAAGTTCACCTTCTCCACCGCTCATCCGCTGACCGAAGGCAACCAGGACATCGTCGGTATCGACTACCCCGATCTGGTCAAGGACTGCGGCGTCGGTGACGAACTGCTGCTCGACGATGGCCGCGTGGTCATGCGCGTCGAGACTGCCACCGCAGACGCCCTGCACTGCGTGGTGATCATCGGTGGCCCGCTGTCGGACCACAAAGGCATCAACCGCAAAGGTGGCGGCCTGACCGCACCGGCCCTGACCGAAAAAGACAAGGCCGACATCAAGCTGGCGGCGGAAATGGACCTGGATTACCTGGCCGTATCCTTCCCGCGCGATGCCAGCGACATGGAATATGCCCGCAAGCTGCGTGACGAGTCCGGCGGCAGCGCCTGGCTGGTGGCCAAGATCGAACGCGCCGAAGCGGTAGCCGACGACGAGACCCTGGACAAGCTGATCCTCGCTTCCGACGCCGTCATGGTTGCCCGTGGTGACCTGGGCGTGGAAATCGGCGACGCCGAGCTGATCGCCATCCAGAAGAAGATCATCCAGCACGCTCGCCGCAACAACAAGGCGGTGATCGTGGCGACCCAGATGATGGAGTCGATGATCCAGAACCCGATGCCGACCCGTGCCGAAGTGTCCGACGTGGCCAACGCCGTGCTGGACAACACCGACGCGGTAATGCTGTCGGCCGAGAGTGCTGCCGGTTCTTACCCGATCGAAGCCGTACAGGCCATGGCCCGTATCTGCTCCGGCGCCGAGAAGCACCCGACCAGCCAGAAGTCCAGCCACCGCCTGCACACTACGTTCGAGCGCTGCGACGAGAGCATTGCCCTGGCGGCCATGTACACCGCCAACCACTTCCCGGGCGTGAAAGCGATCATCGCACTGACCGAAAGCGGCTACACCCCGTTGATCATGTCGCGCCTGCGTTCGCACGTGCCGATCTTCGCCTTGTCGCCGCACCGCGCTACCCAGGCCCGTGCCAACATGTTCCGTGGCGTCTACCCGATTGCCTTCGACCCGGCCTCGTTGCCGGCCGACAAGGTCAGCCAGGCAGCCGTCGACGAACTGCTCAAGCGCGGCCTGGTGGAGCAAGGTGACTGGGTGATCCTGACCAAGGGTGACAGCTACCACACCATCGGTGGCACCAACGGCATGAAAATCCTGCACGTCGGTGATCCGCTGGTCGGTTGATAGCGCCGAGGGGCCGCGTTGCGGCCCAATCGCCGGCAAGCCAGCTCCCACAGGCTCAGGCCTGATGCAATCCTGTGGGGCTGGCTTGGCGGCGATCAGGCCAGACTCATCACCCCCAATGCCTCAGGCATGCTCAACGAACACATCTGCGTACACCTGCCCCCGCGGCACCCCGGCAATGAACAGCCGCCGGGCAAACCGCTCTACACTCCCCGGCGCGCCACAGAGCAACGCTACCGTCTGCCGTGACGACGGGCGCAAGCTGGCAAGCGCTTCATCCAGCTGATCCGCCAGCACCAGCTCTACATTCACCCCGGGCAACGCCTGCAGCGCCTGCGCCAAATAATGCCCTGCCTGATCCCGCGCTACATGCAGCAGCCGAATCTCCCCCCGGTGCCCCTGGCGCAATGCATCGCGCAAGATGCCCCACAACGGCGCCAGCCCGGTCCCCGCTGCCAATAACCAAAGCGGCCGCTCCTGCCAGTCCGGGTCGTAATGCAAGGCTCCGCCCCTCAGCTCACCCAGGCGCAGCTCATCGCCAACCTGTAACCCCCGCGCCTTGTCACAAAAGGCACCCGGGCGCAGGCAATCGATATGAAACTCAAGGTAATCATCCTCACCCGGCAGGCTGGCCAGGGAATAAGGCCGGGCAACCTCGCCCAGCCACAGCACCACATGCTGGCCCGCCTGATAACGCAGTGCTCGCGTGGGCTGTAAACGTAAACGCAACACATCGCCGAACCAGTCCAGTGCACTGACCTTGGCCGGCACACCATCGTGCCGAGGGTCGAACAGTGCCACGTGCACGTCTTCGACCACCCGGCACTGGCAGGCCAGGCGCCAGCCTTGGGCATGCTTGTCCAGGGCCAGGGCCTCGGGCATGGCGTCCAGCAGCTGCCCGCCCTGGCAATGCACCAGGCAGGCATGACAGCTACCGGCGCGGCAACTGTACGGCACATTCAACCCGGCCTCGTTCAAGGCATCGAGCAGGTTGCTGCCGGTCGGCACCGCCCAGCGGCGCTCGCCCACGCAAAGTTCGGGCATGTTCAGGTATCTCTTCCACTGCAGGTTGTTGGGGGCGCAAAAGAGCCACCAGAGATTTTAAGGCCAGTCACAAGTGTCAGCAGCAAAAAGGATGCCTGCCCCCCAACCGACCATGGTCCAGACCACTCGCAGGTGTTTCACGCCGTGAGGCACGCTATACTGCCGCGCCCTTTTGCGTCGGCCATGCTGCCGGCGCGCCTTTGCAAGGCGTTTCGACATGCTGGTCGGCACCGTCGAGCGTCTCTATGAATGTTCCCGTCTTTAAGAGGAGCGCGCTGCATGACCGTGATCAAGCAAGACGACCTGATTCAGAGCGTCGCCGACGCCCTGCAATTCATCTCGTACTACCACCCCGTCGATTTCATCCAGGCCATGCACGAGGCCTATCTGCGTGAGGAGTCGCCTGCTGCACGCGATTCCATCGCCCAGATCCTGATCAACTCGCGCATGTGCGCCACCGGCCACCGCCCGATCTGCCAGGACACCGGTATCGTCACCGTGTTCGTGCGCGTGGGCATGGACGTGCGCTGGGACGGCGCCACCCTGAGCGTCGACGACATGATCAACGAAGGTGTGCGCCGCGCCTACAACCTGCCTGAAAACGTCCTTCGCGCTTCGATCCTGGCCGACCCGGCAGGTGCCCGCAAGAACACCAAGGACAACACTCCGGCAGTGATCCACTACTCCATCGTCCCTGGCGACAAGGTCGAGGTCGATGTCGCAGCCAAGGGCGGCGGCTCGGAGAACAAGTCGAAGATGGCCATGCTCAACCCGTCCGACTCGATCGTCGACTGGGTGCTGAAGACTGTGCCGACCATGGGTGCTGGCTGGTGCCCGCCTGGCATGCTCGGCATCGGCATCGGCGGTACCGCCGAGAAGGCCGCGGTCATGGCCAAGGAAGTGTTGATGGAGTCCATCGACATCCACGAACTCAAAGCGCGTGGCCCGCAGAACCGTCTGGAAGAAATCCGCCTGGAACTGTTCGAGAAGGTCAACCAGCTGGGCATCGGCGCCCAGGGCCTGGGTGGCCTGACCACCGTGCTCGACGTCAAGATCATGGACTACCCGACCCACGCCGCTTCCCTGCCGGTGTGCATGATCCCCAACTGCGCAGCCACCCGCCACGCTCACTTCGTGCTCGATGGCTCCGGCCCGGCCGAGCTGGAAGCGCCGTCGCTGGACGCCTACCCGGAAATCGTCTGGGAAGCGGGCCCAAGCGCCCGTCGCGTCAACCTCGACGACATTACCCCGGAAGAAGTCGCCAGCTGGAAGCCGGGCGAAACCATCCTGCTCAACGGCAAGATGCTGACCGGTCGCGATGCCGCGCACAAGCGCATGGTCGAAATGCTCAACCGTGGTGAAGCGCTGCCGGTGGACCTGAAAGGCCGCTTCATCTACTACGTCGGCCCGGTCGACCCGGTCGGTGACGAAGTGGTAGGCCCAGCCGGCCCGACCACCGCCACCCGCATGGACAAGTTCACTCGCCAGATCCTCGAGCAGACTGGCCTGCTGGGCATGATCGGCAAGTCCGAGCGTGGCCCAACCGCAACCGAAGCGATCAAGGACAACAAGGCCGTGTACCTGATGGCCGTGGGTGGCGCTGCCTACCTGGTGGCCCAGGCCATCCGCAAGTCGAAGGTCCTGGCCTTCGCCGAGCTGGGCATGGAAGCGATCTACGAGTTCGAGGTCAAGGACATGCCGGTGACTGTTGCCGTAGACAGCAATGGTGAGTCGGTGCACATCACTGGCCCTGCCCTGTGGCAGAGCAAGATTGCCGAAAGCCTGGCCGTCGAAGTGAAGTAACCTGATGTAACTGCGGCAGCTGCTTCGCGGGCAAGCCCGCTCCCACAGGTAACGCGTAGCCTTCTGGCTTGCGCTGTCCTTGTTGGAGCGGGCTTGCCCGCGAAGGGGCCGCCACTGTCATTAAAGGACTCTCTCAAACTGCTCCGGCCAGTCCCGCCAGGTAAACACCTGCCCCTCCCGCCTCACCCGTCGCACTTCCTCCAGGTCCACCTCACACACCAGCCACTGGCTGCAGTCCGGGTTCAACTGCTCACTCAACGCCACCACGCCATCGCCCGGCATGCCGTGATCCGGCGGCACGAACAAGCCTGCCCGGCCGATATTCTCGTCCAACGCCGGCGACCAGGGCGCCACCCCCACCGTAGGGCTCTGCAACACAGCAATCTGGTTCTCCAGGGCTCGTGCCTGAGCGCCAATCCGCACCCGGTGGTAGCCGGCCTCGGTATCGGTACAACTCGGCGCCAGGATCAGGTCGGCACCACCCTCGGCCAGGCGCCGGGCCAGCATCGGGAATTCGTTGTCATAGCAGATCAGGATCCCCAGGCGGCCCAGTTCGGTCTCGAACACCTGCAGTCCCTGGCCCGCCGCGATGTCCCACTGTTCCCGCTCGAAGCGGGTCATCATCAGTTTGTCCTGGTAACCCAGCATACCCTTGGGCCCGAACAACCAGGCCCGGTTGCGGTAGCGCCCGTCGCTGTCCAGCACCGGCACACTGCCCGGTTGCAGGTAGATCCCCCAGCGCCGGGCAAGGCTTTCACACAAGGCTTTCCACGGTTCGATCAGCGGCTGGATACCGGCAATCGACGCCTGCAGGTCACCGCGCAGTTCAACGCTCAACTGGCCGCTGAGCACCAGCCCGGCGTACTCCGGCAACAGCAGCAAGCGGGCACCCGCCTCCACGGCTTCAGCGCACAGGCCTTGCAGGTGGTCGGCGTAAGACTCCCAGGTTTCATGCAGCTCGACGGCATACTGGCAGGCCGCCAGGCGGATCATATCGGCAGTTCCTTGAGCCAGAACGACATCAGCTTGTCGGAGCTTTCTGCTTCGTCAATGTCGCGCCAGGCATAACGGGTACGCAGCGATGGGTCGTGCAGGAAGCCGCGGTTGCGCCAGAAGCCATGCAAAGGCTTGTAATCGGCGGGCCGGCGTGGGTGCACACCCGGCCGCTCGACCGCGCAGAACGCGCAGTAGTCGAACTCGGCCAGTTTGTGCGCGTAGGATTCGCGTTCGATGAAGAACCGCACCCCCAGGCCCTGGCCGCGGTATGCCGGCAGTACCAGGGACTCACCGAAGTAGTAAACGCTGGCCGGGTCGCGCCCCTGAGCCACGAAGGGCTGCTGGAATTCAGGCGCTACGTCCACCAGCGGCAGGCCGGTGGAGGCGCCGACCACCTCGCCGTCATCCAGTGCCAGCACCACCAGGCTGCGCCCGGAACGGGCGTAGCTGGCGAGGTAATCAGCTTCGTACTCCGGGGTGCCGTCGTAAAGGTAGGGGAACTCGCGGAACACACTGAGGCGCAGGCGAGCGAGGTCATCGATGTAAGGCGCGATAGCGGCGCCGTGCAACAGGCGTATTTCCATGCTTGGCGGTCGTTTTGTCGATGTGGATGACGCGCTCGGCTAAGCCGGGCTTGAGGGGAAACCCTATCATCCGTCGCAACGACCCGCCTTTTCCCTACACGACAGGTATTGTTCCATGACCGCTACCGAACTGGTAAATGCTTACTACGCCGCCTTCAACGCTGGCGACATGCAGGCCTTCATGGCGCTGCTCAGCGAGGACGTGATCCACGATATCAACCAGGGCGAGCGGCAGATGGGCAAGGCCAGGTTCGCCGCGTTCATGGACAAGATGAACCGCTGCTACCGCGAGCGCCTGGCCGATATCGTGGTGATGCAGAACGCCGACGGCAGCCGTGCAGCGGCAGAATTCACGGTGCAGGGTGAATACCTGGCCGATGACGAAGGGCTGCCGGCGGCCAACGGGCAGACCTACGTGCTGCCGGCGGGGGCATTCTTCTATATCCACTGCGGCAAGATTGCCCGGGTGACCAACTACTACAACCTCACTGACTGGGTTGAGCAGGTAGCCTGAAGCCTGTTTGAGCCGTGTTGGCTGCACTGGCCTCTTCGCGGGTAAACCCGCTCCCACAGGGACCCACTGAACCTGAGAAGTGTGATGTACCCGCGAAGAGGCCCTGTCAGGCGATGCGGGTGCCCAGCACCTTCAGGAATGCCGCCAGCCAGGCAGGGTGAGCCGGCCAGGCCGGCGCGGTGACCAGGTTGCCATCCACATGCGCCTGGTCCACCGCAATATCGATGAACGTGCCGCCCGCCAGGCGTACCTCCGGTGCACACGCCGGGTACGCACTGCATTCGCGCCCCTCCAGCACGCCAGCCGCCGCCAGCAGTTGTGCGCCATGGCACACCGCCGCAATCGGCTTGCCGGCCTGGTCGAATGCCCGCACCAGCTCCAGGACCTTCTCATCCAGGCGCAGGTACTCCGGCGCGCGGCCACCCGGGATCAGCAGTGCGTCGTAACCCTCGGGCCGCACCCGCACAAAGTCATAGTTCAGGGCAAAGTTGTGCCCAGGCTTTTCGCTGTAGGTCTGCTCACCCTCGAAATCGTGAATCGCGGTGCGCACGGTCTGCCCCGCCAGCTTCTCAGGGCACACTGCATGCACCGTGTGGCCGACCATGCTCAGCGCCTGGAAGGGCACCATCGCTTCGTAATCCTCGACGTAATCGCCAACCAGCATCAAAATCTTCTTAGCCGTCATCGCACCCACTCCTTCGATTGCCTTGGGACAGTCACTGCACGATAGCCGCTCTCAGTCGCGACGGTCGAGCAAGTTCACCACCAGGCGATCGAGCCAGCCCCACACCCGCTGCTTCACCCGCCGCCACAACGGCCGGGCATGCCAGTGAGCCAGGTCGATTTCCTCGCTCAGGGCAAAGTCGCGCTCGAAGCTGGCGACCACGGCGGCCGTCAAAGGCGGGTCCAGTGCCTCGATGTTGGCCTCAAGATTGAAGCGCAGGTTCCAGTGGTCGAAGTTGCACGACCCCACACTCACCCAGTCGTCCACCACCGCCATTTTCAGGTGCAGGAAGCACGGCTGGTATTCGAATATCCGCACCCCGGCGCGCAGCAGGCGCGGATAGTAACGGTGCCCGGCATACCGCACCGAAGGGTGGTCGGTGCGTGGGCCGGTCAGCAACAACCGCACGTCAAGCCCTTTGCTGGCCGCACGGCGTAACGAGCGGCGTACGCTCCAGGTGGGCAAGAAGTATGGCGTTGCCAGCCAAACCCGCTGCTTGCCACTGTTCAGCGCCCGTACCAGCGCATGCAGGATGTCCTGATGCTGACGGGCGTCGGCATAGGCTACCCGGCCCATGCCCTGCCCCTGCGCCGGTACCTTGGGCAGGCGCGGCAAGCCAAAGCCCTCGGCCGGGCGCCAGGCGGTGCGGCGGTTGTTTGCCTGCCACTGGCGGTCGAACAGCAGTTGCCAGTCAGTCACCACCGGGCCTTGCATCTGCACCATGACCTCGTGCCAGTCGCTGCTCGGCTCACCCGGCGTCCAGAACTCGTCGGTAACCCCTGTCCCGCCCACCACGGCCCAGCGCTCATCCACCAGCAACAACTTGCGGTGATCGCGGTACAGGTTGCGCAACCCGCGCTTCCAGCGCAGGCGGTTGTACCAGCGCAGGTACACGCCCGCGTCCAGCAGGCGCTGGCGCAATTTGCTGTTGAACGCCAGCGAACCATAGTCATCGAACAGGCAGCGTACCCGCACGCCACGCCGGGCGGCCTGCTCCAGCGCCTCGACCACTGCATCGGCACAGGCGCCAGCCTCTACCAGGTACAGCTCCAGATCGACCTGGAACTCGGCGCGCACAATCGCCGTGAGCATCCGCGGAAAGAACTCGGGTCCGTCGATCAGCAGTTCGAACTGGTTGCCATCCCGCCAGGGGAAGACCGGCCCCGGCATGTCAGCGAGCGGTGAAGATCAGCACCGCATTGACCGGTACCGACGGGTTGATGGATTTGAGCTTGGCGAATTTACGCAGGCTTTCCAGCCCCGGCAGCAGGCCGAAATCCTCGGCACGCAGCACCAGTGGCTCAAGTGTCACCACCTGGAACCGCCGCGCATCCAGACGGGTGGCCAGCAACAGCGCATTGTAGCTGTGCGATTGGCCATGCAGGGTAACTGTCAACGGCAGGCGCAACTCGATCTGCGCGCCGTCGGCCAGGTCGTTGATCGGCCGCAGGTCGATGTGCGCCCGCACGGTCGCCTCGGCAAAACGCTCGACCTCGAACAGGCTGTCGCGCATCTGCTCATCGCGCAGCGGAATACCACTGCTGACCGAATCCATCTCGATCCGCAGCCCGGCCGTGCCCTTGCGATCGACACTGCCGTGCAACACCAGAAAACGATGGACTTCGGCGGTATCACCGTTCTTGCCGGTCACGAACGACAGGCGCGAAGACTCGCCATCAAGATGCCAGTTGGCATGGGCGGGCAGGCACAAAGCCAGCAACAGGGCGGGTAGCAGGCGGGGCAACTTGAACATGACTGATCTCGTGAAACCAAGCCGCCAACCTTACCCGCCCACCTTCACGGCAGCAAGCGGCAGCCCTCGCGAGGGCCTTGCCAGGCAGCCTGGTTGCGCTGGCCAAGGCCCTCGGCGGTAACCAGACGCTGCAGGCTGTTTTCCTCCAGCCGGCGCAACGGCAGCCATTGCTTCACGTAGCCCCGGCAGTACGCCTCGTCGAAGCCCATGACGAAGCGGCACGAGCAGTACTCCTTGGCCGAGTAAGCCGAGAGAATGCCCGGGAAGTCTGCCAGCGCCTGGCGCTCCAGCCACGCCCAGCCGAGCAAGGCGAGCATGGCCAGCAACAGCGCACGCCTCATGCACCCTCCTTGGGTAACGCCGCCAACACCCGCTTCAGCAGTTCGTCATGACGGTAGCTGCCGTCACGGTCATCGCCGTAACGCACGATAACCAGCTTCTGCGAAGGCAGCACATATAGCGCCTGGCCCCAATGACCCAGGGCGGCGAAGGTATCGGCGGGCGCACTCGGCCAAGGCCGATCGGCGCCGGTCAGCGGTTGGTTGAGCCACCAGTGGCCGCCGGGGTTGGCCTCGCCGGGCAGCGCTTCGGCCTGGGCAAAGGCTGTACGGTTGAAGGCCACCCAAGCCCGGGGCAACAGTTGTTGGCCCTGCCAGCGCCCGTCGCGCTGCATCAGCAAGCCAATGCGCGCCAGGTCGCGGGCGGTGAGGTACAGGTAGGAAGAACCGACATAGGTGCCTGCCCGGTCACGCTCCCACACGGCACTGTCGATACCCAGTGGGTGGAACAACGCCTGCCAGGGGTAGTCAGCATACTGCCCGGCGTCGAGCATGCCGCGCAGTGCGGCGGCCAGCAGGTTGCTGTCGCCGCTGGAATAGAGGAAGCGCTGACCGGGGCTGGCCGCCGTACCCCGCGCAGCGGTGTAGGCGGCCATGTCCTCGCGGCCGCGGGTATACAGCATGGCCACCACCGAAGACTTGAGCGGGGCATACTCGTAGTCTTCCTGCCAACTCAAGCCACTGGCCCAGTGCAGCAGGTCGACCATGCGTATGTCCGGGTGGGTGCGCATGGCCGGGTAGAAGCGGCTGACCGGGTCTTGCAGCTGGAACCGGCCCTGGCCCTGAGCCACGCCCAGCAGCGTGGCCAACACGCTCTTGCTGATCGACCAGGTGAGGTGCGCGGTGGCAGCGCTGCTGGGGGCGCTGTAGCGTTCGTGGAGAATACGGCCGTCGCGGATGATCAACAGGGCGTCGGTACGGATGCCTTTGCGCTCAGGCACGGAAGTTGCGGGGAACGCGTAGGCGTCAACGGCTTGAAAGTCGAGGCTGGCAGGGTCGATCAGCCAGTCCGGCTGGGGCCAATCTTCTGCCCAGGCGCACCCCGTAACCAGCGCCAGTGTCAGCAGGAGTGCCTTCATCGTGTTCGCCTTCTTTGGGGCCGCTTTGCGACCCCGGGGTTCATCGAATCACAGCAAACTATCAGGCATTCATGACAATCCCGCAGCAGCCCAAGCCTTGCTCAGCCGCTTCTCTCGCGCCGCCATGGCCAGCGCCATCACCCCCTGGTCACGCTGCCAAAGCTCGGCCCAATGTGCCGGCCCCGCCGCCAACGCTGCGTCGATCTCCCCTCGCAGCGCCTGAAACTGCGCAAACAACCCGCCCAGCAACAAATGGCAACCCGGGCTGTCGGCACACTGCCGGCTACCCTCGGCACACCCGGCCAACAGCCCCAGCAGTTGCAGGCGCAACCCCTGTGGCCAGCCACATGCCTGCCCCACGCCGTACAGCCAGGCCGTCAACGCCGTAAGTACATACAAATCCTCCAGCGAGCGGAACGGTTTAACGTAGGCATCCCAACCGTCACCGGCCAGCAGCTCGCACGCGGCCTGTTCCAGCAGCAGCCGGCCGTGGCCCACTTCCGGCATCAGCGGCAAGGTCGGCAGCGGCTCCAGCGTCACCCCCGGCTCGCCGGGGTAAACCACTGCAAGTTTCAAGCGCGGCGCCGCACCTGCCGGCTCGCTGCGCGCCGCCACCAGCAGCCACTCTGCCTCAAGCCCAGCGGTGACGAAATCCTTGCTACCCGTCAGCCGCAAACCGTCCAGCCGCGTGTGCATGTCGGCCGGCCGCACGCTGCGCCGCTCCGTGGCACACAACGCGCCAAGGCTGGGCGGCGCACTGGGCCACAGCACGCGCAAGGCCGCCTGGTAACCCACCAGGAAGGCCAGGCCCGGGGTGGGCATCGCGCGCCCGCCCAGTACCGCCAGTTCGAGCGGCGCAACCGGGCCAAGGCGCTCTAGAAGCGCGGCATAGGTTTCGCCCAGGGTGCCCGCCAGCGCTTGGCGTAGCGGGTCGTTGAGTCGTTGCAACCAGGCCATGAAACAGCTCCTTGCCGGGGGCTTTCGATGAAGGCTCAGGGGGTGTCACGCAAGCATCACCAAAGGTTCACAGGGGTGACACCGCGTCTACCTAGGCTGACTTTGCACAACAAAGCCGACCGGCCGCAACCCTTCATGGCTGGCTTATGGAGACTCGTAATGACTCGGATCGCTCACGCTGGCGACAACAGCACCGAACGCCGTCTGCAAGCCGAACGCCTGGTTGGCGCCGCGGCGCTGCAAGAGGCCCAGGCCCTGCGCTACAAAGTGTTCAGCGCAGAATTCAAGGCCAAGCTCAAAGGTGCCGAACATGGCCTGGACATGGACGACTACGACGTGCACTGCCGCCATATCGGTGTACGCGACCTGAGTACCGGCAAGCTGGTTGCCACCACCCGCCTGCTCGACCACCAAGCGGCCAGCAGCCTCGGCCGCTTCTACAGCGAAGAAGAATTCAGCCTGCACGGCCTGGTGCAACTGCAAGGACCGATCCTTGAACTGGGCCGCACCTGCGTGGCCCCCGACTACCGCAACGGCGGCACCATCGCCGTGCTCTGGGGCGAACTGGCCGAGGTCCTCAACGAAGGCCGCTACAGCTACCTGATGGGTTGCGCCAGCATCCCCATGCAGGACGGTGGCGTGCAGGCCCATGCCGTGATGCAGCGCCTTCGCGAGCGCTACCTGTGCACCGAACACCTGCGAGCCGAGCCGAAGAAGCCGCTGCCGAGCCTCCCGCTGCCCAGTAACGTCATCGCCGAAATGCCACCGCTGCTCAAGGCCTACATGCGCATGGGCGCCAAGATTTGCGGCGAACCGTGCTGGGACGAGGACTTCCAGGTGGCCGACGTATTCATTCTGCTCAAGCGCGACGAGCTGTGCCCACGCTACGCCCGCCACTTCAAGGCCGCGGTCTGATGGCCAAGCTGCGGGTACTGGCCCGCCTCTGCAGACTGATGCTGGTATTGCTGCTAGGCATGCTGATGGCCAGCGTTATCGCCGTGGGCGAGCGGCTGGGCATCAAGACGTCGATCGAGCGACGCCAGCGCTGGAGCTGCCTGTTCATGAAACACCTGGTCGCGGCCCTGCCCTTCGATGTGCGGGTAGTCGGCGAGCTGCCTCAGCGCCCTATGCTGTGGGTCAGCAACCATGTTTCCTGGACCGACATTCCGCTGCTGGGCATGCTGCTGCCGCTGTCGTTCCTGTCCAAGGCCGAAGTGCGCCATTGGCCAGTGGCCGGCTGGCTGGCGGAAAAGGCCGGCACCCTGTTCATTCGCCGTGGTGGTGGTGACAGCCAGCGCTTGCGCGAGCAAATTGCCGGGCAATTGGGCCTGGCCCGCCCGTTGCTGATCTTCCCCGAAGGCACCACCACCAGCGGTCGCACCCTGCGTACCTTCCATGGTCGCCTGCTGGCAGGCGCCATCGACCGTGGCGTGGCGGTGCAGCCGGTGGCTATCCAGTATTTGCGTGACGGCCAGATCGACCCGGTTGCGCCGTTCATCGGTGATGACGATCTGGTGTCACACCTGCTGCGCCTGTTTGCCCAGCCCCGCGGCGAGGTGTGCATTCACCTGCTGGCGCCGATTGGCAGCGTGGGCAAGGAGCGCGCGGCGCTGGCGGTGCAGGCGCAGCAGGCGATCCACCGGGCGCTGTTCGGGGAGGACGACGTCGAGTTTGCCCCACGGCGGCAGGCTCGAGCTGCCTGAGCTTTTTGCACTGTCCGTGCAGGCTTGGGGTTGTCAGGTGTTCGCCATGGCATCTTCAGCGCCTGTGAAATCGAGCGCCGCCCGCGCGGCGCTCGATCTCACAGGCGCTGCATACCTTATGACCAGAACCTGTCAGCCCTGATGCGATCCCTTTGCGGCAAGCCCGCGAAAAAGGGCAATACAAAACTAACGGCCAGACACCCGCCGTGCCGCCGCAAACGCCTGCAACTGCGGGTAAAACTCGCGGAAATCCGCCATCAGCGGCTCATACAGCCGTTCCAGCTCAGTCATGACCCCAGCCATCCCCTCGGGCCGCGACAACCTTCGGGCAATGCCGTTGAACACCTGCTCCAGCGTGGCGAACTCGCCATACGCCCCTAACCAGTCATCCGCTGCCATGAAGGGCGCAATCCGCGCCAGCCGCCCCGGCAAATCCGGCTCCGCCAGCAGCACCCGATAAAAATCCCCGGTGAACTGATCCAGCGGCTGCTCGGCATAGTCGCCCCAGTGCCGCGCCAGGCAATGATCGAAGAACACATCCAGCACGATCCCGGCAAACCGCCGCCGCTCGCGCGGAAAACGCGCCAGCGCCGCCAGTACCAAAGGGTGTTGGTCGGTGTAGCTATCGATATGCCGGTGCAGCCGAATGGCCGCCTCCAGCGCAGGCGGAAAACGCCCAGCCAGCGAACCTTTGACGAAGTCACCATACAGGCTGCCCAGCAGTTGTTGCGGCGCCGGGCCGCCCAGGTGCAAATGTGCGAGGTAGTTCATGTGGGCATTCTAGCATCGCCCCTGTCTATATCGTTGTAACGCGATATAGCGATTCGTACTCAGCTCAGAACCTCTTCATATTTGTATATCGGAATTCTACGATTTATATTTCGTCCTATCGCGATATACCGCTACAACGAGCCAACCCCATGCCACTCGATCTCGACGAAATCATAAAAGCGCTGGCCCATCCGGTCAGGCGAGAAATCCTCAGCTGGCTGAAAGACCCGGCAAACCAGTTCCCCGACCAGTACCACAGCACCGAAAACGGTGTGTGTGCCGGGCAGATCGACCAGCGCTGCGGCCTGTCGCAGTCGACCGTTTCTGCCCACCTGGCCACCTTGCAACGCGCCGGGCTGATCAACAGCCAGAAGATTGGCCAATGGCACTTCTTCAAACGCGACGAAGCCACCATCCAGGCGTTCCTCGAACAACTGCGCCAAGCGCTTTGACCAGCAGGTAACCGATATGACCACGCTTTTCGATCCGATCACCCTGGGCGACCTGCAATTGCCCAACCGCATCATCATGGCCCCGCTCACCCGCTGCCGCGCCGACGAAGGCCGCGTGCCCAATGCGCTGATGGCCGAGTACTACGTTCAACGCGCCAGTGCCGGGCTGATCCTCAGCGAGGCGACTTCGGTCAGCGCCATGGGCGTCGGCTACCCGGACACCCCCGGCATCTGGAACGATGAGCAAGTGCGTGGCTGGAACAACGTGACCAGGGCCGTACACGCCGCTGGCGGGCGCATCTTCCTCCAGCTGTGGCACGTTGGCCGCATTTCCCACCCCAGCTACCTCAACGGTGAGCTGCCAGTGGCCCCCAGTGCGATCCAGGCCAAGGGCCACGTGAGCCTGGTGCGCCCACTGAGCGACTACCCCACCCCGCGTGCTTTGGAAACCGAAGAAATCCTCGACATCGTCGAGGCTTACCGCAGTGGTGCCGAGAATGCCAAGGCTGCTGGCTTCGATGGCGTGGAGATCCATGGCGCGAACGGTTACCTGCTCGACCAGTTCCTGCAAAGCAGCACCAACCAGCGCACCGACCGTTATGGCGGCTCGCTGGAAAACCGTGCGCGCCTGCTGCTGGAAGTGACCGATGCGGCCATCGAAGTGTGGGGCGCCAACCGCGTAGGCGTGCACCTGGCGCCGCGCGCCGATGCCCACGACATGGGCGATGCCGACCGCGCCGAAACCTTCACGTATGTCGCCCGCGAACTGGGCAAGCGTGGCATCGCCTTCATCTGCTCGCGCGAGCGGGAAGCTGACGACAGCATTGGCCCGCTGATCAAAGAAGCGTTTGGCGGCCCGTACATCGTCAACGAGCGCTTCGACAAGGCCAGTGCCAATGCGGCCCTGGCCAGTGGCAAAGCCGATGCGGTGGCGTTTGGCGTGCCGTTCATCGCCAACCCCGACCTGCCGGCGCGGCTGGCGGCGGATGCGCCGTTGAACGAGGCACATCCCGAAACCTTCTATGGCAGGGGGCCGGTGGGTTACATCGATTACCCGCGGTTGTGATCGAGGGCCATTCGCGGGCGTGCCCGCGAATGAAGCTCAGGTGATGTCACGGCCGGGCACTGATCTGCTGCTGCAGGTTCTGGATCTGGCTCTGCAAGGTATTCAGGTTCCGGGTCATCTGCGCCCGGAACGCATCGAACTCCTGCACCGAGGCGCCACCCGCCGACGAAGCAGCCGGGCGGTTGTCGATCTGGCTCTTGAGCACGACCATGTCCTGCTCCAGGCTCTGGATAGCCGCACTCGGGTTACCCTGCTTCTTCAGCGCTGCCACTTCGCTGCCCAGGCTCTTGAGCTGGCCGTCCAGCTTGCCGCCATCCACCTGCGCAGCCTTCAGTGCGGCAACCTGTTCATTCAGAGCCTTGAACTGGCCGTCCAGCTTGCCACCATCGACCTGCCCCGAGCGCAACGCAGCCAGTTCACCATTCACCAGTTTCAACTGCGCCTGCAACTGGCTTTGCAGCTCGGTCACGGCTTTCTGCTGTTCGCGGGTATCGGCCAGCACCTGCTCCAGGCGCTTGCCCAGGTCGCCGGTCTGCCCGGCCACACCCTTCTGCAACTCGCGCAGCTGCAACTTCAGGGCCTCGCTGCTGGTAGTCGCACCAGACTCGCTGGCCGCCACCTTGCCACTGATCGCCTGCAGGCGCCCGGCTGCTTCTTCACTGATACGGGCAAAGCTTTCCTGGGTCGCCACCAGTTGCTGCTCCATCAGCGAGATCTGCTGGAAGCTCCACCAGCCCAGCCCAGCCAAGGCAATGAACGAAGCCACGAGCAATGCCCACAGTGGTGCCGTGCTGGCGCCACGGGCGGCTTTCTGGCGGCTGCGCACCACGTGCGCTGGCATCAGTTCGTCATCATCAACGGTGCCCGCCCGCAAGGTGGGCACGTCGTCGTAGTCATCGTGAGCATGGTTACGCATGGATACATTCAACCGCGGTAGTCGCAAAGAGGCACGAGTATAAACCGCCAGCGCGGCGCATTGATGACCATTGTCGGGCTGGCACGATCAGTGCCCTTGCGGCAGGTGCTTCCACCAGCCACAGAATTCATCCAGCGCAGTCCACAGGCTGACCTTGGGCTGGTAGTCCAGGTACTGCCGGGCGCGGCTGATATCCAGGGTGAAATCCCGGCTCATCACCTGCATGCCCAGACGCGACAAGGTCGGTTGCGGGCGCCCCGGCCAAAGCATGCAGGCCGCTTCGTTCAGCGCCGCCAGGCTGTAGGCCAGGCCGTATGGACGGTAGCGGGTAACCTGGGGCAGCTGCATCTGGCGCATCACGTAGTTGACCACGTCCCACAAGGGCAGCGGCTGGCCGTTGCTGATGTTGTAGGCCTGGCCCAACGCCCGGTCTTCGGCGAACAGCGCACTGAGCAGCGCGTCGTTGAGGTTGTGCACGCTGGTGAAATCGACCTTGTTCAAGCCATTGCCAATGATCGCCACCCGGCCTTTGCGCTGCATCTGCATCAGCCGCGGAAAAATGCTGGCATCGCCGGCACCGGTAACGAAGCGCGGGCGCAGGGCCAGCACTTCAAGGCCAAACTCCTGGGCGCCGAACACCTTCTGCTCGGCCAGGTGCTTGGTTTGCCCGTAGTGGTCATGGAAGCGACGCGGTACCTGGTCTTCGCGGATATCCAGGCGCGAGCGGCCATTGAAGTAGATCGACGGCGACGACAGGTGCACCAGGCGCCGCACGTGCTCTTTAAGGCAACCCTCGACCACGTTCTCGGTGACCACCACATTGCCCTGATAGAAGTCCTGGTAGCGCCCCCAGTTACCGACTGCGCCAGCACAATGCACCACCGCCTCGACGCCCTGGCACAGGCGCCGGGCCAGTTCGGCGTCGCCCAGGTCGCCGGGAATGAACTGGGCGCCGCGCTTGACCAGGTGCTCGACCCCTTCGGCACGACGGCCGCTGACCCGCACGTCCAGGCCCTGCTCCAGGGCGAAGCGCGCAAAGCGTCCACCAATGAAGCCACTCGCGCCGGTGACCAGAATTCGCATGTATCACTCCGTCTTGCCAGATTTCAGATGCAACTGACGCCAGCCGCAGCTACAAGGGCACCAACCATTGCCGTGCGCGATGCCGCAGGTGGTCGGTCAGTTGCGCGAGCAGTTGCCCGCCATTGCGCCAATGATGCCAGTACAGCGGCACATCGATGGGGGTATCGCTGCAGATTTCCACCAACTGGCCGCCGGCCAGTTGCTCGCGAGCCTGCAGTTCGGGTACCAGGCCCCAGCCCAGCCCGGCCTCGGTCATGCGCAGGAAACCTTCCGAGGACGGGCACAGGTGATGCAGGAAACCGTCCTCGATACCCAACGAGGCCAGGTAGCGGTGCTGCAGGAAGTCGTCAGGCCCGTACACGATCGCTGGCGTACGAGCCAAGCGGCTGGCGACGAAGCCTTCGGAAAAATGCCGTGCCATGAACCCGGGGCTGGCCAGCGCCCGGTAGCGCATCGCGCCCAATGGCAGGCTGCGTGCCCCGGCCACCGGCCGTTCGCTGCCACACAGGCAAGCCGCCACTTCGCCAGCGCGCATGCGCTTCAAGCCGACTTCCTGATCTTCTACCACCAGGTCGGTGAGCACGTTCTGCTGCGCGCAGAAGTCGCCCACCGCACCGGCCCACCAGGTGGCCAGGCTGTCGGCATTGAGGGCGATGCGCAGGCGCTCCGGCATGCCTTCCTCATCAAGGGCCGGCACCTGGCGCTGCAGGTCGCGCTCCAGCAAGCGTACCTGCTGCACGTGGTTCAGCAACTGGCGGCCGACATCGGTCGGGCTGGGCGGCGTAGCACGCACCAGCACCGGCTGGCCTACGCGTGCTTCAAGCAGCTTGATGCGCTGGGAAATGGCCGATTGCGACAAGCCCAGTACCTGCGCAGCACGTTCAAAACCACCCTGTTCGATCACCGCGGCGAGGGCGGCCAGCAGCTTGTAGTCGAACATCGATTTTCCTAATGCCTGATCAGCTTTATTGGTTTTTCTTATACAACCCATAACCGCACAATAGCCAGCATCTTTTATGCGCTTTTTGGAGACTTCGGCCATGTGGCAAAGCTATCTCAACGGCATGCTGGTGGCTTTTGGCCTGATCATGGCCATCGGCGCGCAGAACGCCTTCGTTCTGGCCCAGAGCCTGCGCCGCGAACATCACCTACCAGTGGCGGCACTGTGTATCGTCTGTGACGCCATCCTGGTGGCCGCCGGCGTGTTCGGCCTTGCCACCGTGCTGGCCCACAACCCCACCTTGCTGGCCGTGGCTCGTTGGGGCGGCGCGGTGTTCCTGATCTGGTACGGCGCCAAAGCCCTGCGCAGCGCCTGTTCCAAACAAAGCCTGCAACATCAGCAGGGCCAAGGCACACGTTCGCGGCGTGCGGTGCTGCTGAGTGCCTTGGCAGTGACCCTGCTGAACCCCCACGTGTACCTCGACACGGTGCTGCTGATCGGCTCGCTTGGCGCCCAGCAGACTGAGCCCGGGGCCTACGTGGCGGGAGCGGCCAGTGCCTCCCTGCTGTGGTTCTCGACCCTGGCGATTGGCGCAGCCTGGCTTGCACCTTGGCTGGCACGGCCGGCGACCTGGCGCATGCTCGACCTGATGGTGGCGGTGATGATGTTCGCGGTCGCGGCGCAGTTGATATTCAACTGACCTGGGTTCGGCATGGCATGTTTATCGCCTGGGAGATCGAGCGCGGCGCTTCGCGGGGCAAGCCCGCTCCCACAGGCACCCCACAGGCTTGAGGCTGATGCAGTACCTGGCGAAACAACTGGCTTGATCAAAACCTGAAAGCTGGCGCGATCATGGTTGGAGCAACTGTCTTGCTCAATGTCTGGAATCTGACGCGGTCCACCTTGTGGGAGCGGCCTTGTGCCGCGAAGCGCCGCACTGGCGGCGCGCGGTTTCACAGGCGCTACAAGTGTTAAGGCAAACACCACCGGTCGGCACAGCCGAACCGCTCCGGAACCTCTATTCCCTATGTTTGTTGCGTGGTTATGCGCCGGGCCCGGTGCTATGATCCAGCCCTTGCGTCGCAAAGAGTACAAACTCGCCGACGCTTATCGGGCCGCCCGTGATCGGCCTTGCGCAAACCGCAAACAGACCTGAATCAGGAGATCCACCATGGCTTTTGAATTGCCGCCGCTGCCGTACGCCCACGATGCCCTGCAGCCGCACATCTCCAAGGAAACCCTGGAGTATCACCACGACAAGCACCACAACACCTATGTCGTGAACCTGAACAACCTGGTCCCAGGCACCGAATTCGAAGGCAAGACCCTCGAAGAAATCGTCAAGGCCTCTTCGGGCGGCATCTTCAACAACGCCGCTCAAGTCTGGAACCACACCTTCTACTGGAACTGCCTGTCGCCAAACGGCGGCGGCCAGCCTACCGGTGCACTGGCTGACGCCATCAACGCCGCGTTCGGTTCCTTCGACAAGTTCAAGGAAGAGTTCACCAAGACTTCGGTTGGCACCTTCGGTTCCGGCTGGGGCTGGCTGGTGAAGAAAGCTGACGGTTCCCTGGCCCTGGCCAGCACCATCGGCGCCGGCTGCCCACTGACCAGCGGCGACACCCCGCTGCTGACCTGCGACGTCTGGGAACACGCCTACTACATCGACTACCGCAACCTGCGTCCGAAGTACGTCGAGGCGTTCTGGAACCTGGTCAACTGGGCCTTCGTTGCCGAGCAGTTCGAAGGCAAGACCTTCAAGGCCTGAGTCATCCAGCCTTGATCCAAAAAACCCGGCCTCGTGCCGGGTTTTTTGTGCCTGCGCGCTGCCACAGGGATGCAGCAGGGCCACAAGCAGCGCCGTATCCATGGGCGCAGGGTTACCCGCCATGGGCAGGCACGGTTTTGCTTGCTCAGCCCGCATAGCGCGCTAACATCAAACCTCTGGAAGATTGATACAGCGCATTCAAGTTGCGGGGTCAGGCAACCGATACACTGCTCATGGTCGGGCGGTAGTGTATCGTCATCGTTGATGGCAAAATGATGCCATGCGCATGGATTAAGGAAACCCCATTGAAGCTGGAATTGCGGAACAGCTTGTCGGTCAAGTTGCTCAGGGTCGTGCTGTTGTCGGCGTTGGCGGTCGGCGTCGTGCTCAGCTGTGCGCAAATCGTCTACGACACCTACAAGACCCGCCAGGCCGTGAACAACGATGCCCAGCGCATTCTCGACATGTTCCGCGACCCATCCACTCAGGCGGTGTACAGCCTCGACCGCGAAATGGGCATGCAGGTGATGGAAGGCCTGTTCCAGGACGAATCAGTGCGCATGGCGTCCATCGGTCACCCCAACGAAACCATGCTGGCTGAAAAGTCGCGCCCGCTGCGGGACACGTCGATGCGCTGGCTGACCGACCTGATCCTTGGCCAGGAACGCACCTACACCACGCAACTGGTCGGCCGTGGCCCCTACAGCGAGTACTACGGCGACCTCAGCATCACCCTCGACACGTCGTCCTACGGCGAAGGCTTCCTGATCAACGCGGTGATCATCTTCATCTCCGGTGTGTTGCGGGCCTTGGCCATGGGCCTGGTGCTGTACCTGGTCTACCACTGGCTGCTGACCAAGCCGCTGTCGAAGATCATCGAGCACCTCACCCAGATCAACCCCGACCGCCCCAGCCAGCACCAGTTGCCGCTGCTCAAGGGCCACGAAAAAAACGAACTGGGCCTGTGGGTGAACACCGCCAACCAGCTGCTGGCTTCGATCGAGCGCAACACCCACCTGCGCCATGAAGCAGAAAACAGCCTGCAACGCATGGCCCAGTACGACTTCCTCACCGGCTTGCCCAACCGCCAGCAATTGCAGCAGCAACTGGACAAGATCCTCGTCGACGGCGGCCGCCTGCAGCACCGCGTGGCTGTACTGTGCGTGGGCCTTGACGATTTCAAGGGCATCAACGAGCAGTTCAGCTACCAGGTCGGTGATCAGCTGCTGCTGGCCTTGGCCGACCGCCTGCGTGCCCACAGCGGCCGCCTGGGCGCCTTGGCACGGCTGGGCGGCGACCAGTTTGCCCTGGTGCAGGCCAATATCGAGCAGCCTTACGAGGCCGCCGAACTGGCGCAAAGCATTCTGGATGACCTTGAAGTACCGTTCGACCTCGACCACCAGCAAATCCGCCTGCGCGCCACCATCGGCATCACCCTGTTCCCCGAAGACGGCGACAGTACCGAGAAGCTGCTGCAGAAAGCCGAACAGACCATGACCCTGGCCAAGGCCCGTTCGCGCAACCGCTACCAGTTCTACATCGCCAGCGTCGACAGCGAGATGCGCCGCCGCCGCGAGCTGGAAAAAGACTTGCGCGAAGCGCTGCCGCGCAATCAGCTGTACCTGGTGTACCAGCCGCAGATCAGCTACCGCGACCACCGCGTGGTGGGTGTCGAGGCGCTGCTGCGCTGGCAGCACCCGGAGCTGGGCATGGTGCCGCCCGACCAGTTCATCCCGTTGGCCGAACAGAACGGCAGCATCATCAGCATCGGCGAATGGGTGCTCGACCAGGCCTGCCGGCAGTTGCGCGAATGGCACGACCTGGGTTTCAGCGACCTGCGCATGGCGGTCAACCTGTCCACCGTGCAGCTGCACCACAGCGAGCTGCCGCGGGTGGTCAACAACCTGCTGCAGGCCTACCGCCTGCCGCCGCGCAGCCTGGAGCTGGAAGTCACCGAAACCGGCCTGATGGAAGACATCAGCACCGCCGCCCAGCACCTGCTGAGCCTTCGCCGCTCCGGGGCGCTGATAGCCATCGACGACTTCGGCACCGGCTACTCGTCGCTCAGCTACCTGAAGTCACTCCCGCTGGACAAGATCAAGATCGACAAGAGCTTCGTCCAGGACCTGCTCGACGACGATGACGACGCCACCATCGTTCGCGCCATCATCCAGCTGGGCAAGAGCCTGGGCATGCAGGTAATCGCCGAGGGCGTGGAAACCGCCGAGCAGGAAACCTACATCATTGCCCAAGGCTGCCACGAGGGCCAGGGCTACCACTACAGCAAGCCGCTGCCGGCGCGGGAGCTGAGCCACTTCCTCAAGCAAGCACAGCGTAACCAGGTTTCGATGCTCTAGGCCCACCTGCGCGGTTACAGCCTGTAGCCGGCATTTGAATGAATTGCACGTCAGCCCCTTTACAGCAAATGCAAATCTTTCGCATGATGTTGCGGTTTCGCGTGCCTCGGCGCACTGTCCAACCACACGACGCAGGAAAACCAATAATGATTCGAATGCCCCTGGCCTCCGCCAGTCTGCTGGCCATCGCCATCGCCCTCGCCGGTTGCGGCGAAAAAGATGACAAGGCTGCCGCTCCGCAAGCCCAGGCTCCTGCTGCTGCCGCCAGCACCACCGCTGCGGCACCCGGGGCTGTCGACGAAGCCGCCGGCAAAGCCGTGGTCAAGCATTACGCCGAAATGGTCTACGCCGTATACAGCGACTCGCTGAGCACCGCCAAAACCCTGCAGACCGCTGTCGACGCGTTCCTCGCCAAGCCCAGCGATGAAACCCTGAAGGCCGCCAAGGAAGCCTGGTTCGCCGCACGCGTTCCTTACCTGCAGAGCGAAGCCTTCCGCTTCGGCAACACCATCATCGATGACTGGGAAGGCCAGGTGAACGCGTGGCCGCTGGACGAAGGCCTGATCGACTACGTAGACAAGAGCTACGAGCATGCCCTGGGCAACCCGGCCGGCAGCGCCAACATCATCGCCAACACCGAGATCCAGGTTGGCGAAGAGAAAGTCGACGTCAAGGACATCACCCCTGAGAAGCTGGCCAGCCTGAACGAACTGGCAGGTTCCGAAGCCAACGTAGCCACTGGCTACCACGCCATCGAATTCCTGCTCTGGGGCCAGGACCTCAACGGCACCGGCCCAGGCGCTGGCGCCCGTCCGGTTTCCGACTACCTCGAAGGCCAGGGCGCCACGGGTGGCCACAACGACCGCCGTCGTGCCTACCTGAAAGCAGTCACCCAGCTGCTGGTCACCGACCTCGAAGAAATGGTCGGCAACTGGGCGCCGAACGTCGCCGACAACTACCGCGCCAAGCTGGAAGCCGAGCCGGTCACCGACGGCCTGCGCAAGATGCTGTTCGGCATGGGCAGCCTGTCGCTGGGTGAACTGGCGGGCGAGCGCATGAAGGTTTCGCTGGAAGCCAACTCGCCAGAAGACGAGCAAGACTGCTTCAGTGACAACACTCACTACTCGCACTTCTACGACGCCAAGGGCATTCGCAACGTCTACCTGGGCGAGTACACCCGTCCGGACGGCACCAAGGTCAGCGGCCCGAGCCTGTCGTCGCTGGTAGCCAAGGTTGACCCGGCGGCCGACGCTACCCTCAAGGCCGACCTGGAAGCCACCGAAGCCAAGATCCAGGTGATGGTCGACCACGCCCTCAAAGGCGAGCACTACGATCAACTGATCGCCGCCGACAACGCTGCCGGCAACCAGATCGTACGTGACGCCATCGCCGCCCTGGTCAAGCAGACCGGTTCGATCGAGCAGGCGGCGGGCAAGTTGGGTATCGCCAACCTGAACCCGGACACTGCGGATCACGAGTTCTGATCCGGTAACCGCGCCTCACCCCAAACGCCCGGCCTTGTGCCGGGCGTTTTCGTTTGCACGGCAGGGGCTGCAATTCCCGCTGCCTGGCATGCGCCGCGATAGTCATCCTGCTGACCTTCATTGGATCAACAAGCAGGAGGCACAGTGCTGCAGGTTCTTGATGTCTGGGGCGAAGGCCGAATCGTCCAGCGGGTGAAAGGGAAGGACCTCGTTACTGGGTTCCGTGACGCCTACAACCTGAACAAAGCCGGCCAACGGATTTCCAACGGCCCCTTCACGGGCGAGCACATTCCCAACCTGATTCTCGTCTACGAGTACGACGCCCCCGACTTCCCCCTGGACGATCGCGCGATTCCCCATGTGACCCTGATGGGTGCTCCCATCACTTACCACGTGGCCCTGGAGATGTGCAGGGTGGTTGCCCGCCCCGGCAAGATCTACCTGTATGACCCCAATGAAACCGACCGCAGGATGTTCGAGGCCGTTGCCTTTACCCAAGGGCTTCAGCTACTGGGTCGCTTTGACCCAGCCGAACTCGACCCGCCCTTCAACGAGATCACCCTGCTTGCAGCGTACGTCTACCGCAGCCCAAGCAGCCCGTTGCCACGCCCAGACAACCGACCGTAAAAGGACCCTCACATGGCCAGCGTCACCTACTTGCGCTCCATCGCCAACAACACGCCCTACACCTTGACCGTGATCGACGGTGAAAACCGCAGCCATAGCCTGGCAATCGGCGCCCAGCACGCCTGGAATGGCTCGCTGGCGGTTCCGTGGATCGGTAAATCCAGTGAAAACCACAAAGCCTTGCGCTTGATCCTCGGCCCGGCGGCCGGTACCAGCATCTGGCTCTACCAGGATTACTGGCAACCCGCGCACGAGGACGCGATCAAACAGCTCACTGCCAGCACCATGGAATATGCCAGTGAAGAGGCTGTCGAGGTACCCGGCGACAATCGCAATGGCGGCAACAAGAACCTGATCATCAACCTGGTCAATCGACAGTTCACGCTTTACATGGCGTGAGTGCCTCGAAAGGCGACGATTTCATCGAGCAAACGCAAATTGCTCTTATTCAATGATCCTGGGCCTGCTAAGCTTGCACGCCGGTTTTTTGCTCAAGCCCAGGATCCTTGATGTCCTTGTCGCTGTCTCGACTTTCCCCCGTGCTGCTGGCCTTCGCCCTCGCCGCCTGTGATGACGCCCCGCGTTTCACCCAGGCCGAGCCCGGCGAAGCCTTGTCGGCTGGCAAGGCGACCGTGCAGCGTGCCGACCGTAACGCCTATTCCCTGCCCTCGGCCAACCTCTCGCCCGAGCGCCGTCTGGATTTCGCCGTAGGCAACAGCTTTTTCCGCAACCCGTGGGTGATTGCCCCATCCACCACCACCGCCCGTGACGGCCTTGGCCCGCTGTTCAACACCAACGCCTGCCAGAACTGCCACGTGCGCGATGGCCGCGGCCACCCGCCAGAGCCAGGCGACAGCAACGCAGTAGGCATGCTGGTCCGCCTGTCGATCCCCGACCAACCCTACCTGGCCAAGGTGATCGAACGTCTCGGCGTGGTACCGGAGCCGGTCTACGGCACCCAACTGCAGGACATGGCCATCCCCGGGGTCGCTCCGGAAGGCAAGCTACGGGTGAGCTACAGCAGCGAAACGCTCACATTCAGGGACGGCCAGCAGGTCGAGCTGCGCAAGCCGGCCCTGCAGATCACCCAGCTCGGCTATGGCGTGATGCACCCTGACACACGGTTTTCGGCACGCGTGGCGCCGCCGATGATCGGCCTGGGCCTGCTCGAAGCCATCCCTGAGGCCGACCTGCTGGCCAACGAAGACCCGGACGACCGCAACCGCGACGGCATTCGCGGGCGGGCCAACCGGGTGTGGGACGACGCTCAGGGCAAGACCGTGGTCGGCCGCTTCGGCTGGAAAGCCGGCCAGCCCAACGTCAACCAGCAGAACGTGCACGCCTTTGCCGGCGACATGGGCCTGACCAGTACCCTGCAGCCCAAAGACGACTGCACCCCGGCCCAAACCGACTGCCTGGCCGCGGCCAATGGCGATGGCGCCGATGGTGAGAAGGAAGTCAGCGACAACATCCTGCGCCTGGTCACCTTCTACACCCGCAACCTGGGCGTGCCGGCCCGCCGCGACGTGGGCTCGCCACACGTACTGGCTGGGAAGAACCTGTTCTACCAGGCAGGCTGCCAGGGTTGCCATACCCCGCAATTCACCACCGCCGCCAATGCCGCCGAGCCGGAACTGGCCAACCAGGTCATCCGCCCCTACAGCGACCTGTTGCTGCATGACATGGGCCCGGGGCTGGCTGACGAGCGCACCGAATTCGCCGCCAATGGCCAGGACTGGCGTACCCCGCCACTGTGGGGCATCGGCCTGAGCGAAACGGTCAGCGGCCACAGCCAGTTCCTGCACGACGGCCGCGCCCGCAACCTGCTTGAAGCCGTGCTCTGGCACGGGGGCGAAGCCGAGGCGGCACGCAACTTCGTACTCACTTTCGATGCCGAGCAGCGCACTGCGTTGCTGGCGTTCCTGAACTCACTTTAAAACGCGCTAAGGAGCCGGGCATGTTCCGACCCAAACTGTTGTTCACCAGCCTCGCCGCACTCGCCCTCGGCGCCTGCTCGCCGCAGGACCCGCAAGCCGTGACCTCCGCCGCCATCGCCAAGCAGGTGATCCTGCCCACCTACAGCCGCTGGGTCGAAGCCGACCGCATGCTGGCGGCCAGCGCTCTGGCCTACTGCGAAGGCAAGGAAGACCTGGACAAGGCCCGCACCGACTTCCTCAACGCGCAAAAAGCCTGGGCCGAGCTGCAACCGCTGCTGGTCGGCCCCCTGGCCGAAGGCAACCGCGCCTGGCAGGTGCAGTTCTGGCCCGACAAGAAGAACCTGGTCGGTCGCCAGGTCGAGCAACTGGTCAACGGTGACAAGCCAGTCGATGCCGCGGCCCTGGACAAGGCCAGCGTGGTAGTGCGCGGCCTGTCCGCCTACGAGTACATCCTGTTCGACAGCAAACCGGACCTCGCCACTGCCGAGCAGAAAGCCCGCTACTGCCCGCTGCTGGTGGCCATCGGTGAGCACCAGAAGGCCCTCGCCGAAGACATCCTCAAGAGCTGGAACAGCACCGACGGCATGCTCTCGCAGATGACCAAGTTCCCTAACCAGCGCTACGCCGATTCCCACGAGGCAATCGCCGACCTGCTGCGTTCCCAGGTCACCGCCCTGGATACCCTGAAGAAGAAGCTGGGTGCGCCAATGGGCCGCCAGAGCAAGGGCATCCCGCAACCGCTGCAGGCTGAAGCCTGGCGCAGCCACAACTCGATGAAGAGCCTGGAAGCCACCCTCAAGGCGGCCGAAACCGTCTGGGTCGGGGTCGACAACCAAGGCTTGCGCGGCTTGCTGCCCAGCGATCAGAAAGCGCTGGCAGACAAGATCGACGCCGCCTACGCTGCCTCGCTCAAACTGCTGGCCGATAACCAGAAGACCCTTGGCGAGCTGCTGGCCGACGACGCTGGCCAGCAAACCCTCAACCAGATCTACGACAGCCTCAACGCCGTCCACCGCCTGCACGAAGGCGAGCTGGCCAAGGCGCTGAACATCCAGCTGGGCTTCAATGCCAACGACGGTGACTGATCATGCTGCGACGCCAGGCCCTCAAACTCGGTAGCGTATTGCTCAGCGCCCTGACGCTGGGCGGCTGGAGCCTGTTCCGCAACAAAAGCAGCGAGCCCCTGCTGCTCTCGGCGCGTGACGATGGCGATGGCAAGCACTATGCCGTCGGTTTCCGCCTGGACGGCACCCAGGTGTTCAGCACCCAGGTCGCCCAGCGTTGCCATGCCATCATCCACCACCCCGAGCAGCCGATCGCCCTGTTCGTCGCCCGCCGCCCGGGTACCGAAAGCTACCTGGTCGACTTGCGCGACGGGCGCCTGCTGCAAACGGTGGCCTCGCAACCGAACCGACACTTCTACGGTCATGCCGTGGTGCACAAAGGCGGCGAATGGCTGTATGCCACCGAGAATGACACCAGCGACCCGGGACGGGGCGTGCTTGGGGTGTACCGTTTCGAAGGCGAGCGCCTGGTGTACACCGGCGAAATCCCGACCCATGGTATCGGCCCCCACGAGGTTGCCTGGCTACCCGACGGCGAAACGCTGATCGTGGCCAACGGCGGTATTCGTACAGAAGCCGAAAGCCGGGTCGAGATGAACCTCGATGCGATGGAGCCAAGCCTGGTGCTGATGCAGCGCGACGGCACCCTGCTGAGCAAGGAAACCCTGGCCCAGCAGATGAACAGCGTGCGCCACCTCGCGGTGGGCAGCGATGGCACTATCGCTGCCTGCCAGCAGTTCATGGGCGATGCTGACGAAACGGCCGAGTTGCTGGCAATCAAGCGCCCGGGCGAGCCATTCAAGGCTTTCCCGGTGCCGGAACGGCAGCTGCAGGCCATGGCCCAGTACACCGCCAGCGTCGCCATTCACAGCGAGCTGCGCCTGGTGGCGTTGACTGCACCCCGGGCCAACCGCCTGTTCGTCTGGGACCTGGACAGCGGCGAGGTGCGGCTGGATGCACCGATGCCCGATTGCGCAGGGGTGGGTGCGGTGAAAGACGGTTTTGTCGTCACCTCCGGGCAGGGCCGTTGCCGGTTCTATGATTGCACCAAGGCCGAACCGGTGGGGCAACCGATGAACCTGCCGTCCGGCTTCTGGGACAACCACCTGCATCTCGTCTGATTTTTCTGTTACCTGAACCTGCCTTATCGCCGGCAAGCCAGTGGCTCCTCTAAGCGCGCTGGCTTGTCGGCAATAGGGCCGGTAGAGACAATTCACCCTCCTCCCCCGAAAAACAGTCAATACTTCCCCCATTCACACGTGGGCAGGATCGCCCGTTGTCGTGTCCAGACGAATAACAACCGAATCCAAGGAACCGGACCTATGCTGCGCCGGCGCATGCTCATCATGTTGGCCGTGGTTCTGCTGATCGTGCTGGCCCTGGGGGGTTACAAGGCCTTCTCGATCTACCAGCAGATCCAGATGTTCACTGCCCCCAAGCCGCCCATCACCGTGGCAGCGGCCTTGGCTGAACAGCGCCAGTGGCAACAGCGCCTGCCCGCCGTCGGCAGCCTTAAAGCGCTGCAGGGTGTCGAGCTGAGCCTGGAGGTAGAGGGCATCGTCAAGACCCTGCATTTCGACTCCGGCCAGCAGGTAAAAGCCGGGCAACTGCTGCTGAGGCTCAACGACGACCAGGAGACGGCGCTGCTCGGCACTGCCGAGGCGGACCTGGGCCTGGCCAAGGTCGACTTTGGCCGCGGCCGGCAACTGGTGGGCGACTCGGCAATTTCTCGTGGCGAATACGACCGCCTCAATGCTCAGTACCTGCGCAACCAGGCGGTGGTCGACCAGCTCAAGGCATCGAAGACCAAGAAGAGCATCAGCGCCCCGTTCAGCGGCACCATCGGCATCCGCCAGGTGGACGTTGGCGATTACCTGGCCCCCGGCACGGTGATCGCTACCCTCCAGGACACTTCCAGCTTGTATGTCGACTTCAACGTGCCGGAGCAGGCCCTGCCAAACCTGAGCCTTGGCCAACAGGTGCTGGTGCAGGTGGCGGCCTACCCAGGCCAGACCTTCCCCGCCAGCCTCAGCGCCATCAACCCCAAGGTCGAGGAAACCACGCGCAACCTGCTGGTGCGCGCGACCATGGCCAACCCGGACGGCAAGCTGCTGCCCGGCATGTTCGCCAGCCTGCTGATCCTGCTGCCCAACCCTCAGCCGCAAGTGGTGGTACCGGAAAGCGCCATCACCTACACCCTGTATGGCAACTCGGTGTATGTCGCCACGCCGAAAAAGGACAAGGACGGCAAGCCGGAAACCGACGAAAAAGGCCAACCGCAGTTGGTCGCCGAACAACGCACGGTGCAGACCGGCGAGCGCCGTGACGGTGTGGTGGTGGTCAACAAAGGCTTGCAGCCGGGCGAGCAGGTAGTCACGGCCGGGCAGCTGAAGCTTACCCCCGGCGCCGCGATTCGCATTGGCCAGGACAAGGCCCTCAAGCCCGCACAGGGCGCAGCGACCCAGGACTGACAGGAGGCTGGCATGGCGTTCACCGACCCGTTCATCCGCCGCCCGGTGCTGGCCAGCGTGGTCAGCCTGCTGATCCTGCTGCTGGGTTTCCAGGCCTGGAACAAGCTGCAGATCCGCCAGTACCCGCAAATGGAAAACGCCCTGATCACGGTGACTACCGCCTACCCCGGGGCCAACGCGGAAACCATCCAGGGCTACATTACCCAGCCGCTGCAGCAAAGCCTGGCCAGCGCCGAAGGCATCGACTACATGACGTCGGTGAGCCGGCAGAACTTCTCGATCATTTCCATCTACGCGCGCATTGGTGCCGACAGTGACCGGCTGTTCACCGAGCTGCTGGCCAAGGCCAACGAAGTGCGCAACAAGCTGCCGCAGGACTCCGAAGACCCGGTACTGAGCAAGGAAGCCGCCGATGCCTCGGCGCTGATGTATGTCAGCTTCTACAGCAAGGAAATGAGCAACCCGCAGATTACCGACTACCTGTCGCGGGTGATACAGCCCAAGCTGGCCACGTTGCCGGGCATGGCAGAGGCGGAGATCCTCGGTAACCAGGTGTTTGCCATGCGCCTCTGGCTCGACCCGGTCAAGCTGGCCGGTTTCGGCCTGTCGGCCAGCGATGTGACCAATGCCGTGCGCCGCTACAACTTCCTTTCCGCCGCTGGCGAGGTGAAAGGCGAATACGTGGTGACCAGCATCAATGCGAATACCGAGCTGAAGTCGGCCGAAGCCTTCGCGGCGCTACCGGTCAAGATCGACGGCAACAGCCGGGTGCTCCTGGGCGATGTGGCGCGGGTCGAGATGGGCGCGGAAAACTACGATACGGTCAGCTCGTTCGACGGCACCCCGTCGGTGTACATCGGCATCAAGGCCACCCCCGCCGCCAACCCGCTGGACGTGATCAAGGAAGTGCGGCGGATCATGCCCGAGCTGGAAAGCCAACTGCCCTCGGCGCTCAAGGTATCGATCGCCTACGACGCCACGCTGTTCATCCAGGCCTCCATCGACGAAGTGATCAAGACCCTCGGCGAAGCGGTGTTGATCGTCATCGTGGTGGTGTTCCTGTTCCTCGGTGCCCTGCGTTCAGTACTGATACCGGTGGTGACCATTCCGCTGTCGATGATCGGGGTACTGTTCTTCATGCAGATGATGGGCTACTCGCTCAACCTGCTGACCCTGCTGGCCATGGTGCTGGCCATCGGGCTGGTGGTGGACGATGCCATTGTCGTGGTGGAAAACATCCATCGGCACATGGAGGAAGGCAAGTCGCCTTTTGACGCGGCCCTGGAAGGTGCGCGCGAGATCGCCATGCCGGTCGTGTCGATGACCATCACCCTGGCTGCGGTGTATGCGCCGATCGGCTTCCTGACCGGGCTTACCGGCGCGCTTTTCAAGGAGTTCGCCCTGACCCTGGCCGGCGCGGTGATCATCTCCGGCATCGTCGCACTGACCTTGTCACCGATGATGTGCGCCCTGCTGCTGCGCCCGGAACAGAACGCCAGCGGCCTGGCCCACCGCCTCGATCAGTTGTTCGATCGGCTGAAGGTCCGCTACCAGCGGCTGCTGCACGCCACCCTCGACAGCCGGCCGGTGGTGCTGGTGTTTGCGGTGATCATCCTGTGCCTGATCCCGGTGCTGCTCACGTTCACCCAGAACGAACTGGCGCCCAACGAGGACCAGGGGGTGATCTTCATGATAAGCAGCTCGCCGCAACCGGCCAACCTCGACTACCTCAACGCCTACACCGACCAGTTCACCCCGCTGTTCAAGGACTTTCCCGAGTACTACTCGTCGTTCCAGATCAATGGCTTCAACGGCGTGCAGAGCGGTATCGGCGGCTTCCTGCTGAAGCCGTGGAACGAACGCGAGCGCACGCAGATGGAATTGCTGCCGCTGGTGCAGGCCAAGCTTGAGGAAATCGGCGGCCTGCAGATCTTCGGTTTTAACCTGCCATCATTGCCCGGCACAGGCGAGGGCCTGCCGTTCCAGTTCGTCATCAATACCGCTGGCGATTACCCAGCCTTGCTGGAGGTGGCCCAGCGCATCAAGGCCCGCGCCCAGGCGTCAGGCAAGTTCGCTTTCCTCGATATTGACCTGGCCTTCGACAAGCCCGAGGTGGTGGTGGATATCGACCGGGCCAAGGCGGCGCAGATGGGGGTGTCGATGGACACCCTCGGCGGTACCTTGGCGACCTTGCTGGGCGAGGCGGAAATCAACCGTTTCACCCTTGAAGGGCGCAGCTACAAGGTGATTGCCCAGGTCGAGCGACCGTACCGCGACAACCCCGGCTGGCTGAACAATTACTATGTGAAGAACGATCAGGGCCAGTTGCTGCCACTGTCGACCTTGATCACCCTGACTGATCGCGCCCGCCCGCGCCAGCTCAACCAGTTCCAGCAGCTGAACTCGGCCATCATCCAGGGCGTGCCCATGGTCAGCCTGGGCGAAGCGCTGAAGACCGTGCAAGACATTGCCCGTGAAGAGGCGCCAGAAGGTTTCGCCTTCGACTATGCCGGTGCGGCCCGCCAGTACGTGCAGGAAGGCAGCGCGTTGTGGGTCACCTTCGGCCTGGCCCTGGCGATCATTTTCCTGGTGCTGGCAGCGCAGTTCGAGAGCTTCCGCGACCCGCTGGTCATCCTGGTGACCGTGCCCTTGTCCATCTGCGGGGCGTTGCTGCCGCTGTTCCTGGGCATATCGAGCATGAACATCTACACCCAGGTAGGGCTGGTGACGCTGATAGGGTTGATCAGCAAGCACGGCATCCTGATCGTCGAGTTCGCCAACCAGTTGCGGGCAGAGCGGGACCTGAGCGTGCGCGAGGCGATCGAAGAAGCGGCGGCGATTCGCTTGCGGCCAGTGCTGATGACCACGGCGGCGATGGTGTTTGGCATGGTACCGCTGATCCTGGCAACCGGGGCCGGGGCGGTCAGCCGCTTTGACATCGGTACGGTGATTGCGACCGGGATGTCCATTGGTACGCTGTTCACTTTGTTTGTGCTGCCTTGCATCTACACCTTGCTGGCGCACAAGACGGTGGCCAAGGTACCTGTCGTTGCGTGATCCGGGCTCTTCGCGGGCTCACCCGAGCAAGCCCGGCCAGGCAGCTGCCAAAAAGCCAGAGGCCCCGCTATTGCGGGGCCTCTGGTATTTCTAGCTCACACCGGGCTCAACCGAACGGCCGTAATCCCTGGCGCATACCGAACAGGAACAGCAACAGGTCATGATCCGGCTGGACCTTGGCCTGCTGCTGCGGTTTCGCTTCCCGCGGCAGCGCGCACTGGTCGGCCATTTCAGCCTTGCTGAACACCGTCGGCTTGGGCTCCTCCCAGGCAGCGACCGCCACAGTGGTGACCGCCAGACCTGCTATCAGGAACAAAGCTCGAGCTATTTCTAGTTTCATCACCCTAACCCTTTGACAGCGCTGCCAAACGCCATCTTGTAAAAGTAGAGCAGCGTTTGCCATTCCGCGTCATTGAGCGACGAATGGCGGCGCAGCTGGCGCAGGTCGTTGCCCGCCGCACGCTGGCAGCTGATGCGCCGCCGGCACTTTTCCAGGTCGAGCAACGCCACCTCGACACGGGCCTGCTCGCCCTCGCCAATCACCTTGATGAACACATGCTTGCCGTACAGGCAGCCATGCTGCCAATGGCCCAGGTGCATGCGCGCCAAGTTGTCCGCCAGGTCCTTGAGCATGCGCTCATGCACCACCTGCGGGTACCGCTCGCGAGCACCTTCGGCATGCCAGGTGTCGAGTTCGACAAAACCGTCCAGCGCTTCGCTGACCAGCAGCGCACGCCACTGATGGTCAGCGTCACGCTCGGCACCACAGAAGACGATGCGTGGCACACGCACCCCGAGTTGCTCAAAACTGTTAAGCGCATCCAGCTCACGCAATACGGTCGGCCGGCCGAAAGGGTGCAGCAGGCTACGGTAGATATGCCCGACCTGGCGCTTGGCATACAGCAGTTTGCCGTCGGCATCGTTCAGGCGTTGCACACCACTCTCGCCACCGCGGCGCTGGTTAGGCTCCTCGACCCACTCGCCTTGCTGGCGCCAGTAAAAATCGAACCGCGACTCCCCTCTCTGGGCTACAGCCATCAAACACTACCCCTTACGCAATACGTAGACCCGCCACATGGCATAGAACGGCAGGAAGTCGAGGCGTTCCTGGATTCTGAAGCCGGCGGCCGTGAATTCTTCTTCGACCGTTTCAGCCGGTAACACGAAACGGTTCTGGTAATTATCCTGATCGGCCCTGGCACTGCGGCGCTGCTCGAGCTTTTTCCGCCGCCAGGCCTTGAAATTGCCGTCCACCCACAACGAAAGGATCACACTATCACGGCTAACTCGCTGAAATTCCGACAGAATGGTTTTTCTGTGTGCCGATTCGCCAATGTGGTGGAACAGGCGCATGCAGAAAATGCTGTCCACCGAATTGTCCGGCAAATCGATGGCAAATGCCGAAGTCTGCAAAGGCCGTACCCGCGCCACCACTTCTGGCGGTTGCGCGGCGCAGGCTGTCTCGATCATCGCCTCGGAGTTGTCGGCACCGATGATGACCCGATTGGGTTTTTCCGCCAGCAGCGGCCAGAAGCGGCCGGCACCGCAAGGCAAGTCCAGTACCAGGCCAGGCTCGCCGGCCAACGCCAGAGCGCGCCGGGCCAATTGTTCATCTCGCTTGTGGGAAAGGCGTCGCGCCAGGCCGTCCTGATGCTTGAGGAAGTACTCGCGGGCATGGTCTTTGTCGTACTTCTCGGAAAATTCAAGCTTGATGGGGCTACGCATTGGGCATCTCCTGACTCATTGCGCCCACACTAGTCGTGCAAGCGTTGGAATCAGGTCATGCGGATGTGAAAAATATGTTTAGCGCCCAGGCACCTGTTACAACAGATTACTCAACCAGGGTGTCCAGGTCGTTCTTGGTCGTGGTGTTGGTCAGGTCCACGTGGAATCGGCAGCCGTGCGGCAGCGTTGATGTAAGGGTGACATGCCAACCCTGGTCGTCACAGATCCGCTGCACCAGCGACAGGCCCAGGCCCAGGCCCTCGCCTCGCCGCTCATCGCCCCGCACGAACGGTTTGAACATCGCCTCGCGCTGCTCCTCGGGAATGCCCACCCCGCTGTCCTCGACGCTGAAGCCGTTGGCCTCCAGGCTCAGGCGGATATAGCCAGCGTCGGTATAGTGCGCGGCATTGCGCAGCAGGTTGCCCATCACAGACTGCAGGAAGGTGGCGTTGTACAGGACCGGGCTGGCGCTGATGCGGCCATCGAAGTACAGGGTCAGGCCTTTCTGCTCGATGGTGTCGCGCCACACCCCAATGAGCTCGTCGGCCACCTCGCGCAGGGTCGCTCGCGACGCCACCGCGCCCTCGTCACGCTGCGCCCGGGCCAGCATGAGGAAGGTCTTGACCAGTTCGCGCATTTCTTCGGTAGCCCGCGCCACTCGCTCTACCTGGCTGCGTGCGCGGGTATCGAGATTGGGGTTTTCCATCAGCAGTTCGCAGGAGGTCGCCAGCACCATCAGCGGCGTGCGCAGCTCGTGGCTGACGTCACTGGTAAACAGGCGCTCGCGGGTCAGGGCGTCGCGCAGGCGGCCCAGGGTATCGTCGAACGCCACCGCCAACTGGCCGACTTCGTCCGCCGCATAGTCCGGCGCCAAAGGTGGGGCCAGGCCCAGCAACTGGTCGCGATGACGCACCTGGCGCGCCAGGCGGATCACCGGTGCCATTACCCGGCGCGCGACCAGCCAGCCGAGAATTACCGCCAGCACCAGGCTGAGCACGAAGCCCACCACTACCACTGCGAACAGCACACGCTCGCGCTCTTCGAAGTCGCTTTGGTCCTGCAGCAGCACATAGCGGCGGCCATCGACGATCTCGACCATGGCGTGGTAAGACAACTGGTCGCGAAACACTTCGTGGAAGCCCCGCTCGAGGTGGCGCAGGTCCTTTGGCAGCTCGAAGTCATCCCGGCCGCCACTGAAATAGAACAACTGGTCGGGACGGGGCCGATGACTCCAGTCGCTGACACTGTCCATACGCAACAGACGCTGCAGGTCGCCACCCAGCACCGAGGAAATCAGCCGCTCTTCGACCAGGTGCACGGTGCCGACGATACCGAAGGCGAACGCCCCGGCCACCAGCGCGCTCATCAGCGCAAAGGCAATGATGATGCGCTGGGCAAGGCTTTGCTTAAACTCCATCGCGGCCCTCGGCGAGGCGATAGCCGACGCCATGGACGGTATGCAGCAGCGGTTTTTCAAATGGCTTGTCGATCACCTGGCGCAGCTGGTGCACGTGGCTGCGCAGGCTGTCGCTGTCAGGGCAGTCGTCGCCCCACAGGGCCTCTTCCAGCACCTCGCGGCGCAATACGTGCGGGCTTTTCTGCATCAGCACCGCCAGCAGCTTCAGGCCGACCGGGTTGAGTTTGAGCAAGCGGCCCTGACGCGTTACCTCGAGGGTGTCAAGGTCGTAGCTGAGGTCGGCTACCTGCAACGTACGGCGCCCACCGCCCTGGGCACGGCGCAGCACTGCTTCGATGCGTGCGGCCAGCTCGGACAGGGCGAACGGCTTGAGCAGGTAGTCGTCGGCACCGGAGCGGAAGCCCTGTAGCCGGTCGTCCAGCTGGTCACGCGCGGTGAGCATGATCACCGGGGTGTCACGGCGGGCGTCTTCGCGCAGGCGCTTGCACAGGGTGTAGCCATCGATGCCGGGCAGCATGATGTCGAGCACGATCAGGTCGTAGTGCTCGGTGGCGGCCAGGTGCAGGCCGGACAGACCATCCTGGGCGCAGTCGACGGTGTAACCCTTCATGCCCAGGTAATCGGCCAGGTTGGCCAGGATATCGCGGTTGTCTTCAACCAAAAGAATGCGCATCGGTTTCTCCTGTGCGGCGCTTCTCGCTGTGGTGCGCGGCAGGCGCAGCTTAAGGCCTATGCCTGCACGGTGCCAGCCCCGTAGAAAATTCACCGCAGTTGACGGTTTTTTCACTGATCCTTCACGGACACAGGATAGCGGGCGGCCGACAATGCCCGATCTTTTCCGCGCCCTGGAGCCGCCATGCAGCAACGCACCCGCCCACGTCCGATCAATTACTGGCTGTACCTGGGAGTTCCCCTGGCGACCGCGCTGGCCTTGATCCTGCTGGAACTGACCTCGGTCGACATGGACGTCGCCAACCTGTTCTTCGACCCCACCGCCGGGCAGTTCATTGGACGCCACAGCTACCTGCTGGAGAACATCCTGCATGACCGGGTGAAGCAAGGGGTGATTCTGCTGGGTGTTTTGTCGCTGCTGACCTTTGCCGCGAGCTTTTTCTGGCGGCCCTTGTTCGGCTGGCGCCGTGAGCTGGGCTGCCTGGTGCTGGCCCTGGGCCTGTCGACGGCATTCGTGACGCCGCTGAAAAAGGTGACCCAGGTTCAGTGCCCGTGGAGCCTGACCCAGTTCGGCGGTACCGAAACCTACAGCAAGCTGCTGGAACCGCGACCGCCAACCGACAAGCCAGGGTTGTGCTGGCCAGGTGGCCATGCGGCGACCGGGTTCTGCCTGTTCGGGTTGTTCTTCATGCTGCGTGATCGCAAGCCGCGGCTTGCGCGCTTAGCGTTCGTAGTGGCGTTTGTAGCAGGGTCGGTACTAGGTGTGGGGCGGATGATGCAAGGGGCGCACTTCTTGTCGCACAACGTGTGGACGGCCGTGTTCTGCTGGTTGATCGGGTTGGGGTCGTATTACCTGGTTCTGTATCGGCGTGGGCTGGCGGAAGTGCCAGTCACCGAGCGCAGCGTAGCCTGATTCGCGGGTAAACCCGCTCCCACCGGTACCGCACCAGTTTTCAGATCCGGTGCATGACCTGTGGGAGCGGGTTCACCCGCGAAGAGGCCCTTGCAGCTAAACGAAAAAGCCCCGGTTCTCACGAACCGGGGCTTTCTGATGGTGCAGGGGGTAAGGCTGGCTTACATCATGCCGCCCATGCCACCCATGCCGCCCATGTCAGGCATGCCAGCAGCTGGCTTGTCTTCTGGCAGGTCAGCAACCATGGCTTCGGTGGTGATCATCAGACCGCCGATCGAAGCAGCAGCTTGCAGCGCCGAACGGGTGACCTTGGCTGGGTCCAGGATGCCCATCTCGATCATGTCGCCGTATTCGCCGGAAGCAGCGTTGTAACCGAAGTTACCCGAACCTTGCTTGACCTTGTCAGCAACAACGCTTGGCTCGTCGCCGGCGTTTGCAGTGATCTGGCGCAGCGGGGCTTCTACAGCGCGACGCAGCAGGGCGATACCGACGTTCTGGTCTTCATTGTCGCCTTTCAGGTCAACAATGGCTGCCAGGGCGCGAACCAGGGCAACACCACCGCCAGGTACCACGCCTTCTTCAACGGCTGCACGGGTAGCGTGCAGGGCGTCTTCAACGCGGGCTTTCTTCTCTTTCATTTCAACTTCGGTGCCGGCACCAACCTTGATCACGGCAACACCGCCAGCCAGCTTGGCCAGACGCTCTTGCAGCTTCTCACGGTCGTAGTCCGAGGAAGTTTCTTCGATCTGGGCACGGATCTGCTTGACGCGTGCTTCGATCTCGGTGTCAGCGCCAGCACCATCGATGATGGTGGTGTTTTCCTTGGACAGGATCACGCGCTTGGCGTTACCCAGGTGCTCCAGGGTAGCGGTTTCCAGGGACAGGCCGATTTCTTCGGAGATGACCTGGCCACCGGTCAGGACGGCGATGTCCTGCAGCATGGCCTTGCGGCGGTCGCCGAAGCCCGGTGCCTTGACCGCAGCAACCTTGACGATGCCGCGCATGTTGTTGACTACCAGGGTAGCCAGCGCTTCGCCTTCAACGTCTTCGGCAACGATCAGCAGTGGGCGGCCGGCCTTGGCAACGGCTTCCAGCACTGGCAGCAGCTCACGGATGTTGGAGATTTTCTTGTCGACCAGCAGCAGCAGCGGGCCTTCCAGCTCGGCAACCATGGTGTCCGGCTTGTTGACGAAGTATGGCGACAGGTAGCCACGGTCAAACTGCATGCCTTCTACGACAGACAGTTCGTTTTCCAGGCCCGAGCCTTCTTCAACAGTGATCACGCCTTCTTTACCGACTTTTTCCATGGCTTCGGCGATGATTTCACCGATGGAGTTGTCGGAGTTGGCGGAGATGGTGCCTACCTGGGCGATGGCCTTGGAGTCGGCGCATGGCTTGGACAGGTTCTTCAGCTCGGCAACAACGGCAGCAGTGGCCTTGTCGATACCGCGCTTCAGGTCCATCGGGTTCATGCCGGCAGCGACGGCTTTCAGGCCTTCGTTGACGATGGCCTGGGCCAGGACGGTAGCGGTGGTGGTGCCGTCACCGGCAGCGTCGTTGGCCTTGGAAGCGACTTCCTTGACCAGCTGGGCGCCCATGTTTTCGAAAGCGTCTTTCAGCTCGATTTCTTTGGCGACGGAAACGCCGTCCTTGGTGATGGTTGGCGCGCCGAAGCTCTTGGCCAGTACCACGTTACGGCCTTTCGGGCCGAGGGTCGCTTTTACAGCGTCAGCCAGTACGTTGACACCAACCAGCATTTTTTTACGAGCGGAATCGCCAAACTTTACGTCTTTAGCAGCCATGATCGTTTAATCCTTGAATTTCTTTGGAGTAACGGGAAGTCGGGGAAATCAGCCTTCGACAACGGCGAGGATTTCGTTCTCGGCCATGACCAGCAGGTCTTCGCCATCGACTTTCACGGTGTTGCTGCCCGAGTAAGGGCCGAAGACCACTTTGTCACCCACTTTCACGGCCAGCGCGCGAACTTCGCCGTTGTCCAGGATGCGACCGGTGCCGACGGCTACAACTTCGCCGCGGTTTGGTTTTTCAGCGGCCGAACCCGGCAGGACGATACCGCCAGCGGTTTTCGATTCTTCTTCGCTGCGACGGATGACTACGCGGTCATGCAGAGGACGAAGCTTCATTGTCGATCTCTCCCAAATTGTGGTTTTCATCGGCCGGTATCGACACCGGCGGGTTGATGCTGTCCGGCGTTGCCGGGAAGTGGCCCGCGATGGGCGAACCACTTGTGTAATGTCTGGCGTTGCCGCCAGAAACCTTGCGGTGACCACATACATGAGGCCGCCATATTCAATTACAAGGCTAGGTACACAAAATTTTTCATCAGGCCGAAAAAGACCGGGGCCGCTTATGCGGCCCCGGTGCGTTTCACTTATCGCGGCGCTCGTACTCGCCTTCGATCACGTTCGGCCGATGGCCGCCCTCACGGGGCTGCGCCTGGAACGGGTCGTCCTGGAACGCACGCTGGCGCATGGCCTGGGCCTCGGCACGCTCACGCATCTTGCGCGCAGCCAGGTGACGGGTAAACGGCAGCAGGCACAGCAGGCCGAGCACGTCGCTGATGAAGCCTGGCAGCAACAACAGGCCACCACCGACCGCCAGCATCATGCCCTGGAACATGTCCTCGGCGGGCAGTTCACCGCGCTGCAGGCTCTCACGGGCACGCAATGCGGTCGCCAGCCCGGCCACCCGCATCACCAGCACGCCCAGGGCCGAGCCGGCGATGATCAGCAGCAGCGCCGGGAAGAACCCGATCGCGGCACTGACCTTCACGAAGACGAACAGCTCCAGCACGGGAAACAGCAGAAACAACAGTAGAAAAGCACGCATCAAAGCAATCCTCGTTGGAAGACACCCTTCCTGTGAGACCTACAGATGGATGCAGATGCTCGTTTTTTCAACCCTCGACCTGTGCCGCAGTCGGCCACTGGTCAGCGCGCGCCAGCAATACCAAGGCTTCGCGGACTTGTGTCGGCGTATTGCAAATACTGGGGAAAGGCAACCAGTGCACCGCCTGGCCAATACGCAGGTGCATGCCTTCGCTGTCCACTCCGACCATCTGCGCCTGCGCATGGCTTGGCAGGTCGGTCAGCGCCACGTAGTGAGCGATTGCGTTAGCGTGGTCGCTGTTCATGTGTTCGATCATGCTCGCCTCGGCCTTGCCGGCGAACGGGTTGGCCAGGGTCACCTGGTCCAGCCAGTGAATTGCGCCGAAACCGCCAATGTAGCGGTGCCGCACCGGCTGCAGCACCCAGAAGTCGAAGTCGTGGGCCTTGTGGTAGCTGGCCGCGTCGGGGAAGTAGCGGTAGTAGCGCTCGGCGGCGGCCTCGATGGCCGCATCGTCGACCAACTTGTGCGCCTCGGCCATCACGGTCAGGCGGCCCACCGCCTGCACATCCTCTGCCTCCCGCTCCCCCACCAGCAGCGAGCACTTGGGGTCTTTCTGCAGGTTGTGGGTGTGCTGGGCGATGCGGCTGATGAGGATCAGCGGGTTGCCCTGGGCGTCCAGGCAGTACGGCACGACCGAGCCGAATGGGAAACCGGGCATCGACTTGGAATGGGTCGAGAGCACGCCACGGTATTCCTTGAGCAGCAGTTCCCGGGCGGGGCGAATGGCGTTGGTACTCACTTGGGGGCGGCTCCTGGCGGCTGAATCAAGACAAGATAAGCATTATCAGTTCCAGTGCCAATGGGGCTGTTACACAGCCCATCGCGACACAAGGGCGCTCCCATCTTGGCCGGCGTAATCCCTGCCATGGTGTCGCGACCGGGAGCCAAAGCGCCCCCGGCGGCTTACCAGGTAACGCCGAACCCAGCGGTATAGCGCGTCTTGTCCAGGTCACTCTCACGCGTCCCGGTGATGATGTCCTTCTCCGCCTTGAGGTTGAGCGAGGCCCATTCGGTGACCTTGTAGCGCAGGCCGACCTCAGCATCCAGCGAGTAGTCAGCCGCACCACCCAAGGGCTTGGCGAACTCGCCGTTGGTGAACAGCTGCACGTTCTTGCCGATCAGGTAGCGGGTGTAGTCCCACTTCACCGCAGCGGAGTAGAAATTGTCCTTGCTGCCGTCCTGGTACTCGAAATCGGTGCGGTTGATCAGCGAACCCAGCGAGAATGCGCCTAGCTCATCGTCCCAGAACTGGTAACCCGGGCCGGTACCCACGGTACGCTGGCGGGCGAGGTCTTCGATACGGTCGCGCTTGTATTCAGCACGCCCCTGCCAGAACCACTTCTCGGTGAGGAAGCGGTCCAGGGCATACTCGGCACTCCAGTTGTCGGTGGTAGTGACGTCGTCCTTGGTCTCGCGGTTGTATTCGCCTTCGGCATTGTGCCGCCAGCGGCCGTGACGGGCAGTGGTCTTGAAGCCGATGTCATAGTCGTCGGTGTCATTCTCGGCACGCTTGTAGTCCAGCGCCACGTCGACATTGCCTTTCCACACGAGGTCCTCGACCAGCGGCTTGGGCTTCATGATCTGCTCGATGCTGGCCAGATCGACAGTCTTCGGCGCCTCGCCATTGGCCAGGGTCACCTTGCCAGGCTCGGCCGCCTTCAGCGACTTGGCTCTCTCACCGTTGTAGGCATCCTGCTTGACCAGCATCTCCTGGTCGCTCTCCAGGGTCTGGACTTCCTTCCAGTCCAGGGCGATGGCGCCGCCGTAAGGGGTTTCCAGCAGCAGCTTGCCGCCATCGAAGACCTTGATCTTGCCACTGAGCCGGTCGCCATTCTTCATCCACACGGTGTCGGCGAACACCGGGGACGCACACAGGGAAGCTGCAAGCAGGCACAACAAGGATCTAGTATTCATAAGCGGACTACAGGTTCGATTCAACGAAAAAAGCCGGGCATTATCCAGATACCGACGACCAGAGCAAGGACAGACCGGGTGCATGCCGTTGAGTTCAACTCTCATTTCCCCGGACCATCGGTCCGGTTTCATCTGCAGCCCTAGGGGGGCGTGATGCCTGGTGGATATGAGCACGCCCATGATTGCGCCGAAGGCCGACGAACGGCGCTATATTCGGTGCTTGGCCAGGTGCCGAGCGGCAAAGTGGTGAGTTATGGCCAGCTCGCCGAGCTGGCAGGGCTTGGGCGCGCGGCGCGGTGGGTCGGGCGCACCCTTGGGCAGTTGCCAGCCGATACCCGCCTGCCCTGGCACCGGGTGCTCGGCGCAGGTGGCCGGCTGAGCCTGGCACTGGGGACCCCGTCGGGGGATGAACAACGGGCGCGTCTACGCGCGGAAGGTGTGAATGTAACCAACAATCGTGTGGATATGACGCGCCATGGCTGGCGCCCAATGGAGCACAGCGGTTAGAGTGCGCGCTTTGTTTTCGAAAACTTGAGGCAGATGTTGGCCCATGCCCCGTAAAACCTGGCGCGCTGCGCTTGAAGCCTATGCCAGCCCGTCAACCCTGGTACTTTTGCTGCTCGGCTTTGCCGCCGGCCTGCCCTACATGCTGGTGTTCTCAACCCTGTCGGTGTGGCTGCGCGAAGCCGGCGTCGCCCGCGAGACCATTGGATATGCCAGCCTGATCGGCCTGGCATACGCTTTCAAGTGGGTGTGGTCGCCGCTGCTCGACCAATGGCGCCTGCCGCTGCTGGGCGGCCTGGGGCGCAGGCGTTCGTGGCTGCTGTTGTCACAGGCGCTGGTGGTCATCGGCCTGGTCGGCATGAGCCTTTGCGATCCGCAACAACACCTGTCATGGCTGATCGCCATGGCGGTGCTGGTGGCCTTCGCCTCGGCCACCCAGGACATCGCCGTCGATGCCTACCGCCTGGAAATCGCCGACGACCAACGCCAGGCCGCGCTGGCAGCCAGCTACATGGCCGGCTACCGGGTAGCTGCCCTGCTCGCCACGGCTGGCGCCCTGTTCTTCGCCGAATGGTTCGGCTCCACCGGTTTCAGCTACCTGCACAAGGCCTGGGCCGGCACCTATGTGATGTTCGGGGTAATGATGCTGCCCGCGCTGTTCACCACCCTGGTCATGCGCGAACCGCCAGTGCCCATGCGCACCCAGCTGTCGGCAGCGCGCTACGGGCTGGTGCACCAGATGGCCTCGGTTTTCGTGCTGATCATCTTGCTGGTGTCGGTACCCGCCAGCTTCACCCAGATGTTCAATACCGGCTGGTCCACAGTCATCTCCGGTGATGCCACGCCGCTCGACCTGCTGCTGGAAGACCGCGCCTTCCTGCGCCTGATTCTCTATGTGCTGCTGACCTGGGCGTGCCTGTCGAGCCTTGGTCGCCGTGGCCTGGCGCCGGTGCTGACACCGGTCAACGACTTCATCGCCAGGTACCGCTGGCAGGCCCTGCTGCTGCTGGGCCTGATCGCCACCTATCGCATGTCTGACACGGTGATGGGCGTGATGGCCAACGTGTTCTACATCGACATGGGCTTCACCAAAGACCAGATCGCCAGCGTCAGCAAGATTTTCGGCCTGATCATGACCCTGGTCGGTGCCGGGATCGGCGGCCTACTGATCGTACGCTTCGGCATCATGCCGATCCTGTTCATCGGTGGCGTTGCATCGGCGGGCACCAACATTCTGTTCCTGATGCTGGCCGACATGGGCCCGAACCTGGAAATGCTGGTGGTGACCATCTCGCTGGACAACTTCAGCTCGGGTATGGCCACTTCGGCCTTCGTCGCCTACCTGTCGAGCCTGACCAACCTGAAGTTCTCGGCAACCCAGTACGCGTTGCTCAGCTCGATCATGCTGCTGTTGCCACGGTTGATTGGGGGCTATTCGGGGGTGATGGTGGAGAAGTTCGGTTACCACGACTTCTTCCTGATTACCGCACTGCTGGGCGTGCCTACGCTGATCCTGATTGCCCTGCAGTGGCGTCAGGAGGCCGGGCGGGGCAAGCCGGTGGCTCAGGAAAGCTCGGCGACCGAGCGCCCCTGACAGCTCTGTGCAACCTGTTCTGCTCCTATCACCAGCAAGCCAGCCGACACAGATGGCCGCTGGCTTGCCCGCGACAGGACCAGAGCAGGTAAACCCATTACTGGAAAACAGCCCCCTCCCCCGACCTGCCGCCCACCACGAACCACAACGGCCACAGCGCCAATGCCCCCGCCACCCCCGCGGCCAGCGCAAAGTGCAGCAGGCTGGCGCCGGCACCAATCATCGCCAGCAGCGCACCGCCCAACCCCAGCAAGGCAATGGTGATCATCCCCAGCATCGCGGAAACCAGGCCCTTGCTCTGCTCGCTGGAGAACAGCGTCATGCGGTACAACACTGCGTTGGCCACGCCCAGGCCCAGGGCATACAGCGACATGCCCACGACCACGCTGGTTACGCTCGACCAGTACCAGGTCGCCAGCACCATCAGGCCCAGGCCAGCCAGATATGGCCATAGCGCGCCGCGTACCAGGGCCGGCAGCGGATAGCGGTCCGCGATACGGTTGATGATCAGGTTGCCGAGGATCAGCCCTCCAAACACCGGCAGCTGCCATAAGGCGTATTCCATGGTGCTCAGCCCTTCGTCGTGGATCAGCAGCACCGGCGACAGGCCGATCCAGCCAATCAGCGGCAAACCGACCAGGCCCAGGGCAGCGCTGCCGGCAACGAAGCGGCGGTTGGCCAGCAACTGGCCATAGCCCGCCAGCAGCGGCAGCAAGTGGATTGGCGTGAAGGCCAGGCGTGACCCATCACGGCGTTCCACCCCCAGGGTTTCCGGCATCAGCCGGTACAGCAGCAGCCAGGTCAGCACGGCGCCGAAGGTGAACGCCACGAACAGCCAGCGCCAGTCCAGCCATTGCAGCAGCAAGGTACCCACCAGCGGCCCCAACAGCGGCGATAGCAAGGCGATGTTCGCCAGCAGGGCCATCATGCGTACGGCGTCAGCCTCGCTGAAGGCTTCGTTGAGGGCCGGGTAGCTGACCGTGACCACGAAGCCCAGGCCAATGCCCTGCAACAGGCGCAGGAGGTTGAACAGCCCGATGTCATGAACCCAGAAAGTAGCCAGGCAGGCCAGGCCGAAGCCTGCGCAGCCGACCAGTAACAGCGGGCGCCGCCCGTAACGATCTGCCAGCGGGCCGATCAGCCATTGCAGCACCACGCCGCCCAGCAGATAAAGGTTGAGGGCGTGCGGGATGTATTCCGGGCTCGCCTTCAGGTCGCCGACCACCACCGGCATGGCCGGCATGACCGCGTCACTGGCCAGATAGGTCAGCAGCTCGAACAGGGCCAGGGTCAGGCCGAACAGCAAGGCGCGCAGAGGGGTGATGTACAGCAGTGGTTTCATGATGGCGTATCGGGTGTGGCAGGCAGGGTCAGGCTATATGCCAGAAATGGCGTTTTTTTGCTGTGAACAAGTGTAAAAAAAACGGGGCCGCTTCACGCCCCATCGCCGGTAAGCCAGCGATGAGGCCTAAAGCGGCCCCGTTTTCCTGCAGGCTTATTGCACGGCAGTCTCCTGCACCACGCGAATCACCCGCTGCGGGAACGGAATATCGATGCCTTCGGCCTTCAACCGGTCACGCGCATGCTCATTGAGCATGAACATCACGTCCCAGTAATCGGAAGTCTTGGTCCACAAACGCAGCGACACGGTGATCGAGCTGTCACCCAGCGTCGCCACCACGGCCTGGGGTGCCGGGTCAGCCAGCACACGCGGGTCCTTGGCCAAGTCCAGCAGCACGTTACGGGCCTTCTGCAGATCGGCCTCGTAGTCCACGCCCACGTCGAACACTACTTTGCGCGTTGGCTGGCGATTGGTGTTGGTGATGATGCCGTTGGACAGGCTGCCGTTAGGCATGATCACAGTCTTGTTGTCACCGGTGCGCAGCACGGTGTGGAAGATCTGGATACTGTCGACGGTACCGGCAACACCCTGCGCTTCGATCCAGTCACCAATGCGGAACGGGCGGAACATCAGGATCAGCACCCCGCCGGCAAAATTCGCCAGGCTGCCCTGCAAGGCCAGACCGATGGCCAGGCCGGCGGCACCGATGGCGGCGACGAACGAAGTGGTCTCGATGCCGATCATCGAGGCAACACTGACCAGCAGCAGCACCTTGAGGACGATATTGGCCAAGGTGCTGATAAAGCCTTGCAACGCCAGGTCGGCATTGCGCAGGCCTACCAGCTTGCCCAGGCGGGCGCTGACCTTGTTGATGATCCACCAGCCGACCGCCAGGGTCAGCAGCGCCAGCAGCACACGGCTGCCGTATTCCATGATCAGGGGGATCCAGGTTTGCGATTGGCGAACCAGCTGATCGACTTCAGCGTTCAAATCCATATTCATCTCCTGATGCCGAGCGGCAAGTACACGGTAGAACAGGCTACGCGCGTTTGCGCAGCCCCGGCCCCCATGGACATCACATGGCCATCGGGGTTCCGGCCCGCCCGCGCATCAGTCGCGGAAGTTGTTGAACTGCAGCGGCATGTCGAATTCCTTGGTGCGCAGCAGGGCAATGGCTTCCTGCAGGTCGTCACGCTTCTTGCCGGTTACACGAACCTGCTCGCCCTGGATAGCGGCCTGCACTTTCAGCTTGCCATCCTTGATGGTGGCAACGATTTTCTTGGCCAGGTCCTTGTCGATGCCTTCGCGGAACTTGGCTTCCTGTTTCTTTTCCTTGCCGGATGCGTACGGATCCTTGGTTTCGAGGCATTTCACGTCGATCTTGCGCTTGACCAGCGCGAGGCGCAGGATTTCCAGCATCGCTTCGAGCTGGAACTCTTCTTCGGCAGTGAGCATCACGGTCTGCTCTTTGTCCTTGAACTCGAAGGTGCCCTTACCCTTGAGGTCGTAACGGCGGTCCAGATCCTTGATGGCGTTGTCCACCGCGTTCTGCACTTCGTGCTTGTCCAGTTCCGATACCACGTCGAACGAAGGCATGGTTGTTCTCCCAAAATAAAAGCGCGCTCAGGCTGAAGATGGAGCGCGCTGGGTTTGACGGTTAAAATGCGGGCTCATTATAACGGGTTGCGAAACGCATATGAGCAGCACCTGGCATATTCTCGGCGCCGGCAGCCTGGGCAGCCTGTGGGCTTGCCGCCTGGCACGTGCAGGCAAGGCCGTCAGGCTGATCCTGCGTGACGGGCAGCGGCTGCGGGCTTACCAGCAGGCTGGCGGCCTCACCCTGTTCGAGCAGGATCACACCCGGCACTACGCCATCCCCGCCGAAACCGCGCAGGCGCATGGGCCGATCCACCGCCTGCTGGTGGCCTGCAAGGCCTACGACGCCGCCCCGGCCATTGCCGGCGTGGCGCCACGGCTGGCCAATGGCGCCGAAGTGCTGCTGTTGCAGAATGGCCTGGGCAGCCAAGATGACGTCGCCGACTTGGTACCTCACGCGCGCTGTATCTTCGCCTCCAGCACCGAAGGTGCGTTCCGCGAGGGTGACTGGCAGGTACGCTTCGCCGGCCATGGCTTCAACTGGCTGGGCGACCCGCGCATGCCGGCGATCCCGGCCTGGTTCGATGACCTGCACCAGGCGGGTATCCCTGCCGAGTGGACGGTGGACATCCTTACCCGGCTGTGGCGCAAACTGGCGCTCAACTGCGCAATCAACCCGCTGACCGTATTGCATGACTGCCAGAACGGCGGGCTGCTGGGGCATCTGGGTGAAGTAGAAGCGCTGTGCGGCGAACTGGCCGAGCTGCTGCGCCGTTGCGGCCAGCCCCAAGCAGCGGACGGGCTGGACGAAGAGGTACAGCGGGTGATCCTCGCCACCGCAGCCAACTACTCTTCCATGTACCAGGACGTGCGCGCTGGCCGGCGCACCGAGGTGCACTACCTGCTCGGCCATGCCTGCCGCGCCGCCAGCCGCCATGGCCTGCAGCTGCCGCAGCTGGAACACCTGCAGCTACGCCTGGTCGAAAACCTGCGCCTGCGTGGCTTGCCCTGCGACTGACGCAGCCCCTTGAACCGGATATGGACATTGCCTAGCCCATGACCTTGCGCCAACGCCTGGAAAACCTCCCGGTCGGGCAGAAGCTGCTGGCGGCCCTGCTGGTATTGCTGGTGACCATCCTGCTGGTGGCCAACCTCACCTTCATCAGCGCAGCCTACTGGATCACCCAGGAAAGCATGGCACCACAGGCCCTGCAAACCATCGGCAGGCTAGTGGCCAACCCGCAGCTGGCGGCCCGCGCTGGCGACACGCCAGAGACCGCCAGTGCCCTGCTCAAGGAGCTGGACAGCTACACGCCGCTGCGCGCTGCCGCCGTCTATGGCGGCGATGGCCGCATGCTGGCGCAGTTGCAGCATGGCGAGCCGCTGGCCATGCCCAAGCGCTTTCGCAACATCGACGGCTGGCGCCTGATGGAGTTTCGCAGCACCCAGCTGATCCGCATCCCGCGCGACGCCAACCCACCTGCACACCTGCTGCTGGTGGCCAGCAGCGAACTGCCCACGGCGTTCTACACCGGCACCCTCAGTGCCAGCCTGGGGATCCTGGTGTTCAGTATCCTGCTGTGGATCGTCATCGCCCGGCAGATCAAGCGCCTGATCACCCAACCCATCAACCAGCTGGAAGAGCTCAGCCGCCAGGTGACCCGTGAGGAGAGCTACGCCCTGCGTGCCCGGCGCGGCAACGACGATGAAATCGGCAGCCTGGCCGAGGCTTTCAACACCATGCTCTCGCGCATCGAAGCCCGCGAGCAGCAGCTCAAGCGCGCTCGGGACGAGTTTCAGGATGCGTATGACCAGGCCCAGGGCCTGGCCGAGGAAACCCGCCACACCAACCGCAAACTGGAGCTGGAAGTACAGGTGCGCAGCAAGATCGAGAAGAAGCTCACCGGCTTTCAGAATTACCTCAACAGCATCATCGACTCAATGCCATCGGCGCTGATCGCCCTTGACGAACAGCTCTATGTCACGCAGTGGAACCATGAAGCCACGGTGCTTTCCGGCACGCCGCTGGATGAAGCGCTGAACCAGCCGGTGTTCATCGCCTTCGAACCGCTCAAGCCGTTCCTGCCACAGCTGAAGGAAACCGTGGAAAAGCACCGGGTGGCGAAAATCGAGCGGGTTACCTGGGCCAAGGGCGATGACCTGCGCCACTACGCCCTCACCTTCTACCCGCTGACCGGCGGCGGCGGGCGCGGCGTGGTCATTCGTATCGACGACATTACCCAGCGCCTGTCACTGGAAGAAATGATGGTGCAGTCGGAGAAAATGCTCTCGGTCGGTGGCCTGGCCGCCGGCATGGCCCACGAAATCAACAATCCGCTGGGCGCCATTCTGCACAATGTGCAGAACATCCGCCGGCGCCTGTCGAACGAGCTGCCGCGCAACCAGGAACAAGCCGAAGAGCTGGGCATCGACCTGGCCACGGTCAACCGCTACCTGGACAGCCGCGAGGTACCGCAACTGCTCGACGGTATCCAGCAAGCCGGAGCCCGGGCGGCGAAAATCGTCACCCACATGCTCAGCTTCAGCCGCCGCAGCAACCGTCAGCTGGTGCCCTGCGAGCTGCCGGCACTGATTGACCAGGCAGTGGAAATTGCCGGCAACGACTTCGACCTGGCCATCGGTTTCGACTTCAAGGGCCAGGCCATCGTGCGCCAGTTCGACCCCGAGCTCGGGCCGGTGCCGTGCACGGCCAACGAGCTGGAACAAGTGCTGCTCAATTTGCTGAAGAACGCCGCCCAGGCCATTCACCTGCGCCCACAACCGAGCGAGCCGGGGCGTATCACCCTGCGTACCCGGCTGAACCCGCCATGGGCGGAAATCCAGGTCGAGGACAACGGTGTGGGCATGCCCGAAGCGGTGCGCAAGCGCACCTTCGAGCCGTTCTTCACCACCAAGGAAATCGGCCAGGGCACCGGTCTGGGCCTGTCGGTCTCGTACTTCATCATCACCAACAACCACAAAGGGCAGATGGAAGTGCATTCCACTCCCGGCCAGGGCACCTGCTTTACCCTGCGCCTGCCCCTCGGCTCGCCTGCAGCAGCGGTGCCGACAAAAATGGAGAAGTGACATGGGCTACCGCCTGTCGAAGATCTACACCCGCACCGGTGACAAGGGCGAAACCGGCTTGGGCGACGGCCGCCGGGTGGCCAAGGACCACCCGCGGATCGAAGCGATTGGCGAAGTGGACAGCCTGAACAGCCAGCTGGGCGTGCTGCTGGCAGGCCTGGCCGAGCATGGGCTGGATGAGGTGAGCTGCGTGCTTGCACCCTGTCAGCACCGCTTGTTCGATTTGGGTGGGGAACTGGCCATGCCCAGCTACCAGGCGTTGAACCAGGCGGAGGTAGAGCGACTGGAGGCCGCTATCGATGTGTGGAACGAAGAGCTGGGGCCGTTGAAGAACTTCATCCTGCCCAGTGGTTCGATGCTGGTGGCCCAGGCGCATGTGTGCCGCAGCCTGGCACGCAGTGCCGAACGGCGGTGTCAGCAGTTGAATGCCGTAGAACCGCTGGAGGGGGTTGGGCTGGCCTATATCAACCGGCTGTCTGATCTGCTGTTTGTGGCAGCGCGGATCATTGGGCGCCGACAGGGGGTGGCTGAGGTTTTGTGGCAGCCTGCCGAGAAAGCGCAGGGCTGATGATTCTGGGGCCGCTTTGCGGCCCCAATCACTCATGACTCAGGCCAGAACGCCCGAATTCCGGCTACACCTTGCGCCCCAGCCTCCCAGGCCTGCTCGCGCTCACCCGGCCCTACCCCACCCAGCAGATAGACCGGCTTGCTGAACCCCGCAATCAAACGCTGCGCCGCATCCCACCCCAGAGGCACCGCCTCGGGATGCGTCTGGGTTGCCTGCACCGGCGACAAGGTGACAAAGTCCACACCCATCTGCTCTGCCAGCGCCAGCTCCTCGGCACTGTGGCAGGACGCAGCCAGCCAACGCTCCTCGGGGAACGGCCGGCCCTTGGCGGCATACCTGCGCAGTTGCGCCGCCGTCAGGTGCCAACCGGCCGCCGGGAAATCCCCCAGCCACTCCAGCGGCCCCTTGAGCATCAGCTGCGCCTTGCCCGCACACAGCCCGACCGCATCCACCGCCACGTCGCGGTACTTGGGGTCATACATGTCCGGGGCACGCAACTGGATCAGGCGAATACCGTTGGCCACCGCCTTCTGAATGCCCTTGAGCATCTGCGGTACTTCCAGGCCATCCGGGGTGATCAGGTACTGGTCCGGCAAGCGCGCGGCAGCCACGATCGGCTTGTTGGCCTCAGGGAATTCGTATTGCGGCAAGTCGCGCGGGGCAACCCACGCCAGCGGCTGGCCTTCGGCGCCATGCGGCTCGCCAGTGAACGCCTCGACTTCGCGCACATCCAGCAGCACCTGTTTGTCCGGGTAGTCATGGCTGACCTTGATCAGCGCACGCGAACGGCTTACCTCGATACCCAACTCTTCACGCAACTCGCGCGCCAGCGCCGCTTCGACGCTTTCGCCCTCCTCCAGCTTGCCGCCGGGGAACTCCCACAGGCCGCCCTGGTGCTGGGTATCGGCACGCCGCGCAATCAAGATGCGGCCATCCGCGCCACGAATGACGGCCGCTACTACATGAATCCGTTTCACACTTCACACTCCCCCAGGCCAGCTTGCAACCAGGAGGCGTGCAGCTCGTCGCCGATGATCAGGTAATAGCTCATGGTTCGGCTCCATTGGTTTGAGTAAGTCAGGGCTGCTTTGCAGCCCTTCGCGACGCAAGGCCGCTCCCACAGGATGCCCAGTCTGAATCAGGTACGGTACTCGGCGTTGATCTTCACGTACTCGTGGGACAGGTCGGTAGTCCAGATGGTTTCGCTGCACTGGCCACGGCCCAGTTCGATACGGATGGTAATTTCTTCCTGAGCCATCACTGCCGAACCCTGCGCCTCGGTGTAGCTAGGGCTACGGCCGCCCTGGCTGGCGATGCACACGTTGTCGAGGTACACGTCGATCAGGCTTACATCCAGCTCTGGCACACCGGCACGGCCAACGGCAGCGAGGATACGGCCCCAGTTCGGGTCGGAGGCGAACAGCGCGGTCTTGATCAGCGGCGAGTGGGCGACGGCGTAACCGACGTCCAGGCATTCCTGGTGGTTGCCACCACCATTGACCTGCACGGTGACGAACTTGGTCGCGCCTTCGCCGTCACGGACGATGGCCTGGGCCACTTCCATGCACACTTCGAACACGGCCTTTTTCAGCGCTTCGAACAGTGCGCCGCTGGCTTCGGTCACTTCCGGCAGATTGGCCTTGCCGGTGGCGATCAGCATGCAGCAGTCGTTGGTCGAGGTATCACCATCGATAGTGATACGGTTGAACGACTTGTTGGCACCGTCCAGCATCAGGTCCTTGAGCACCGCGGGGGCAACCTTGGCGTCGGTGGCGATGTAGCCGAGCATGGTGGCCATGTTCGGGCGGATCATGCCAGCACCCTTGCTGATGCCGGTGACGGTAACGGTCACGCCATCATGCTGGAACTGGCGGCTGGCGCCCTTGGGCAAGGTGTCGGTGGTCATGATGCCGGTGGCGGCTTCAGCCCAGTGGTTTTCCGACAGGTTGTCGAGGGCGGCCTGCAGCGCGCCTTCGATCTTCTCGACCGGCAGCGGCTCGCCAATTACACCCGTGGAAAACGGCAAGATCGACTCGGCAGGCACGCCAGCCAGTTCGGCCAGCTTGGCGCAGGTGCGCTCGGCAGCAGCCAGGCCTGGCGCGCCGGTACCGGCGTTGGCATTGCCGGTGTTGGTCAGCAGGTAACGCACGGTGCCCTGTACGCGCTGCTTGGACAGGATCACCGGCGCGGCGCAGAAAGCGTTGAGGGTGAACACACCCGCCACGCTGGAGCCTTCGGCACAGCGCATGACCACCACATCCTTGCGCCCTGGGCGCTTGATGCCGGCAGAAGCGATGCCGAGTTCAAAACCCGGAACCGGGTGCAGGGTGGGCAAAGGACCAAGACCAACAGCCATTTAGAGCGCTCCTAGAAATTACGGTGAAATGATGAAGGAAGAGCGGGGCCGCTTCGCGTCCCATTCGCGGCACAAGGCCGCTCCCACAAGAGCATCGCAACCTCCAGAGCAGGCGCGATTCATGTGGGAGCGGCCTTGTGCCGCGAATGGGCCGCACAGCGGCCCCCGATTTGTCACGTTACAGCGAGTGAATCAGATCACTCGATCTGACCATGGCAATGCTTGAACTTCTTGCCCGAACCACACCAGCACGGCTCGTTGCGGCCCAGCTTCAGGTCGTTGCGCACCGGCGCCGAGGCAACTGCCACTTCGGCACCCTCCTCGCTCAGCTGCTCGCTTTCCAGGCCAGGGGCAGCGGCGTGCTGGAACTGCATGCGGCTGGCCAGTTCCTCGGCTTCGCGACGCAGGCGGGCTTCTTCTTCGGCCGGGTCTTCGCGACGAACCTGGACGTGCGACAGCACGCGGATGGTGTCGCGCTTGATCGACTCCAGCAGCTCCTGGAACAGGCTGAACGACTCGCGCTTGTACTCCTGCTTCGGGTTTTTCTGCGCATAGCCGCGCAGGTGAATACCGTGACGCAGGTGGTCCATGGTCGACAGGTGGTCTTTCCACAGGTCGTCCAGCACGCGCAGCAGGATCTGCTTCTCGAAGGTACGCAGGGCGTCGATGCCGGCCTGGTCTTCCTTCTCGGTGTAGGCGGTGGTGATCTCGCTCAGCAGCTTCTCGCGCAGGGTCTCTTCGTAGAGGTGATCGTCCTCGTCGAGCCACTGCTGGATCGGCAGTTTCATGGCGAAATCGCTGGCCAGCGAAGCTTCCAGGCCGGCCACGTCCCACTGCTCGGGCAGCGATTGCGGCGGAATGTGCTGGCTGATGGTAGCGTCCAGGACTTCCTGACGGAATTCGACGATGGTGTCGCCGATGTTCTCGGCGGCCAGCAGGCTGTTGCGCATGTGGTAGATCACCTTGCGCTGCTCGTTGGCCACGTCATCGTATTCAAGCAACTGCTTGCGGATGTCGAAGTTGCGGCCTTCGACCTTGCGCTGGGCTTTCTCGATGGCATTGGTGACCATGCGGTGCTCGATGGCCTCGCCCGACTGCATGCCCAGGGCCTTCATGAAGTTCTTCACCCGGTCAGAGGCGAAGATGCGCATCAGGCTGTCTTCGAGCGACAGGTAGAAGCGGCTGGAACCCGGGTCGCCCTGACGGCCGGAGCGGCCACGCAGCTGGTTGTCGATACGGCGCGATTCGTGGCGCTCGGAAGCGATCACGTGCAGACCACCGGCTTCGATCACCTGCTGGTGACGCTTCTGCCAGTCGGCCTTGATCTGGGCGATCTGCTCGGCAGTCGGGCTTTCCAGCGTGGCCACTTCGGCTTCCCAGTTACCGCCCAACAGGATGTCGGTACCACGGCCTGCCATGTTGGTAGCGATGGTCAGCGCACCCGGGGCGCCGGCTTGCGCGATGATCTCGGCTTCCTTCTCGTGGTACTTGGCGTTCAGTACCTTGTGGTCGATGCCTTCCTTCTTCAGCAGGTTCGACATGTGCTCGGAAGTTTCGATCGTGGCAGTACCCACCAGGATCGGCCGGCCCTGTTTCATGCTTTCCTTGATGTCGGCGATGATCGCGGCGTATTTCTCGTCGGCGGTCAGGTACACCAGGTCGTTGAAGTCTTTACGCGCCAAAGGCTTGTTCGGCGGAATGACCATCACGTTGAGGGCGTAGATCGACTGGAACTCGAACGCCTCGGTGTCGGCGGTACCGGTCATGCCGGACAGCTTGGTGTACAGGCGGAAGTAGTTCTGGAAGGTGGTCGAAGCCAGGGTCTGGCTCTCGGCCTGGATATTCAGGTTTTCCTTCGCCTCGATAGCCTGGTGCAGGCCTTCGGACAAGCGACGGCCCGGCATGGTGCGGCCGGTATGCTCGTCGATCAGCAGGACCTGGCCGTCCTGGACGATGTATTCGATGTTGCGGTGGAACAGCTTGTGCGCACGCAGGCCGGCGTAGACGTGGGTCAGCAGGCCCAGGTTGTGCGCCGAGTACAGGCTCTCGCCTTCCGCCAGCAAGCCGGCCTGGGTCAGCATCTCTTCGATGAACTGGTGACCGGCTTCGTTCAGCTCGACCTGGCGGCTCTTCTCGTCGATGGTGAAGTGGCCTTCCTGGGTGACCTGGCCTTCGACCTCTTCGATGTGCTGGGTCAGGCGCGGGATCAGGCGGTTGATCTCGATGTACAGCTTGGAGCTGTCCTCGGCCTGGCCGGAAATGATCAGCGGGGTACGCGCTTCGTCGATGAGGATGGAGTCGACTTCGTCGATCACGGCGAAATTCAGCTCGCGCTGGAATTTCTCGTCCTGGCTGAACGCCATGTTGTCGCGCAGGTAGTCGAAACCGAATTCGTTGTTGGTGCCGTAGGTGATGTCGGACGCATAGGCGGCGCGCTTTTCTTCAGGCGGCTGGAAGGCCGAGACGATGCCGACCGACAGGCCGAGGAACTCGTAGAGCGGGCGCATCCAGTTGGCGTCACGACGGGCCAGGTAGTCGTTGACGGTGACCACGTGCACGCCCTTGCCGGACAGTGCGTTGAGGTACACCGCCAGGGTACCGACCAAGGTCTTGCCTTCACCGGTACGCATTTCTGCGATCATGCCCTCGTGCAGGGTCATGCCGCCGATCAGCTGCACGTCGAAGTGGCGCATGCCCATCACACGCTTGCCGGCTTCACGGGCCACGGCGAAGGCTTCGGGCAGCAATTGGTCCAGTGTCTCGCCTTTGGCCAGACGCTCCTTGAACTCTGCGGTCTTGCCCCGCAGTTGCTCGTCGGAGAGGGCCACCATCTTCTCTTCGAAGGCATTGACGATACTCACCGTCTTGAGCATGCGTTTGACTTCACGCTCGTTCTTGCTTCCAAAAAGTTTTTTTAACAAAGGCGCAAACATATCGGCAGGATCTTCCACACGTAGGGATGGAGGGCGGCCCCATGAGTCGCCCGTGCAGCCCTTAGGCCGCATGCGAACGAGCATTCTACCCGGAAACGATGGTGAGGAAAGTGGTGGATTTCCACGATGCTATTACAGCGTTTTGGCGGGGGCTTGTCTTAGATAGGGGCATTTTCCCTGAGTTCAAGCCTTGGCAACATGAAAGCTATCGAGAACTAGTCTTATCTCTCGCGCCCCTGCCACCCCCTCGCGGACATGCCCACGAAGAGGCCGGTGCAGACTACAGAGGTGGTAAACTGCTGATCTTGTCACCTCATGCACGGTCCCATGGCCTATAAACCCTCCCCCGCGCAGCCCCCTTCGGCCCTGCTGCGCCAGGTGCGCCCGCTGCGCCTGCTGCTGAACCAGGCCGAACGCCTGGAGTACTTGCAGCGCCTGCTGGAAAGCCAGTTGCAGCCGGCCGCCCGCGAGCACTGCCACGTGGCGTCCTGGCGCGATGGCACGCTGCTGCTGGTGGTCACCGACGGCCACTGGGCAACCCGCTTGCGCTATCAGCAGAAACGTCTGCTGGCGGCGTTGCAGGCCATGGAGGCCTTCGGCAACCTCAGGCGTATTCTGTACAAGGTGCAGCCGCCGCTGGTGCCGGCCAAACGCGGCGGGCATGCCGCCGAGCTGTCCAATAGCGCCGCCGAGAGCTTGCGTGATACCGCCGAGGGCATCACCGACCCCAAGCTGCGTGCAGCACTGGAACGGCTGGCCGCCCACGCCCAACACAAGCCATAAAAAAGGCCACCCGAAGGTGGCCTCAATGAACTAGAGAGTGTTCGAACTTACACGGCCGCGACAGGGCGCATGTACGAGATCGGTGCCGTACTGGCATCTTCGAAAGTGACCACTTCCCAGGCATCGGTTTCAGCAATGAGCTTGCGCAACAGCTGGTTGTTCAGCGCGTGGCCGGACTTGTAGCCCTTGAACTCGCCGATCAGGCTGTTGCCCAGCAGATACAGGTCGCCAATGGCGTCGAGGATCTTGTGCTTGACGAATTCGTCATCGGAACGAAGGCCGTCTTCGTTGAGCACACCAGTCTCGTCGACCACGATGGCGTTCTCGACACTGCCACCCAGCGCAAGGTTGTGCTTGCGCAGGTACTCGATGTCACGCATGAAGCCGAAGGTGCGGGCGCGGCTGACTTCCTTCACGAACGAGGTGCTGGAGAAGTCGACAACCGCACTCTGGGTCTGGCCCTTGAGGACCGGGTGATCGAAGTCGATCTCGAAGCTCACCTTGAAACCGTCGAAAGGCAGGAAAGTGGCGCGCTTGTCGCCCTCTTCCACAGTTACCTCACGCAGGATGCGGATGAACTTCTTGGCTGCGTCCTGTTCTTCCAGGCCGGCAGACTGAATCAGGAATACGAAGGGACCGGCGCTGCCATCCATGATCGGCACTTCCGAGGCGGAGAGCTCGACGTAGGCGTTATCGATGCCCAGGCCCGCCATGGCGGAGAGCAGGTGCTCGACCGTATCGACCTTGACGTCACCGTTGACCAGCGTCGTCGACATGGTTGTCTCGCCGACGTTGGCCGCACGCGCAGGAATCTCGACCACAGGGTCGAGGTCGGCGCGGCGGAAGACGATGCCGGTGTCAACAGGTGCAGGCTTGAGGGTCAGGTATACCTTCTCCCCGGAGTGCAGACCGACACCTGTGGCACGGATGGTATTCTTCAGGGTGCGTTGTTTAATCATGGCATTGGCCGCTTCAGCGCAAATTGCGAACAGGTATCAACAAAGGCTGGGGATGATAACAGACCCAACCTTTGATGAATACCAATCACCTTTATACCCCTGATAAATTCCATTAATCAGCCTGACGACGCAGGAATGCCGGGATATCGAGGTAGTCCAGGTCATCCTGAGGGTTCAGTTTAGCGGCTGCGGCAGCACCTGCATGGGCCTGGTTACGCATCACGGTCGGGCGCTCCAGGTCACGGTAGTTGACCGCTGGCTGCTCTTGACGAGCCGGCGCCGGGTTGGAGGCTTCATACGCCTGCTGAGCAGTCTGCAGGGTGTTGTCGACCACCTTCACAGGCTTCTCGATGCGCGCGCCCAGGCCGGTGGCCACCACGGTCACGTGCAGTTCGTCACGCATGTCCGGGTCGATCACGGTGCCGACCTTGACCATGGCGTGGTCGGAGGCGAAGGCTTCGATGATGCTACCCACGTCGGAGTACTCACCCAGCGACAGGTCCGGGCCTGCGGTGATGTTCACCAGGATGCCGCGGGCGCCCTGCAGGTTGACGTCTTCCAGCAGCGGGTTGCGGATCGCTGCCTCGGTGGCTTCACGGGCGCGGTTCGGGCCGCTGGCACAGCCAGTACCCATCATCGCCATGCCCATTTCGCCCATCACGGTGCGTACGTCGGCAAAGTCGACGTTGATCATGCCCGGACGCTTGATGATGTCGGAAATACCGCGCACCGCACCGGCCAGTACATCGTCGGCCTTGGCGAACGCGGACAGCAGGCTGGCGTCCTTGCCCAGGATGGTCAGCAGCTTCTCGTTGGGGATGGTGATCAACGAGTCGACGCTTTCAGCCAGCATGCGGATGCCTTCATCGGCGATCTGCATGCGCTTGCGGCCCTCGAACGGGAACGGACGGGTCACCACGGCAACGGTGAGAATGCCCATTTCCTTGGCCACTTCGGCAATGATCGGTGCGGCACCGGTACCAGTACCACCGCCCATGCCAGTGGTGATGAACACCATGTTGGTGCCCTGCAGCACTTCAGCGATGCGCTCACGGTCTTCCAGTGCAGCCTGACGGCCGACTTCCGGATTGGCACCGGCACCCAGGCCCTTGGTCACGCCAGTGCCCAATTGCAGGATGGTGCGCGCGCCAATGTTTTTCAGCGCCTGGGCATCGGTGTTGGCGCAGATGAATTCCACGCCTTCGATGCTGCTCTTGACCATGTGGTTGACGGCGTTGCCGCCACCACCACCAACGCCGATCACCTTGATGACCGGGCTTTGCGGGACGTTGTCTACGAGCTCGAACATTTTCCCTCTCCTTACAGTTCTCTAGTTGTTGCGCCTACCACTACTGCTTTGAAACTTAGAAGTTGCCCTGGACCCACCGCTTGAAGCGCTCAAGCACTGGGGCCTTCGGTTCATCGCCATAGCTGTTGCTGCTGCTGTTGCCGGTCAGGGGCAGGTCTTCGGACTGCTTCTGCAGGCCGTAGGTGAGCAAGCCCACGCCGGTGGAATAGATCGGGTTGCGCACCACGTCGCTCAGCCCCCGAACGCTGTGCGGCACGCCCAGGCGTACCGGCATGTGGAAGATTTCCTCGGCCAGTTCCACGGCGCCTTCCATCTTCGCGGTGCCGCCGGTGAGGACGATGCCGGCCGGCACCAGGTCCTCGTAGCCGCTGCGGCGCAGTTCGGCCTGGATCAGGGTGAAGAGCTCGTCGTAACGTGGCTCTACCACCTCGGCCAGGGCCTGGCGCGACAGCTCGCGCGGTGGGCGATCGCCCACGCTTGGCACCTTGATGGTCTCACCGGCGCCGGCCAGTTTGGCCAGGGCGCAGGCGTAGCGGATCTTGATTTCTTCGGCGTACTGGGTCGGCGTACGCAGGGCCATGGCGATGTCGTTGGTCACTTGGTCGCCGGCAATCGGGATTACCGCGGTGTGACGGATAGCGCCCTCGGTGAAGATGGCGATGTCGGTGGTGCCGCCACCGATGTCCACCAGGCACACGCCCAGCTCCTTCTCATCGTCGGTCAGCACCGAGTAGGCCGAGGCCAGCTGCTCAAGGATGATGTCGTCGATTTCCAGGCCGCAGCGGCGTACGCACTTCTCAATGTTCTGCGCCGCGTTTACCGCGCAGGTGACCACGTGCACCTTGGCCTCAAGGCGTACACCCGACATGCCCAGCGGCTCGCGCACGCCTTCCTGGTTGTCGATCACGTAGTCCTGCGGCAGGGTGTGCAGCACGCGCTGGTCGGCCGGGATCGCCACGGCCTGGGCCGCGTCGAGTACACGCTCCAGGTCAGCCAGGCTGACCTCGCGGTCACGGATGGCGACGATACCGTGGGAGTTCAGGCTGCGGATGTGGTTACCGGCCACACCGACGAATGCCGAGTGGATGCGGCAGCCGGCCATCAGTTGCGCTTCTTCGACGGCGCGCTGGATCGACTGCACGGTGGACTCGATGTTCACCACCACGCCTTTTTTCAGGCCGCGGGACGGATGAGTACCGATCCCGACGATTTCCAGGGTGCCGTCCTCGCCCACTTCGCCGACCAGCGCCACCACCTTGGAGGTGCCAATGTCCAGCCCGACGATCATTTTGCCGCTATGCGCGTTTGCCATGGTCCTGCCTCTCTCTAATTCTTCGCAACGGCGGGTTGGGCCGTCGTCGGTGCAATCGGTTCCCGCCAGCCAACGGCAAGTCCGTTGGAGTAACGCAGATCAATGCGGGCGATAGTGCTGATCTGGTCTTTGAGCGTTTTGTCGTAAATGGCAATGAAACGGCGCATCTTCTCCACCAGATGGTCGCGCCCCAGCAGCAGCTCGATGCCTGGCCCGGCGCTGCTCGCACCGGTAGTCAGGAACCAGCTGCCTCGCTCGCGCAGCTCCAGGCGAGCGATGGAAAAGCCCAGGGGGCGCAGCATCTGGCTCAATACCTGATACTGCTGCATGACTTGTTGCTGGGCACGCTGTGGCCCGGCCAGTTGTGGCAGGTGTTCGTAGTTGGCCAGCTCGCGCGGGGTGAAGGCCTGGCCCTGGTTGTTGAGCAAGGCCTCGTCCCCCCAGCGTGCTACCGGCAGTTGCTCTTCAAGGCGGATCACCACCTCGTCGGGCCATACGCGGCGCACTTCGGCGTGAGCGATCCACGGCATCTGCTCAAGCTCCGCGCGCATCGCTGGCAGGTCGACACTGAAGAAGCTCGCCGCCACGTAGGGCGCGATCCGCTGCTGCACCGACTGCTGGCTGATGTAGCTGAGGTCGCCCTGCACGTCGATTTTGGTAATCGGCCGGTCGGCGTACGGCATCAGGCGAATGGCACCCTCGTAGGCGCCAAAGCCTGCCGCTACCAGCAGCACCGGCCACAGCAGGCGCTTGAGGCCGCCCAGGCTTGGCCGCGGCAGGCGCGCCGATACGGGCTCGTCGGCCACCAGCCGGCTGGCACCACGCGGCACCGGCTTGCTACGGCCGGTAACGGGTTGCTGCTGACGTATCATCGCGCCTTGCATGATGGTTAACCTCGCGTCGCCATGCTTTCGGCCAGGATCGCCAGCACCAGTTGCTGGAAGTCCAGGCCGGCCGCGCGGGCCGCCATGGGCACCAGGCTATGATCAGTCATGCCGGGTGCGGTGTTGACTTCGAGCAGCCAGAACCGGCCCTGCTCGTCCTGCATCACGTCCAGACGCCCCCAGCCTTCGATGCCAATGGCGTCGCAGGCACGTGCGGTCAGGTCGATCAGTTCCTGTTCCTTGGCGCTATCCAGGCCGCACGGGATGCGGTACTGGGTATCGTTGGCGATGTACTTGGCGTCGTAGTCGTAGAACACGTGCGGTGTACCCAGGGCGATCGGCGGCAGCACCTGGCCGCGCAGTACCGCGATGGTGAACTCCGGGCCGTGGATCCACTGCTCCACCAGTACCTGGGAATCGTATTTGGCGGCTTCCTGCCAGGCGGCGACCAGCTCCTGGGCGCTGTTCACCTTGGCCATGCCGATGCTAGAGCCTTCATGGGCGGGTTTGACGATAAGCGGGAAGCCCAGTTCCGTACTGGCTTGCAAACAATCGTTTTCGCTCGCCAACACCGCGTGGCGCGGGGTTGGAATACCCAGGCTCTGCCACACCTGCTTGGTGCGCAGCTTGTCCATGGCCAGCGCCGAGGCAAGGATGCCGCTACCGGTGTAGGGGATACCCAGGCACTCCAGCAGGCCTTGCATGCTGCCGTCTTCGCCGCCGCGACCGTGGAGGATGATGAAGGCGCGGTCGATCTTCTCGCTTTGCAGGCGTTCGAGCAGGTCGTCACCGACGTCGATGGCGACCACGTCGACACCGGCCTTGGTCAACGCGTCGATCACCGCGGCGCCGGACTTCAGCGACACCTCGCGCTCGGCGCTCTTGCCACCATACAGCACAGCCACGCGGCCGAACGCTGTCACGTCCAGGGTCGAGTGCAGCTTGTCGTAGGCGCTGGTCATTTCGACTTCTCCTGCTTGGCGCCAGCGAACAGCGGGCTTTTCATCAACTGCGGGGCCAGGCCACCGACATCACCGGCACCCTGGCAGATCAAGATGTCGCCAGCGCGCAGCAGTGGCTTGACCAGCGGCGCCAGCTCGGCACCGCGCTCGATGTAGATAGGGTCCAGCTTGCCGCGCTGGCGGATGCTGTGGCACAGCTGGCGGCTGTCGGCACCTGGGATCGGCTCTTCACCGGCCGGGTAGACCTCCATCAGCAGCAGCACGTTGGCATCGCCCAGCACCTGGACAAAATCGTCGTACAGGTCGCGGGTGCGGCTGTAGCGATGCGGCTGGTAGACGATCACCAGGCGGCGGCTTGGCCACCCACCACGCACCGCCTTGATCACCGCCGCCACTTCGGTCGGGTGGTGGCCATAGTCGTCGACCAGCATCACGCTGCCGCCTTCGACCGGCAGTTCGCCGTACACCTGAAAGCGCCGGCCGACACCCTGGAAGCCGGACAGGCCCTGGATGATGGCCTCGTCAGTGATGCCTTCGTCGGTGGCGATGGCGATGGTCGCCAAGGCGTTCAGCACGTTGTGGTTGCCGGGCATGTTCACCGACACCTCCAGCGGCTCGCGGTCACGGCGCAGCACGGTGAAGTGGGTCTGCATGCCCTGCTGGCGAACGTTGATGGCGCGGATATCGGCCTCTTCGCTAAAGCCGTAGGTCACGGTCGGACGCTTCACCTGCGGCAGGATTTCGCGCACGACCGGGTCGTCCAGGCACATCACTGCCAGACCGTAGAACGGCAGGTTGTGCAGGAACTCGACGAAGGTCTTCTTCAGTTTGTTGAAGTCGCCTTCGTAGGTTGCCATGTGGTCGGCATCGATGTTGGTGACCACGGCCACCATCGGCTGCAGGTGCAGGAAGCTGGCGTCGCTTTCGTCGGCTTCGGCGATCAGGTAGCGGCTGGTGCCCAGCTGGGCATTGGTACCGGCTGCGGTCAGACGGCCGCCAATGACGAAGGTAGGGTCCAGGCCGCCGGCGGCGAATACCGAGGCCAGCAGGCTGGTGGTGGTGGTCTTGCCGTGAGTACCGGCGACAGCCACGCCGTGGCGGTAGCGCATCAGCTCGGCCAGCATTTCGGCACGTGGCACCACCGGGATGCGACGCTCGAGGGCAGTGGCAACCTCTGGGTTGGCCGGGTTGATGGCACTGGACACCACCAGAACATCGGCGGTCGCAGCATTCTCGGCGCGGTGGCCGACAAAGATCTCGGCGCCGAACGATTCCAGGCGCTCGGTGACCGGCGAGGCTTTCAGGTCGGAACCGGACACTTCATAGCCCAGGTTCAGCAACACTTCGGCAATGCCACACATGCCCACACCGCCGATACCGACGAAATGGATACGGCGGATACGGCCCATCTTTGGCTGGGGCATGGCTTTCTGGCTCTCAACCATGGGCCACCTCCAGGCAGATGTCGACCACGGTGCTGGTTGCGGCAGGTTTGGCCAGGCGCCGTGCGGTGCCTGCCATGACGTTGAGTTTCTCGGGTTGCATCAGCACCTCGTTCAGGCGTTCAGCGAGCTGCGCTGCGCCAGTTGTCGCTTGCGGCATCAGGAAGGCAGCGCCTTCGCGGGCCAGATATTGGGCGTTGTGGGTCTGGTGGTCGTCGATCGCGTGCGGCAAAGGCACCAGCATCGAAGGCAAGCCTGCTGCCGCCAGCTCGCTGACGGTCAGGGCTCCGGCCCGGCACACCACCATGTCGGCCCAGCCATAGGCCTGGGCCATGTCTTTGATGAAAGGCTCTACCTGAGCCGTGACACCTGCCTCGTGATAACGCTCGGCGGTGATCGGCGCGTGTTGCTTGCCGGCCTGGTGGAACACCTCTGGCCGCAACGCGGCGGGCACTTCGGACAGGGCCTTAGGCAACAATTTGTTCAATGGTTCCGCACCCAGGCTGCCCCCCAGCACCAACAGGCGTGCGCGGCGCTCGACCAAGGGCGCACGTTGGGCGTCCATGAACAGCTCCGGGCGCACCGGGTTGCCAGTGGTGCGACGCTTGTCGCTGGCCTCGAAGGTGTTCGGGAAAGCTTCGCAGACCCGCGCAGACAGTGGCACCAGCAAGCGATTGGCGGTACCGGCCCGGGCGTTCTGTTCGTGGATCACCAGCGGCACACCGCAGAGCCGCGCGGCCACGCCGCCGGGGCCAGTCACGTAGCCGCCAAAGCCCAGTACGCAGACCGGCTTGAGCTGGCGAATGATGCGCCGGGCCTGCAGCACGGCCTTGACCAAGGTGAACGGTGCCTTGAGCAACGACAGCTTGCTTTTGCCGCGCAGGCCGCTGACCTGGATCAGGTGCAAGGGCAGACCGGCCTGTGGCACCAGTTCGTTTTCGATGCCACGCGGGGTGCCCAGCCAGTGCACGCTGTAGCCGCGCGCCTGGAACTCCCGGGCGCAGGCCAGGGCCGGGAAGACGTGCCCCCCGGTACCACCGGCCATGATCAGTACGTTCTTGCCATCAGCGGCCATGACTGGTCTCCTCGGCAAAATCGCTTTCACTGAATTCATGTTCCTCGCTACCCAGGTGCGTGCGGCTTTCCCACTCGATGCGCAGCAACAGCCCCACGCAGGCGCAACAGATCACCAGCGAGCTGCCCCCATAGCTGAGGAATGGCAAGGTCAGGCCCTTGGTCGGCAGCAGGCCGACGTTCACGCCGATATTGATCAGGAACTGGCCGATCCACAGGAACGCCAGGCCGAACGCCATGTAGGCGGCAAAGAACTGCTTGGCCTTCTCGGCCCACAGGCCGATGTACAGGGCTCGCACGGTCACGAACACGAACAGTGCGATGGTCACCAGCGAGCCGACCACACCCAGCTCTTCAGCCAGTACCGAGAACACGAAGTCGGTGTGCGCTTCAGGCAGGTAGAACTGCTTCTGTACGCTGTTACCCAAGCCCACGCCCAGCCATTCGCCACGGCCGAAGGCAATCAGCGCCTGGGTCAACTGGTAGCCAGAACCGAACTGGTCGGACCACGGGTCGGTAAAGGTGATCAGGCGCGCCATCCGGTAGGGTTGCGCCTGCACCAGCACGAACACTGCGACCACTGCCAGCACCACCATCAGACTGAAGCGGAACAACCCCACCCCGCCGAGGAACAGCATGGCCGCCGCCGCGCCCATCATCACCACGGTGGCGCCGAAGTCAGGCTCCATCAACAGCAGGCCGGCCATCGGCAGCAGCACAATGAACGGCTTGAAGAAGCCCATCCAGCTTTCGCGCACTTCGGTCTGCCGACGCACCAGGTACCCGGCCAGGTAGATGACCACGAACACCTTGGCAATTTCCGAAGGCTGCACGTTGAAGAAGCTGAAGCCGATCCAGCGCATCGAACCGTTCACTTCACGGCCGATACCCGGCACCAGCACCAGCACCAGCAAGCCAAAGGCGCCAATCAGCATCATGAAGCCCATGCGCTGCCAAGTGGCGATCGGCACCAGTAAGGTGGCGCCACAGGCGACCAGGCCGAGGAACACGTACACCAGGTGGCGGAACATGTGGTACAGCGGGTTACCCGACTGCACCGCAGCCACTTCCGACGAGGCCGAAGTGATCATCACCAGGCCCAGGCCGAGCAAGGCCAGGCAACCGGCAAGCATCGGGAAGTCGAGGTCAATGCCACGGCCACTGATCAGCGGCGACGGATAAGGCTTGAGGATGCCGAAGATCATGCAAGGCCTCCCGCTGCCTGGGCGAACAGGCGGCCGCGTTCTTCGAAGTTCCTGAACATGTCGAGGCTTGCGCACGCCGGCGACAGCAGCACGGCATCACCAGCCTGGGCCAGTTCGGCACATTGCTGCACGGCGTCGTCGAGGGTCTTGACCCGGACCAGTGGCACGTCATCGCCCAGGGCCTCGGCGAGGCGCTCGGCATCACGGCCAAGCAACACCACGGCGCGGCAGAAGCGCTTGACCGGCTCGCGCAATGCGGTGAATTCGGCACCCTTGCCGTCGCCACCGGCGATCAGCACCAGTTTGCCTTCGATATCGGCCCCCAGGCCTTCGATGGCGGCCAGGGCCGCCCCGACGTTGGTAGCCTTGGAATCGTCGTACCAGCTCACGCCATTGCGCTCGCGAACCCACTGGCAACGGTGGGCCAAGCCCCCGAACGCCCGCAGGGCTTCAAGCATAGGCTCGAATGGCAACCCGGCAGCATGGCCCAGCGCCAGCGCCGCCAGGGCATTGCTCTGGTTGTGCGCGCCACGAATCTTCAGCTCGCGCACCGGCATCAGCGCCTGGAATTCGAATGCCAGGTATTTCTCACCCTCCACTTCGCGCAGGCCGAAGGCCTTGAAGTCAGGTTGGTTGAGGCCGAAGGTCCAGCATGGGCGACCTTCCACCGGCAACGGCCGGCTGAGGGCGTCCTGGCGATTGACGACAACCTGCTTGGCACCCCGGAAGATGCGGTGCTTGGCCAGGTGGTAGGCGGGCAGGCCGCTGTAGCGGTCCATGTGGTCTTCGCTGATATTCAGCACGGTGGCCACTTCGGCGTTCAGCTGGTCGGTGGTTTCCAGCTGGAAGCTGGACAGTTCCAGCACGTACAGCTCGACGTCATCGGCCAGCAGGTCCAGCGCCGGAGTACCCAGGTTACCGCCCACGGCCACGCGCTTGCCGGCCTTGGCGGCCATTTCGCCGACCAAGGTGGTGACAGTGCTCTTGGCATTGGAGCCGCTGATGGCAATGATCGGCGCCTTGGCGTTGCGGGCGAACAGCTCGATGTCGCCGGACAGTTGCACGCCGCGTGCGGCGGCCTGCTGCAAGGCCGGGGTGGCCAGGGCCAGGCCCGGGCTCACGTACAGCTCGTTGGCGCGGCACAGGAAGTCCACGTCCAGCTCCCCACAGCGCACTTCCACCTGCGGGTAATCACGGCGCAGGGTGTCCAGTTCCGGCGGTTGCTCGCGGGTGTCGGCGACCGCAAAGGCAATGCCCCGGCTCGCCAGGAAGCGAACCAGGGACATGCCGCTCTTGCCGAGGCCGACAACGATGCGGAATTGGTCGGAAGCGATCAAGGACACGCTCATCTACCTCAATTTCAGGGTTGCAAGGCCAATCAGTACCAGGATCACGGTGATGATCCAGAAGCGGACGATCACACGGGGCTCTGGCCAGCCCTTGAGTTCAAAGTGGTGGTGGATCGGCGCCATGCGGAACACGCGCTTGCCGGTCAGCTTGAAGGAGGCGACCTGGATCACCACCGACAGGGTTTCCACGACGAAGATGCCGCCCATGATGAACAGGACAATTTCCTGGCGCACGATCACGGCGATGGTGCCCAGTGCGGCGCCCAGCGCCAGCGCGCCGACGTCACCCATGAACACTTGCGCCGGGTAGGTGTTGAACCACAGGAAGCCCAGGCCGGCACCGATCAGCGCGCCACAGAACACGATCAGCTCGCCCGAGCCCGGCACATAGGGGATCAGCAGGTATTCGGCGAACTTCACGTTACCCGACAGGTAGCAGAAGATGCCCAGCGCGCCCCCGACCATCACCGTCGGCATGATTGCCAGGCCATCGAGGCCATCGGTGAGGTTGACCGCGTTGCTGGAGCCAACGATGACGAAGTAGGTCAGCACAACGAAGCCGACGCCCAGCGGAATGGTGACGTCCTTGATGAACGGCAGGATCAGCGTGGTCTCGACGCTGGTCGGCGCGGTTTTGTACAGGAACACTGCCGCCGCCAGGCCGAACACCGACTGCCAGAAATACTTCCAGCGACTCGGCAGGCCACGCGAGTTCTTCTCGATCACCTTGCGATAGTCGTCGACCCAGCCGATGGCACCGAACGCCAGGGTGACGATCAGCACCACCCAGACGTAACGGTTGCTCAGGTCGGCCCACAAGAGGGTGCTGACGGCGATGGCCGACAGGATCAGCGCGCCACCCATGGTCGGCGTGCCGGACTTGGACAGGTGCGATTGCGGGCCGTCGTTGCGCACGGCCTGGCCGATCTGGCGAATTTGCAGGGTACGGATCATCCACGGGCCCAGCCACAGCGCCAGGGACAACGCGGTCAGTACACCCAGGATCCCGCGCAAGGACAGGTACTGGAAGACCGCGAAGCCTTTGTGGAACTGTTGCAGATACTCGGCCAACAGCAGCAGCATTAATGTTTCTCCCCGCTGGAACCGCACAATGCCGCAACGACGTTTTCCATCGCAGCGCTGCGCGAACCCTTGATCAAGATAGTTGTGTTGCCGGCATTTTCGGCGCTAACCGCGTCGATCAGCTCAGCTTGAGTAGCGAAATGGCGGCCATTGGCGCCGAACGCCTTGACCGCATGTGTCATGTTGGAACCCACTGCGTACAGGGCGTCGACCTTGCCACGCGCGTAGTCGCCCACCTGACGGTGGCCTTCTTCCGCCCATTGCCCCAATTCGCCGATATCCCCAAGCACCAGAACGGTGCGCCCGGAAAAGCCGGCGAGTATATCAATGGCCGCGCACATGGAGGTGGGATTTGCGTTGTAACTGTCGTCGATCACTCGCGCGCCGTTCGGCGCGATCTGCGCCACGGTGCGGCCCTTGACCGGTTGCACGGCAGCCAGGCCGGCGGCGATGCCGCTCAGGCTCAGACCAACGGCATGCGCCGCAGCGGCAGCGGCCAGGGCGTTGCTGACGTTGTGCTCCCCCAGCAGATTGAGCTGCACGTCAACCACGTCGCCGGCGCCATGCAGCTTGAATGACGGGCAACCACGGGCATCGCGACCGATGTCGCTGGCATGGAAATCGGCATTGGCGTTGCTGCGGGCAAAACTGACGACTTTGTGGTTACCGGCACGGGTCTTCCAGATGGCAAAGGCTTTGTCATCCAGGTTGAGAATGGCGATGCCGCCCTCGCCCAGGCCCTCAAGGATTTCGCCCTTGGCCTCGACAATCTTCTCCGGGCCGCCGAACTCGCCCACATGGGCCGTACCGGCGTTGTTGATGATGACCACCTGCGGCTGGGTCAGCCCGACGGTGTAGCGGATTTCGCCAATGCGCGAAGCACCCAGTTCGATCACCGCGGCGCTGTGCTCCGGGGCGATCTCCAGCAGGGTCAGCGGCGCGCCGAGGTCGTTGTTGAGGTTGCCACGGGTAGCGTGCACCAGGCCACGGGTGCGCAGGATGCTGGCCAGCATCTCCTTGACCGTGGTCTTGCCGCTGGAACCGGTAATGGCTACCACTGGCTTGTCGTAGGCGGCACGGTTCAGTGCGCCGAGCTTGCCCAGCGCCAGGCGGCAGTCGGCCACCAGCAACTGCGGCAGGTCGACACCAGGAACTTCACGCTCGACCAACGCCGCGACGGCGCCTTTGGCTTTCACGTCAGCCAGGTAGTCATGGCCATCGAAACGCGGGCCGACCAGGGCGACGAACAGTTGCCCGGCGTTGACGCTACGGCTGTCGATGCTGACGCCGGTGAACGTGGCGTCGGCACCGACCTGTTGACCAATCCCTGCAGCAGCCAGCTGGCTGAGCGACATCGGCTTAATCATGTGGAGCCTCCCAGGCTGCAAGTGCCTTTTCGGCTTCGAGCAAATCGGAGAAAGCATGGCGCTCGCCATTGATCTCCTGGTAATCCTCATGCCCCTTGCCGGCCAGCACGATCACGTCGTTGGCAGCGGCTGAGGCGATCAGGTGCGCAATGGCTTCTCCACGGCCGGCGACGAACTCGACGTCATCAGGCTGGGTGAAACCGGGGCGAATGTCGTTGAAGATGCCCAGTGGGTCTTCGGTACGCGGGTTGTCGTCGGTGACCAGCACGCGGTCGGCCAGGCGCTCGGCCACTTCGGCCATCAGCGGGCGCTTGCCGCGATCACGGTCGCCGCCGCAGCCGAACAGGCACAACAGCTTGCCGTGGGCATGCGGGCGCAGGGCTTCGAGCACTTTTTCCAGCGCGTCCGGGGTATGCGCGTAGTCGACCACCACCAGCGGTTTGTCGCCGCCGCCCAGGCGCTGCATGCGGCCGACCGGGCCTTGCAGTTGCGGGATGACCTTGAGGATCTCGTCCAGCGCGTAGTCCAGCGCCAGCAGGGTTGCGACGGCGGCGAGCATGTTGCTCAGGTTGAAGCGGCCGAGCAGCTGGCTGCGCAGTGTGCGCTCACCTTGGGCAGTGACGAGCGTGGCGCGTACGCCATCGTCGTTGAATACGGCTTCGCGACAGAACAACGACGCGTCCGGGTTTTCCAGGCTGTAGCTGATCAGCCGGGTCTCGATACGATCGGTCATCGGCTTGCGGGCGAAATCGTCAGCCAGACGGCGACCGAAGTCATCGTCCAGGTTGACCACCTGGCAACGCAGGCTCGGCCAGGCGAACAGCTTGGCCTTGGCGGCCTCATAGGCCTGCATGCTGCCGTGATAGTCGAGATGGTCGCGGGACAGGTTGGTCATCACCGCGATGTCGAATTCCAGCGCGGCGACGCGGCCTTGCTCCAAGGCATGGGAGGAAACCTCCATGGCCACGGCCTTGGCGCCGGCTTTCTTGAGGTCGTTCAGCGTCGCCTGCACGGCGATCGGGTCCGGTGTGGTCAGGCGCCCGCTCTGCAGCTCGCCGTAGAAGCCGGTACCCAAGGTGCCGATCAGGCCGCAACGCTGGCCGAGCAGGTCGAGCGCCTGGGCGACTAGTTGGGTGACACTGGTCTTGCCGTTGGTACCGGTCACACCGACCAGGTTCAGCTGGCGGCTAGGCTCGCCATAGAAGCGACCGGCGATGTCCGACAGCTGGGCAATCAGGCCCTTGACCGGGATCAGCGGCACATCGGTCAGCGGCAGCACATTGGCGCCCTGCTCCTCGTAGGCAACGGCGGCAGCACCACGGGCCAGGGCATCGGCGATATGCTCGCGGCCATCGACCTTGGCGCCCGGCACCGCCAGGAACAGGTCACCTGCGCGCACATTGCGGCTGTCCAGGGTCAGCTCACGGATCAGCGGGTCACGGCTGGCGTGGGCGAAAAGTTTGCTCAATGGCATTGTCATCATCCACGCCCTCCGTTGGCGGCTGCTGCATTGACTTGCGATTGCACGGCGGGCGCTTGAGCCGGCACGGGTGCTGGCGGCGGCAGGTTGTCTGGCGGCACGTTCATCAAGCGCAGGGTGCCGGACATGACCTTGCTGAATACCGGCGCCGACACCAGGCCGCCGAAGTAACCACCCTTGCCGGGTTCGTCGATGACCACGACGATCGCGTAGCGCGGGTCGCTCATCGGCCCGAAGCCTGCGAACAGCGAGCGGTAGGCGTTTTCGGTGTAGCCCTTGGAACCCACGGTGGCCTTACGCGCGGTACCGGACTTGCCGGCTACGTGATAGAACGGCACCTGGGCGCGGAACACCCCGCGTGGCGCTTCGATCACCTGCTGCAGCATGCCCTGCACGGTTTCGGCGGTTTCCTTCGGAATGGCCTGCACGGCCTCCGGGGCCTTGTCGACTTTCAGGATCGACAGCGGCACCATCTTGCCGTCGTTGGCGAGCGCCGCGTAGGCGTGCACCAGCTGCAGGGCAGTGACCGAAACGCCGTAGCCATAGGACAGGGTCGCAGTCTCGGCCTTGCGCCACTCGCGATGGTTGGGCAGGTTGCCGACGCGCTCGCCCGGGAAGCCAAGGCCGGTGTACTGGCCCAGGCCGACCTGGGACATGACCCGGTAAATCGCTTCGCCGCCAATATCGAAGGCAATCTTGCTCATGCCGACGTTACTGGAGTTGATCAGGATGCCGGTCAGGTCGAGGATCGGCCCCTCGCTGCGCGACACGTCCTTGATGGTGTAGCGGCCGATCTGCAGGCTGCCCGGGTACACCTCGACCTTGTCGCTGGGCTTCCAGCGGCCGCTCTCCAGTGCCGCGCTCATGGAGATCGGCTTGACCGTGGAACCTGGCTCGAACACGTCGATGATCGCCCGGTTACGCATGGCCGCCGGGAACATGCTGCGGCGGTTGTTGGGGTTATAGGTTGGCTGGTTGACCATGGCCAGGACTTCGCCGGTCTTGACGTCCATGATCACCAGGCTGCCGGCCTTTGCATCCTGCTCGGCGATGGCATTGCGCAGTTCGCGGGTGGCCAGGTACTGCAGGCGCAGGTCAATCGACAACGCCAAGGTCTTTCCGGCCTTGGCGTTCTTGGTTACCTGAATGTCCTTGATCAGCCGGCCGCGCCGGTCCTTGATCACCTGGCGCTTGCCAGGCACGCCGGCCAACCACTCGTCATACGCCAGCTCTACCCCTTCGCGACCGTGGTCGTCGAGGTCGGTGAAGCCAACCATGTGCGCGGTGACATCGCCGGCCGGATAGAAGCGGCGGAACTCTTCCAGGCCGTAAACGCCCGGTACTTTCAGGTCGAGCACGTGCTGGCCCTGCTCCGGGGTCAGCCCGCGGACCAGGTAGATGAATTCCTTGCTGGCCTGCTGGGTCAAGCGCTCGGTCAGCTGCTGGGGGTTTTGCCCCAGCGCCGCGGCCAGCTGCGGCCAGCGCTCTTTGGAGGCCTGCATTTCCTTGGGGTTGGCCCACAGCGTGGTGACCGGAGTACTCACGGCCAAAGGTTCACCATTGCGGTCGGTAATCAACCCTCGGTGCGCCGGGATTGGGATGTGACGCAGGCTGCGCGCATCGCCCTGGCCCTTGAGGAAATCGCGGTCGACAACCTGCAGGTCGATGATCCGCCAGCAAATCGCACCGACCATGATCGCCAGCAAGCCGATCACGACACGGAACCGCCACGGGTAAAGTGCACCTTCGAGCTTCATCATGGCGCCACCATCCGTACTTCATCAGCGGAAGGCACACGCATCTTGAGTTGCTCGGAGGCCAGGTTCTCGATGCGGCTGGCAGCAGTCCAGGTGCTCTGCTCAAGGATCAGCCGGCCCCATTCGGCCTGGGCCTTGTCGCGTTCGTTCAGTTCACCGTACAGGGTGTTGAGCAGCTGGCGGTTCCAATGCGCGCTGTAGGACACGGCAATGGCTGAAACCAGCACGCCAACGAACAGCAGAAGCATCAGGAAGCTTCCGCCTGGCAAGGGTTTGGCAAACAGCCTGCTCACCGCAGCTTCTCCGCCACACGCATCACGGCGCTACGCGACCGCGGGTTGGCCTTGAGCTCGGCTTCGGAGGCGAACTGGGCCTTGCCGATGAGCTTGATCTTCGGCTCGAAGACCTTGTGCTGGACCGGCAGGTTGCGCGGCAGGTTATCGGCCTCGCCCTTCACCAGCTTGCGCATGAACAGCTTGACGATACGGTCTTCCAGCGAGTGGAAACTGATGACTGCCAGGCGACCGCCGACCTCAAGCGCATCGAGCGCGGCCTCAAGGCCCGCCTCAAGGTCACCCAGCTCGTTGTTGACGTGGATCCGCAAGCCCTGGAAGGCACGCGTAGCCGGGTTCTTGCCCTTTTCCCAGGCCGGGTTGGCCACTTTGAGCACTTCTGCCAAATCGGCGGTACGGGTGAACGGCTGCTTTTCGCGGCGCTCGACCACGGCACGTGCCATGCGCCCGGCAAAGCGCTCCTCGCCGTACTCCTTGAACACGCGAGCGATTTCTTCCACTGGCGCAGTAGCAATGAACTCGGCAGCGCTCACCCCCTGGTCCGGGTTCATGCGCATGTCCAGCGGGCCGTCATTGAGGAAGCTGAAACCACGCTCTGGGTCGTCCAGCTGGGGCGAGGACACCCCCAGGTCCAGCAGCACGCCGCTGACCTTGCCGTGCAGGCCACGCTCGGCCACTTCCGCGCCCAGCTCGGCAAAGCTGCGCTGCACAATGACAAAGCGGCCGTCTTCGGCCGCCAGCGCTTGCCCGGTGGCAATCGCTTGGGGATCTTTATCGAAACCCAGCAGCCGCCCTTGCGGCCCGAGCTTGCTGAGAATCAGCCGACTGTGTCCGCCACGGCCGAAAGTGCCGTCCAGATAGCAACCGTCGGCGCGCAGGGCCAATGCCTCGACAGCTTCGTCGAGCAGGACGGTGATGTGGTTGAAGCCGCTATCTATGGTCACAGGATCAGGTCACGCAATTCGTCGGGCATGGCGCCCGGTTGTTGAATAGCTGCAAGGTCGGCTGCCGAAACCGCGTTCCAGGCATCTTCATCCCACAGCTGGAATTTGTTCAGTTGCCCCACCAGCATCGCCTTCTTGTCGAGCTTGGCGTATTCACGCAGGCGGGGCGGCACCAGGAAACGCCCACTGCCATCGAGCTCCAGGTCAACCGCATTACCGATCAGCAAACGCTGCAGGCGGCGGTTTTCCTCACGCAACGATGGCAAGGCACGCAACTTGGCTTCTATCTGTTCCCACTCATCGAGCGGGTATACACACAAGCAGGGGTCTACGGCGTCGATGGTCACGATCAGCTGACCATTGCAACGCGAATCGAGCTCGTCACGGTACCGGCTCGGCATGGCGAGACGGCCCTTGGCATCGAGGCTGACGGCGTTGGCTCCGCGGAACACGGCTGCGATTCCCCACAATGTTAGCTTTTTTGTGCCAGAAAACCCACTTCATCCCACTTTCTGCCACTTGCGCACACTATAGGAATCCGCCCGCTGCACCGTCAAGGCACGTTCGGAAGGAAAAGCCTTACAGGACCGAGATTTAGCGCGATAAAGGAAAGTGGAAGGACTACCAACGCGAAAAAAACACGATAAAAATCAAACCCAGGCAAGCCCATAGAGTTCGAAGTTAAAGTGATTTATCAAGAGTAAGATTTTTTCGGTATTACCAGAGGGGATCTGCAACCGAATGAAGCAGGAAAGGAAAGGTGGAGAGTCGATCTGTAAGCCGGGTTTTGTCGAGGACAGTCATTCCTCTACGACGGCCATCACTGGACGCCTCTAGCAACCTACCCGGTTCCGACGCGGGCCACGCCTGATGGAACCCTATTTGGTCTTGCTCCGAGTGGGGTTTACCTAGCCACGAACTGTTGCCAGTCGTGCGGTGCGCTCTTACCGCACCTTTTCACCCTTACCGGCACCGAAGTGCTTAGGCGGTTATTTTCTGTGGCACTTTCCGTAGGCTCGCGCCTCCCAGGCGTTACCTGGCACTCTGCCCTATGGAGCCCGGACTTTCCTCCCCCCGCTTTTGCTCTACAAAGTAGCGGAACAAAAACAGGCAGCGACTGTCCGATCGACTCTCCGCCGACAAGGTTACCGGCACGCGCGCTCAAGAACAAGTGATAGCTCAATGTATGTCATTGAGCCATTACTGAGCTTTCTGTTTATCCAGTGCCGCTTGATACAAAAGATTCTTGCGCACGCCAGTGATTTCCGCTGCCAGCGCAGCCGCGCGCTTGAGCGGCAACTCCGCCAGCAGCAAGTCGAGCACACGCATTGCCTCGGTGCTGACCGCCTGCTCGCCCTCAGGCGCACTCCAGCCACCGACCAGCACCACGCACTCACCGCGCTGCTGGTTGCTGTCACCGGCAACGAATGCACGCAATTCCGCCAGCGGCAGGCCCTTGAGCGTCTCGAAGGTCTTGGTCAGCTCGCGCGCCAGCAGCGCCGGGCGCTCGCCCCCGAATACCGTTTCCATGTCTTCAAGGCATTCGAGGATGCGGTGCGGTGCCTCATAGAAAATCAGCGTGCGCGGCTCTTCCTTTACCTGCTCCAGGCGCGCCCGACGCCCGGCCTGCTTGGCCGGCAGAAAGCCTTCGAAGATGAAACGGTCTGACGGCAGGCCGGCTGCCGACAGTGCAGCGATCAAGGCACAAGCGCCCGGCACTGGCACCACGTTCACCCCGGCAGCCCGGGCCTGGCGAACCAAGTGGTAGCCCGGGTCGGAAATCAGCGGCGTACCGGCATCGGAGACCAGCGCCACATTTTCGCCAGCCAGCAGCTTGGTGAGAAAACGCCCACCTTCGTCGCGCTCATTGTGCTCATGGCAGGCCGCCAGCGGCGTATCGATACCAAAGTGCTGCAGCAGGCGGATCGAATGGCGGGTGTCTTCGGCGGCGATCAGCGCCACGTCCGCCAGCACTTTCAGCGCCCGTGCACTCATGTCGTCAAGGTTGCCGATGGGGGTTGCCACTACATACAGCGTTCCCACCGAGGATTTCGAAGCCCCTGCCACATCAGTCACTGCGCACACCTGTCATTCGGATCAAAGGCGCCATTGTAGCCCGAGCGCCTGCAACAGGGCGCAAAGAACTTCACCGGCGGTCAGCGGCAAGCCACCTATAGTGAAGGATCGACACGGCAACATCGCGCCCCGGCCAGTGCTTGGGTACAATTGCCGGCCAACTTGATCGAGTAACAGGACCTTTACATGATCGCTTGCCTGCGGCTGCTCACAGCCCTCTGCCTCGCTGCCCTGCTCGCAGCCTGCGCCAGCTCGCCCTCATCCAGCCTGGGCGAACTGCCACGCACCCCGGATGCCAGCATCGAGCAACTGCTCGAAAAGGCCGCTTCCAGCAAATCTGCGGAAGACGCCGCCCTGCTGCGCCTGAGCGCGGCCGACCTGGCCTACAAGCAGAAGGACTTCCCCCGCGCCGCACGCATTCTCGAGCAAGTTCCGCTGGACACGCTCAAGCCGGCCCAGCAAGTGTTCGCCAGCACCCTCGCTGCCGAACTGGCCATGAGCCGCAACCAGCCCAAGGCGGCCCTGACCGCCTTGGCCCACCCCAGCCTGCAGCGCGTTGCCGAATTGCCGGCAGAGCAGCAAGTGCGCACCTATAGCGTGCACGCCGCCGCACTCGAGGCCGACGGCCAGGCCCTGGCTGCCGCGCAGCAGCGCGTCCTGCTGGCCCCGCTGCTCAGCGGCCAGGCCGCCAGCGCCAACAATGACGCCATCTGGGCCCTGGTGGCCTCGCTGCCGGCCGAACAGTTGCAGCAGCCTGGCAATGACCAGACCCTGAACGGCTGGACCAGCCTGGCCTTTGCCGTGAAGAGCGCCGGCACCCTGGAACAGCAGCAAGGCGCCATCGACACCTGGGTCAAGCAGCACCCGGACCACCCTGCTGCCCAGCAACTGCCACTGGCACTGACCAAACTCAAGGAACTGGCCAGCCAGCCGCTGACCAAGATCGCCCTGCTGCTGCCCCAGGAAGGCCCGCTGGCCGGCGTTGCCCGCGCCCTGCGTGACGGCTTCATGGCTGCGCACTTCCAGGCCCAGCAAGCCGGCCAGCCGGCACCTGCCGTGCAGGTGTTCGACAGTTCGCGCATCGGCTCGCTCGACGACTTCTATCGCCAGGCCCAGGCCGCAGGCGTGCAACTGGTCATCGGCCCGTTGGAAAAACCGCTGGTCAAGCAACTGGCCGCCAAGCCGCAGTTGCCAATCACCACCCTGGCCCTGAACTATGCCGACGCCGGCCAGAAGGCCCCACCGCAACTGTTCCAGTTTGGCCTGGCTGCCGAAGACGAAGCCCGTGAAGTGGCCCGCCGCGCCCGTGCCGATGGCATGGTCCGCGCCGTGGCCCTGGTGCCGAGCGGCGAATGGGGCGATCGCGTGCTGGCCGCCTTCCGCCAGGACTGGGAAGGCAATGGCGGCACCCTGCTCGCCGCCGAGCGCATCGCCCAGCCGGTAGCGCTGGCCCAGCAAATTGCCGACCTGTTCCAGTTGCGCCAGAGCGAAGGCCGCGCCAAGAGCTTGCAAAGCACCGTGGGCGGCAGCATCGCTGCGCAACCGTCGCGCCGCCAGGACATCGACTTCATCTTCCTCGCCTCGACCCCGCAGCAGGCGCAGCAGATCAAGCCGACCCTGAATTTCCAGTACGCCGGTGACGTGCCGGTATACGCCACCTCGAACCTGTACAGCGCCAGCGGTGACGTCAACCAGTACAACGACATGAACGGCATCCGCTTCTGCGAAACGCCATGGCTGCTTGATACCAGCAACAGCCTGCGCCAGCAGGTAGTGCAGCAGTGGCCGCAAGCGGCCGGCAGCCTGGGCCGCCTGTACGCCATGGGCGTCGATGCCTATAGCCTGGCACCGCGCCTGGGCCAGCTGAAAGCGCTGCCGGACAACCGCGTCCTCGGCCTTTCGGGCAGCCTGAGCGTCAACGCCAACCAGCGCATCGAGCGCCAGCTGCCATGGGCCGAATTTGCCGGCGGCCAGGTTAAACGCCTGCCCGACACCCCACGCTGATGGCTGCAGCGTCGCCTACCAGCGCCGGGCAAGCGGCAGAAACCCAGGCCCTTGAATACCTTCAAGGGCAGGGGCTGCAACTGCTGGCACGTAACTGGCGATGCAAAGGCGGTGAGCTTGATCTGGTCATGCTCGACACCGATACAGTAGTATTCGTCGAAGTCCGCTACCGGTTTCACGCGGGCTTCGGAGGTGCCCTCGACAGTATCGACGGGCGCAAGCAGAAACGGTTGGTGCTTGCCGCCAGCCTGTTCCTGCAGAAGGAGCCCCACTGGGGCAACCACCCCTGCCGCTTCGACGTAGTCGCCCTGCAGGGCAGCCACCATGCAGGCAGACCGCTTCAATGGCTGAAAAACGCCTTCGAATGCTGAACCCATTACGTTTTTTTTGCTCTATGTATCGCGGGCTGGTCGTTGTTGCGCGTAGCAAAGGCCACCGCCCCATTTAAGGTCACCAGATGGACATGCAATCCCGAATTCGCCGGCTGTTTCAGGCCAGCATCGATACCAAGCAACAGGCAATGGACATCCTGGCACCGCACATCGAGCAGGCCAGCCTGGTCATGGTCAATGCACTGCTCAACGAGGGCAAGATGCTCGCCTGCGGCAATGGCGGCTCGGCCGGCGATGCCCAGCACTTTTCATCCGAGCTGCTGAACCGCTTCGAGCGCGAACGCCCGAGCTTGCCGGCCATCGCGCTGACCACCGACAGCTCTACCCTGACCTCGATCGCCAACGACTACAGCTACAACGAAGTTTTTTCCAAGCAGATCCGCGCCCTGGGCCAACCTGGCGACGTTCTGCTGGCGATCTCCACCAGCGGCAATTCGGCCAACGTGATCCAGGCGATCCAGGCCGCACATGACCGCGAAATGATTGTCGTAGCATTGACGGGCCGTGACGGCGGCGGCATGGCTTCACTGCTGCTGCCAGAGGACGTGGAAATCCGCGTACCCTCGACGGTTACCGCGCGCATCCAGGAAGTCCACCTGCTGGCGATCCACTGCCTGTGCGATCTGATCGACAGCCAACTGTTCGGGAGTGAAGAATGACCCCTATGCGCCTCGGCCTGATGGCCCTGACCCTGTGCCTGAGCGTCACCGGTTGCAGCTCGGTACTGACCTCTACCCGCAATTCGCCGATCGAAGACGATCGCGGTACGCGCACCATTGGCAGCAAGATCGACGACTCACTGATCGAAACCAAGGCTGCGGTGAACATTTCCAAGGCCAACCCGGACCTGGACAAGGGCTCGCACATTGTCGTCAGCAGCTACAACGGCATCGTCCTGCTGGCCGGCCAGACCCCTCGTGCCGAGCTCAAGAGCCTGGCCGAGCAGACTGCCAGCCAGGTACAGCGGGTGAAGAAGGTGCACAACGAGCTGCAGGTGATGCAGCCCTCCTCGATCCTGGCACGCAACAACGACGCCTGGCTGACTACCAAGATCAAGACCCAGATGCTGACCGACAATGCCGTGCCCAGCTCGCGCATCAAGGTGATCACCGAGAACGGCATCGTCTACCTGCTCGGCCTGGTTACCCAGCAGGAGGCCAACTCGGCCACTGCCGTGGTGCAGGGCGTGTCGGGCGTGCAGAAAATCGTCAAGCTGTTCGAGTACATCGACTGATTGCGCTTGCTTGAGATTGTTAGCGCCTGCGAGACCGGGCGCCGCCCGCGCGGCGCATCGCGAGCTAACGCTCGCTCCTACGCTTGTTTCGGGCCAGTAACGCCTGTGACAGGCGCACGCGGCCGCCTTCTTTGTAGGACGCGACATTGCAATCTCACTGCCAGAAAAAAGGCGATCCGGTTGGATCGCCTTTTTTGTTACTTGACCACTTTCAGGCTTGGCCGCCCTGTAGGGCGCGGTGGCTGACCACCACCTTCGGGCGGGCCATCGTCATCCGGCCGCACATCATCATCGTCTGCGAAGTCGTCTTCCATCAACGACGGCTCCAGCTCGAAGACCATACCCTGACCATTTTCGCGGGCGTAGACCCCCAGGATGGCGCCAACCGGCACGAACAGCGAATGGGTCACGCCGCTGAATCGGCCCTCAAAGCTGACCGCATCGTTTTCCATCTTGAGGCCACGCACAGCACTTGGCGAAATATTCAGGACGATCTGGCCATCACTGGCGAAACCATCAGGCACCTGCACCTTGGGGAACTCGGCATTGACCAGCATATGGGGCGTGCAATCGTTGTCGACGATCCACTCGTACAGTGCTCGAACCAGATAGGGGCGACTGGAGTTCATCAACGGCTCCTTAAAGCTTGCGCATTTCACGTTCAACGGAGGACAAGCTCGCCTGGAAAGGCTCGCGGGCGAACTGACGCTCCATGTAATCCAGCAGCGGCTTGGCTTGCCGCGGCAACTCGATACCCAACACTGGCAAGCGCCAGAGTATGGGCAATAGACAACAATCGACCAGGCTTTGCTCATCGCTCATGAAACAAGCGAACTCATTGAACAGCGGCGAAACGCCGGTCAGGCTTTCGCGCAGGGCCTTGCGCGCTTCGGTACGGGCAGCTTCCCTGCTGCGCGGATCGAGTACGGTGTCGGCCAACGCACACCAGTCGCGCTGAATACGGTGCATCAGCAAACGGCTGTTACCGCGTGCCACCGGATAAACCGGCATCAGCGGCGGGTGCGGGTAACGCTCGTCGAGGTATTCCATCACCACGGTCGGCTCATACAATGCCAGGTCCCGGTCAACCAGGGTCGGCACGCTGCCGTACGGATTGACCTCGGCCAATTTGGGCGGCAAACGAGCAGGATCGACATCGATGACCTGCACGCTGACGCCCTTCTCGGCCAGCACCAGGCGTACCCGATGAGAATAGTGGTCAGCGGGGTCGGAATAGCAGGCTAACCTGTTGGTTGCGCCCATGTAGCGGCTCCTCGCACGAAATGCGTGTACAACTGTAAATGAAAACGCGCCCGGGGTGCCCTAGCTGTTTTGCTAGGGCACCCCGGGCGCGCTCAACAACCAGAAATTACTGCGTGATCAGTGCACGTCCTTCCAGTACTCACGCTTGAGCAAATAGGCGAATACGAAGAAGAAAGCCAGGTACAGCAACACGTAGGTACCGATGCGCTGGCTTTCCAGTTTGACCGGGTTGGCCGAATAAGCCAGGAAGGTCACCAGGTTCTTGACCTTCTCGTCGAACTGCTCGGTCGTCAGGGTACCGGATTTCGGCGTGATGGTCAGCTGGTCACAGGCTTCATGGGTAATCGGGCTGCCGGTCAATGGGTCGAATTGCTTCTTGCCGTCGGTAACGGTCTGCACCTGCTTGCAGCCAATTACCTGGTTACCCTGCAGGCCCACCAGCACGTTGGGCATGCCAACGTTCGGGAACACCTTGTTGTTCACCCCGTAAGGCCGTGACGGGTCCTCGTAGAAGCTGCGCAGGTAGGTGTACAGCCAGTCAGTGCCACGCACCCGGGCGACCAGGGTCAGGTCGGGCGGTGCCGCGCCGAACCAGGTCTTGGCGTCACTGGGTTTCATGCCGATCTGCATGTGGTCGCCGATCTTCGCACCGGTGAACACCAGCTTCTCGAGCATCAGCTCGTGCGGGATACCCAGGTCGTCGGCCACCCGCTCGTAGCGCTGAAACTTGGCACTGTGACAACCCATGCAATAGTTGGCGAAGGTTCGTGCACCGTCCTGCATGGCAGCCTTGTCGGTTAGGTCGATATCGACCTTGTCCAACTCCAGGCCGTGTTCGGCAGCGAAAGAAAAGGCAGGCATCACTGCCAGCAAAAATACTGCAATCAACTTTTTCATCAGCCAGTCACCCTTTCCGGAACCGGTTTGGTCTTCTCGAGCCTTGTGTAGAACGGCATCAGCAGGAAGTAGGCGAAGTACAACACCGTGCACACTTGCGACAGCAAGGTACGCCCAGGTGTCGGCGCCAGTACGCCCAGCACGCCGAGGATGACGAAGGCCACACAGAACACCAGCAGGAAGACCTTGCTGATCCAGCCCTTGTAACGCATGGAGCGCACCGGGCTGCGATCGAGCCACGGCAGTACGAACAGCACGGCGATGGCCGCGCCCATGGCGATCACCCCCATGAGCTTGTCAGGCACCGCGCGCAGAATCGCGTAGAACGGTGTGAAGTACCACACGGGGGCGATGTGCTCCGGTGTCTTGAAGGCGTTGGCCTGCTCGAAGTTTGGTTTCTCCAGGAAGTAACCCCCCATTTCCGGGAAGAAGAACACCACGGCGCAGAACACGAACAGGAACACCACCACGCCGACAATGTCTTTCACCGTGTAGTAGGGATGGAACGGAATGCCGTCCAGCGGGATGCCGTTTTCGTCCTTCTTCTTCTTGATGTCCACGCCATCGGGGTTGTTCGAGCCCACTTCGTGCAGGGCCAGGATGTGCAGCACCACCAGGCCCAGGATGACGATGGGCAAGGCGACGACGTGCAGGGCAAAGAAGCGGTTGAGGGTGATACCCGAGATCAGGTAGTCACCGCGGATCCACTGGGTAAGGTCGCCACCGATCACCGGGATAGCACCGAACAGCGAGATGATCACCTGGGCCCCCCAGTACGACATTTGGCCCCACGGCAGCAGGTAGCCCATGAAAGCCTCGGCCATCAGCGCCAGGTAGATCAGCATGCCGAACAGCCAGACCAGCTCGCGCGGCTTCTGGTACGAGCCGTAGAGCAAGCCGCGGAACATGTGCAGGTAGACCACGATGAAGAACGCCGAAGCACCGGTAGAGTGCAGGTAGCGGAGGATCCAGCCGTACTCCACGTCACGCATGATGTACTCGACCGAGGCGAACGCCTCTTCCGCCGAGGGCGTGAAGCTCATGGTCAACCACACACCGGTGACGATCTGGTTGACCAGCACCAGCAACGCCAGGGAGCCGAAGAAGTACAGGAAGTTGAAGTTCTTGGGCGCGTAATACTTGCTCAGGTGGTCTTCCCACATCTTGGTCGCGGGGAAGCGAGCATCAATCCAGTCCATGAACTTGCTCATCATGCTTTCTCCTGGTCGACGCCGATGACGATGATGTCGTCCGTCTCGTAAGAGTGCGGCGGCACGGGCAGGTTGAGAGGCGCCGGCTGCGATTTGTAGACACGGCCAGCCAGGTCGTAGTGGGAACCGTGGCACGGGCAGAAGTAGCCACCCACCCATTTCGGGCCAAGGTCGGCAGGCGCAACCTCTGGACGGAAGGTGGGCGAGCAGCCCAGATGCGTGCACAGGCCGACGAGGATGAGGATTTCCGGCTTGATCGAGCGAACCTCGGGGTCGACATAGGTCGGCTGCACCGAAGCCTTGGATTCTGGATCAGACAAATCGCCGGTAATTTTCTTCAGGTTGCCGAGGATTTCCTCCGTACGCCGAACGATGAACACCGGCTGGCCACGCCACTCGGCCACCATCTGCTGCCCGGCCTCGACCTTGGCGATATTGACCTTCACCGGTGCGCCCGCGGCTTTCGCCTTGGCACTGGGAAACCATGACCCCACGAACGGTACCGCAGCCCCCACTGCCCCCGCTGCCCCGACCACGGATGTCGCGGCTACGAGGAAGCGGCGCCGGCCTGCGTTGACGCCGTCATTGCTCATTCAGTCCTCTCCCATCAGCTTGCTTGGCCAGTTGGACCTGACCTGTACTTAGGTAATGTCTGTGGCACTAAAAATTGGCCGCCATGGTAAGAAACAAATCCACACACTGACAAGGTGATTACCCCTGGTCCGGGCTACAACCCTCGCTTTGCTTGATCTGCGTCTATGCGGCCAGCGATCACGGACATGCTGACAGGTTAGTTCAAGCCAAAAAAAAAGCCCGGTTCCAAGGAACCGGGCTTTTTTCGACTGCCGAAGCGGTATTAACGCTTGGAGTACTGAGGACGCTTACGCGCTTTACGCAGACCCACTTTCTTACGCTCGACTTCACGAGCGTCGCGGGTGACGTAGCCAGCACGACGCAGAGCGCCACGCAGGGTTTCGTCGTATTCCATCAGAGCGCGGGTGATACCGTGACGGATCGCACCGGCCTGACCGCTGACACCACCACCGGAAACGGTGACGTAGATGTCGAACTTCTCAACGGTTTCGGTCAGCTCGAGTGGCTGGCGAACAACCATGCGAGCGGTTTCGCGACCGAAGAACACGTCCAGAGAACGGTTGTTGATGGAGATGTTACCAGTACCCGGACGCAGGAATACGCGAGCGGTTGCGGTCTTGCGACGGCCAGTGCCGTAATTTTGAGTCGCCGACATAATGAACTATCCCGTTAGATCTTCAGTTCTTGAGGCTGCTGAGCAGTGTGTGGGTGAGCAGCACCCGCGTACACTTTCAGCTTGCGGTACATGTCGCGACCCAGCGGGTTCTTAGGCAGCATGCCTTTGACCGCGGTTTCGATAACACGCTCAGGGGCCTTGGCGATCAACTTCTCGAAGTTGATTTCCTTGATACCGCCCGGGAAGCCGGAGTGGGAGTAGTACATTTTGTCGGAAGACTTGGCACCAGTCACACGAACCTGCTCGGCGTTGATAACGACGATGTAGTCGCCGGTGTCAACGTGAGGGGTGTATTCTGGTTTGTGTTTGCCACGCAGACGGGTAGCGATTTCGGTAGCCAGACGACCCAGGGTCTGGCCAGCGGCGTCAACTACGAACCACTCGCGCTTTACTGTTTCCGGTTTAGCAGTAAAAGTTTTCATTCTCTAAAGCCTCAGAGGCCGCCCAGCGAAAAATAGACGGCGAATCTTACTGGATAGTGCACAGCTTGCCAAGGGCAAGCGCGCAGCCGAACACAGACGCTTTTGGGGGCTCGGGTCGGGCACGCCAATGTTCGACGGGGTTCTTCCTGCGTGATGGTGCATCACTTCCGCCACGCGGAGAGGGGCTGAATTATCCAGATTGCGCGAAAAATTTCAACCTGCTTTGATGGGCTTCTATTGCCAAGGAGTGTCTAACCGATGGAATACCGCCAGCTCGGCCGTACCGACCTCAACGTCAGCGCCCTGTGCCTGGGCACCATGACCTGGGGCGAACAGAACGTCCAGGCCGAGGCCTTTGAACAGATTGCCCGGGCCAAGGCCGCCGGGGTCAACTTCATCGACACCGCCGAGATGTACCCGGTGCCGCCTCGCCCGGAAACCTACGCCGCTACCGAACGCATCATCGGCAACTGGTTCAAGACCAACGGCGATCGCGATGACTGGGTCCTGGCCAGCAAGGTCGCTGGCCCCGGCAACGGCATCAGCCACATCCGCGACGGCCAGCTCAAGCACAACCGCCAGCACATCGTCGCGGCGCTGGAAGAAAGCCTCAAGCGCCTGCAGACCGATCGCATCGACCTGTACCAGCTGCACTGGCCGGAACGCAGCACCAACTTCTTCGGCAAGCTGGGCTACCAGCACCTGCCGCAGGATCACTTCACCCCGCTGGAAGAAACCCTCGAAGTGCTCGACGAACAGGTGCGCGCGGGCAAGATCCGCCACATCGGCCTGTCCAACGAAACCCCGTGGGGCACCATGAAGTTCCTGCAACTGGCCGACAGCCGTGGCTGGCCACGGGCGGTGTCGATCCAGAACCCGTACAACCTGCTCAACCGCAGCTTCGAAGTGGGCCTGGCCGAAGTGGCCATTCGCGAGCAATGTGGCCTGCTGGCCTATTCCCCACTGGCGTTCGGCATGCTGTCGGGCAAGTACGAGAACGGCGCACGCCCGGACCACGCCCGCCTGACCTTGTTCAGCCGCTTTGCCCGTTACTCCAACCCGCAGACCGTGGCCGCCTGCAGCCGCTACGTGCAACTGGCCCGTGAGCACGGCCTGGACCCGGCACAAATGGCCCTGGCGTTCGTTACCCGGCAGCCGTTCGTCACCAGCAACATCATTGGCGCAACCAACCTGCAACAACTGGACAGCAACCTGGCGAGCCTTGATCTAAGCCTGAGCGATGAGCTACTGGCAGCGATCGAAGCCATACACCAGGCGCAGCCGAACCCGGCGCCTTGAGCTAAAAAAGGGCTGCTTCGCCGCTCAATCCCTGGCAAAGCAGCCCCGCTGCTACGCGGGGTAGACACAATCGCCAAAAAATAAGACGATCCAGCCGGTGATTGACCACTCTACCCTATAAGAACAATGACAATGATGTTTACCCAACCCCCCGCGTCGCTGCGGCGCGTCAGCATCCTGGCCATTGACAAGGTGTTCGCTTCTACCTTGATGCAGGCCAAGGACTTCTTCCACCTCGCCAGCCTGCGCTACAGCAAGCAGCTGGGCCTGGGCTTGCAGCCGATGTTCGAGATCCGCCTGGTGAGCCCCGACGGCCAACCCGTGGACAGCTTCAGCAATGTACAGCTACCGGTCGACGGAGGCCTGGACGATGCCGATGTGATCATCCTGCCGGCCTACTGGGACGACTTCGACAACCTGTTGCAACATTATCCACAGGTGCTGCCGTGGCTGCGCGAACAGCATGCGCGCGGCGCGGTGCTGTGCGCCGAGGCCAGCGGTGTATTCTGGCTGGCCGAGTCCGGCCTGCTCGACGGCAAGGAGGCGACCACCTACTGGCGCTTCTTCAGCAGCTTTGCCGAACGCTTCCCGAAGATCCGCCTGAACCAGGACAAGCACCTGACCGACGCCGACAATATCTATTGTGCCGGCGGAGCCACTTCGGCCTGCGACCTGTATATCTACCTGATCGAGCGGTTCTGCGGCGCCAACGTGGCGCGGGCCGTGTCGCGCGACATCCTCTATGAAGTGCAGCGCAACTACACCCCGGGGCGCATGGGCTTTGGCGGGCAGAAACTGCACCAGGACCTGATCATCCTGCAGATCCAGCACTGGCTCGAAGAGCACTTCGCCGACAAGTTCCGCTTCGAGGATGTGGCCCGCAACCACGGCATGAGCATCCGCAACTTCATGCGCCGGTTCCAGGGCGCAACGGGTGACAAGCCGCTGCACTACCTGCAACGGCTACGCATCGAGACAGCCAAGGGGTTGTTGTCAAGCACGCGCAAGAGCATCAAGACCATCAGCTATGAGGTCGGTTATGACGATGCCAGTTTCTTTGCGCGCTTGTTCCGCCAGCACACCGAGCTGTCGCCGAACCAGTATCGCCAGCAGTTCATGCAAGAGGCTTGAGGGCCGCGGGGCTGCGCTGCAGCCCTGTCGCGACACAAGGCCGCCCCTCAATGGCCTGCGTACGCCGACCCATGCAGGAGCGACCCCAAAGCTCTCAAGGCTTGTGTGCGCGAGACAGGAACTCGTGCGACTGCATCTCCAGCAACCGGCTCAGGGTACGCTGAAACTCGAAGGCCAGACGACCACCGGTATACAGGTCCTTCAGCTCCACCTCAGCCGAAATGATCAGCTTGACGTTACGGTCGTAGAACTCGTCGACCATGTTGATGAAGCGGCGGGCAATGTCGTCGGTGGTGACACTCATCTGTTCGACGTTGCTCAGCAGCACGGCATGGAAAATCTTGCCCAGTTCGATGTAGTCGTTCTGGCTGCGCGGGCCGTCGCACAGGGCGCGGAAATCGAACCAGGCGACGTCGTCGCAAGTACGCAGCGCATGGATCGGGCGGTTCTCGATCATCAGCACGTCGTCCTCGACCGCCTGGGTGCACTCAGGGGTCAGTGCCTTGAAGCTGGCACGCATGCTCTGGTGCGCCGCATCGTTGAGCGGGTAGTGGAACAGCTCGGCCTGCTCCAGGTGGCGCAGACGGTAGTCGACCCCACTGTCGACGTTCACCACATCGGTGTACTGCTTGATCATGGCGATCGCCGGCAGGAAGCGCGCACGCTGCAGGCCGTCCTTGTATAGGCCGTCCGGCACGATGTTGGACGTGGCCACCAGCGATACACCGTTCTTGAACAGCTCTTCCATCAGGGTGCCGAGGATCATCGCGTCGGTAATGTCCGAAACGAAGAATTCGTCGAAGCAGATCACCTTGGCTTCTTCGCTGAAGCGCTTGGCGATGAGGGTCAGCGGGTTCTTCTCGCCCTTGAGGGTTTTCATTTCCTCGTGCACACGCTTCATGAAGCGGTGGAAGTGCGTACGCATCTTCTGCTTGAACGGCAGCGCTTCGTAGAAGGTATCGACCAGGTAGGTCTTGCCTCGCCCTACCCCACCCCAGAAATACAGGCCCTTGACCGGGGTCTGCTCTTTCTTGCCGAACAGCTTGCCGAATACGCCCGGCTTGTTGTTCTGCGCCTGTACCAGGTCGTCGTACAGGCGCTGCAGGTGACGCACCGCAGTTTCCTGCGCCGCGTCATGGAAGAAGTCGGGACGTTTCAGATCTGCTTGATAGCGTTCTAAGGGAGTCATGATTCGTTAGCGAGGCAACAAAAAACGGGCCGTCACTGTAGCGACAGGCCCGCTTTATGGCAATCAGACTTGCGTCAATATGCCTCAGCCTTGCTGTGGTGCCAGGGCCTCACGCAGGCTTTGAATAGCTGCATCACGGGCTTCAGCACTGTCGTACTGCGGCCCTTCGGCAACCTGCTCACCGTTCAGCCACAGGGCGAAGCCCAGGCCTTCAAGACGCACATCGGCCTCACCACCCTGCTGCAGCTGCTTGCTCAACGCACCGGCACTCTTGCCGTCGGCAAAGCTGCGCGACAGCAACAGCTGCTCGCCGTCGGCGGCCAGCAGGCGGAAGCGGAAGCTGCCATCTTCGTCACGGAAGCTGACGAACCGTGCGCTCTTCGCGGCCTTTTTCTTCACTTCGGCGCTGGCCTGCACGCTGCTGCGGAACGAACGCAGGCCAACCGCCTCGCGCAGTTGCTCGAGGAACGGTGTGGCAATCTTGCGGGCCTTGGCAGCGCCAGCCAGCAGGATGTCTTCGAGGTCCGCCGGGCGGGCGATCAGCTGATGGTAATACTCGCGCTTCTCGGCCAACTGGCCATCGAGCAGCTGGAACAGGCGCTGCTTGGCATCGCCCCAGCCCAGCCCCTCTAACAGCTCATCGCGGAAGCCGGCGCATTGCTCCGGCGTCGAGAAGGCCTGATACAGGGTGAACAGGTGCGAATTGTCTGGGTCTTTCGCCTCGCCCGGGGCACGCGAATCGGTGACGATGCGGGAGATGGCGTCTTTCATGTCCTTGGCGCTGGTGAACAACGGGATGGTGTTGTCGTAGCTCTTGGACATCTTGCGCCCGTCCAGGCCCGGCAGGGTTGCGACGCTTTCTTCGATCACCGCCTCTGGGAGGGCGAAAAAGTCCTGGCCTTGGCCAAACAGGTGATTGAAGCGCTGGCCGATGTCGCGGGCCATTTCCACGTGCTGGATCTGGTCACGGCCGACCGGCACCTTGTTGGCATTGAACATCAGGATGTCTGCGGCCATCAGTACCGGGTAGCTGAACAAGCCCATGGTCACGCCGGCATCCGGGTCTTCGCCCGCTTCAACGTTCTTGTCCACCGAGGCCTTGTAGGCGTGTGCGCGGTTGAGCAGGCCCTTGGCCGCAACGCAGGTCAGCAGCCAGGTCAGCTCGGGGATTTCAGGGATATCGGACTGCCGGTAGAAGGTTACCTTGTCCGGGTCCAGGCCACCGGCCAGCCAGGTGGCGGCGATTTCCAGACGCGAGCGCTGGATGCGCAGCGGGTCATCGCACTTGATCAGGGCGTGGTAGTCGGCCAGGAAGTAGAACGAGTTGACACCGGGCTGCTGGCTGGCACGGATCGCCGGGCGGATGGCGCCGGCGTAGTTGCCCAGGTGCGGTGTGCCGGTGGTGGTGATACCGGTAAGAATGCGCGTGGTCATGGGTGTTCGCTTATTCAGGCTTGGCTCAGTTCGAAAGGCGCGGCAGCAGCAGATCCTTCAGATCGGTCAGCTTGCCATGGAAGAAGTGTCCGCATTCTGCCACTTTCAGCAGCTCATGGGGGCGCCCCAGTGCGTCGGACCATGCGTAAACCAGCTGCGGATCGACGACTTCGTCGGCATCAGGCTGCACCACCGCGATCGGGCAGCGCTGCGGTAGCGGGAAGTCGGCGGTCAGGCGCATCACCGCCGGGGCGATCATGAACAACTGCTGCACGGCCACGCCACGGGCTTCCAGGCGACCAGCCAGGCTGGTGGCGACGAAGCCACCGAACGAGAAGCCCATCAGCACCAACGGCAACCCAGGATGCTTGGCACGCAACCAGGCCGCCGCCGCCTCGGCATCGGCCACCTCGCCAGCCCCCATATCATGGCTGCCGGCACTCTGGCCGACGCCGCGGTAGTTGAAGCGCAGGGTCACATAGCCGGCATCACGGGCGGTGCGCTGCAGTGTCGAGACCACCTTATTGAGCATGGTGCCGCCCTGGACCGGGTTGGGATGGCAGATCAGCACCGCGCCACGGGCATCGGCCACGTCCAGGTACAAGGCTTCCAACTGGCCGCTGGGGCCATCGATGAACAAGGGGGTTTCGCGGACAAGCAAGGCACTACTCCGTGACCTCGGGGAGGGTCTATTCGTCTAGGTGAGGAATTCTGTTCTGATTTGCGATCGCTCGCGGTATACAGCGCAGGTCTGAGCCGTTAACGTAAAGCAAAGCCGTTTATAGAGGAAGGACTCGTGGAACTCTCGCTCCTTGTTTGGTTGTTGCCGACCCTGGCCCTGGTCATCGGTGTGGTGGTTGGTTTCGTCGTGGCCCGCCTGCTGCCCAACGCGGCGCCTAGCAGCACCCAGCGTCAGCTGGACGAAATGCAGAAACGTTTCGACAGCTACCAGAACGAAGTGGTGACCCACTTCAACAGCACTGCAGTACTGGTCAAGAAGCTGACCCAGAGCTACCAGGATGTCCAGGATCACCTGGCCGACGGCGCCAACACCCTGGCGCTCGACGAACTGACCCGCCAGCGCTTGCTGGCCGCGCTGCACTCCGAAGGCACTCAGGGCCCGCGTGACCGCCTGACCCCGCCGAAGGACACTGCCGAAGTGCCACGCGACTACGCGCCGAAGGTACCTAACTCGCCGGGCATGCTCGACGAGAGCTACGGGCTCAAGCGTTGATCGATTGCCAAGGAGGAGTGGGCTAGCCCCTCCTCCTGTTTCACCCCTCCAGACACACCTGCCACCCACAAGGCGTAGCCTTCGTACCCCATCTCAGGCCGCATTTCCTGCTGCCGGACGCTCTAGCACTTCCACATCCTGCATAAGTCCCTCAACCCGGAGCAGACCTATGCTGACTTATCGACAACGCTCTTTCATTGCCACCGTCGAAGCCGTAGATGGCACGATGCACTTCCTCGACCAACTGCACGGCGGGCCCGCCGAACTGGAAAAGACGCCACCCAACAAATCTGGCCCCCTGACCTCAGGCGGCCTGGCGATGGCCGGATTTGCCGGCCGAATGTTCCGCATCAACGCCCTCAGGCGGTCGAGGAACCAGGCCAACACTCAGAAAGCCCCTGCGCCGGCCAAACAACCTGCCAAGCGGGACCAGTCGTTTTACCTGGGCCATGTCCCGGACACGCTGGAACTTCCCCCTTTGAGCCTCTACTTCCGCCGCGTGGATAATGGCTACCGGCTGTTCGTCCGCTCCAGGTGCGCTTCGGGCTCGCGCTTTACATACATGATGAGGACTGCGTGGGTGCCTTCCGTTCACCGCTCAATGGTGCCTACCCGACGCTTTTTGACTTGCTTGACACCAATAACTCGCGAATTTCCTTCGAGGACCTCGACGACCAGGCGATCGTGCGCCTGGCGCCAGCAGGCAGACAGGAACCCCTCATGCTGCGCACCTTCAACGGGATCCCGTTCACCTATATCTGCAAGAAGGGCCAGCAACCCCTTGAGTTGCGCCTGAACATCGTTGAGAGAAACGCCGCTTACCTCAATCACCCAGACGAGGTTTAATGCGAGCACTAACACGCCGTGGCAGGGCCACGATGCGGCCCCATGGTGCCACCAAGGCTTGACTGACAGGCATCAGGGGGTGGCTGCGACCTGGCAGCAAGCCTGCAATGCCTGCTCGACATCCGCCAGCAGGTCCTCGGCATCCTCCAGCCCTACTGACAACCGCACCAAGCCCTCGGAAATTCCGTGATGCGCCCGTTCTTCGGGCGTATAGCTGGAATGGGTCATGCTCGCCGGATGCTGCGCCAGGGATTCGGCATCACCCAGGCTCACCGCCCGGGCAAACAGTTGCAGCGCATTCATGAAGCGCCGCCCAGCCTCGACCCCGCCTTTGAGCTCGAAAGCGATCATCCCGCCCGGCATGCGCATCTGCCGTTTCGCCAGTTCGTACTGGGCGAACGACGCCAGCCCCGGATACTGGATCAGCTCCACCTGGGGCTGGCGCTCCAGAAACTCGGCAACCTGCTGGGCATTGGTGCAATGACGATCCATGCGCAGTGCGAGCGTCTTGATACCCCGCATCAACAGCGAGGCATCGTGCGGTGACAGCACCGCCCCCGTCATGTCCTTGAGGCCCTCAAGGCGAATCCGGTCTATCAGCGCCTTGCGTCCGATCACCAGCCCGGCCGTGACATCACCGTGGCCGCTGAGGTATTTGGTCGCCGAATGCACCACCAGGTCGGCACCCAGTTCCAGCGGCCGCTGCAGATAGGGCGTGCAGTAAGTGTTGTCGACCACGATGTGCAGGTCATGCCCTTGCGCCGCCTCCGCCACCGCCGCGATATCGACCAACTGCATGTTCGGGTTCGCCGGGGTTTCGAAGTAGATCATTCGCGTCTTGTGGTTGATCGCCGCTTTTAGCGCCTTGCTGTCATTGAGGTCCACATGGCACACCTTCACCCCAAACTCACCGATGCCATGGTGCATGAACGCGAAGGTGCAGCCATACACCGTGCGCCCGACGATGAGCTCGTCACCTGGCCGCAACAAGGTCCACAGGGTCGAGGTGACAGCCCCCATGCCCGACGCCAGGGCCAGGCCTGCCTCTCCTCCCTCCAGTGAGGCCATGCGCTGCTCCAGCAAGGCCAGGGTCGGGTTGGAAATGCGACTGTAGACGTGCCCGCCCTCCTCGCCGGCAAAGCACGCCGCGCCGTATTCGACGCTAGGGAAGGCATAAGTTGAAGTCTGGTAAACCGGTGGCACCAAGGCGCCGCCGTGGGAAAGCGGGTCGTAGCCATGGTGTATGGCCCGGGTCGAAAAACCGGTGTTGTTATGGGAGTCGCGCATGGCAACAGCCTCTGGTGGTTTGTTATAAGCTTATGCCACCGAGCTGCCTTATTTTTTCCAAAATTACCCACGCACTTGCGTTTGCTTTGAAAAGAAAACAACAAATACAACATAAGGAGGGCAAATCATGCCTTCAAGCCTCGACCGCACCGACCGCGCCCTGCTTGCTGCGCTGCAACACAACGCCCGCCTGACCGTTGCCGAACTCGCCGACCAGGTTGCCCTGACCACCTCGCCCTGCTGGCGACGGGTCAAGCTGCTGGAAGACAACGGCTACATCACCGGCTACCAAGCCATCCTTTCGCCAAAATCGCTGGGGTTCGGCGTGACTGCATTTGTCAGCATCATGATGGACTCGCACACCAAGGACATGGCGCTGGCGTTCGAACAGCGGCTCATGGAAATTCCCGAAATCGTTGCCTGCCACAACATCTCCGGGCGCTATGACTTTCTGCTGGAGATTCTGGCGCGGGACCTGGAGTCGTTCGGGGAATTCACCCGCGAGGTGCTGCAGCGCTTGCCAGGGGTGAAGGAGATCTACTCGAGTTTTTCCTACAAGGCGGTGAAGGAGAAACGGGTGATACCGGTGTCGGAACAACACATCTGAGACAGATCCTTCCGAGCACCACGAAGCTTCCTACTGATTGACAGGCTGCCGCTGACATACCGCAAATTCGATGTACGTAAACCTAGTCCATGTGGTGATTCGGAGAACCTACATGGCACGGGACAACACGTATTATCTGGATGAAGCACTGTACATCAGCGCGCAAGCACCCACCGGTACTGAACTGCGTTTTATTGGTGGTGGGGGTGGGGGTGGGCCGGGCGCAGGTGGCTGGGGGCTAAGCGATGGTTATCCACGCGGCACCAGTCCAACCAAAAATGATATTGCTCGGGTTATTTCCACGCGCCGGGTGCTGACAGAAGAGTTTCGAATCATCGAGAAGGACTATTCAGACAAGTATGCGCATGACATAAAACAGCTTCCTGAAACTATAAACGCGCTCAAAGCCCAGATCAAAGCCGAAGCGAGCAGTACAAACCGCGCGGCATCAACACTCTTTACAGAGCAACAAATCCTATCGTCGCGCATCAGCCAGATTCGTGATGGTTATCTGCAGATTTTACCCGACGCCAACAACTACTTTGGCGTACCCGCCTTCTACAAGCGGGGCGACTCAATGATGAGCCGGTTTCTAGACCCGGGTTTCTTCGCAGCAACCACAGGCCAGGAATTAGGTGTGGAATGGGCCACAAGGCTGCAGAAGTCCTGGGAGGGTACGTACCGTTTACACCTGGAAGCTCAGAAGCACCAAGCATTGGCAGACGAACTTCAAGCACTGGCAAGCCAGGTAGATCAGGAAGAACTCAGCCAGCAACCGCTGGATTTGTTGCAGGTGATTGCGCGTAGAACAGCGCAGATCCACACAGAGCGACAAATACATTTCGATTGTTTACCTAATGTCCTTCAGCATGAGCTGGGGCAAACGGTCATCGATGACGCATTCACGCTTGCCCAAACCTTCAGTGCCTACCTGGCGACCGCTGATGCCCTAGTGCAGGCCAAGCAGTCGCAAATCCCGCCGTATCGAGATCAAAACCCGCGCATCAACGGCCCTCTGTCGAAGCCTCAACTTGAAGGGCTTTTGCATCTGGTCGATGAGCAACGGCTACGCCGGGCAGGCCCCCGCTGGCAGGAATACCACCTGGCACTGGCATTAACCGAATCGGTTAGATTTCTGGGGGTATATGCGGGTGCCACGCAGAACCTGATGCAGCGCGCGGCTGAAGTGGAAAACCTCAAGGCTCGACTCGCTGCACAGGAAGAAGCCGCACGCCAGCAGGCCGAAGCCGAGCGCTTGGCTGCAGAAGCCGAGCGGCAAAGGCAAGAGTCGCTGCGGCGTAATATCTCTTATATCAATGAAGCGCGTTTAGCGGGATCGACGCCAGCCGTAATCCCGATTGGTATAGCAACATTCGCGGTGGCCGAAACGCCTTATAAGGCTTTGAGCGAAGCGATCACAACGGCGATTTCCCGCCTCGTTGCGACTACCATCTCCTCGCTTGCGGTAGGCACCCTCGCGATGGCCTGGCCATCAACGCTGGGTAACAGTGAGCGTAGGTAACTGATCAGCACCCCCCTAGCCAGCCTTACGCCGCCCGGCGGGCCAGACCTTGCAACCTTGGCTCTGTCATCAACCAGCATCGACTTACCGTATTTGCTGGCAGGGGCGGAGCATGACAACGGCCTGGATCTGTATGTGGTGCCTGGGGGCAGGCCAGTACCGGTGCGCACGGCGACATTCGACACTGAACGCCTGGTCTACAGCCTTGCACTGGAAAATCCGCAGCGGATTCTGACCTGGACACCGGCCAACGCGCCGGGTGGTGAAGCCGGAAGCTCCACCAGCTTGCCGCAAGTCCCACCCGGCACCGTTGTTTACACCGGCAGCAGCCTGGACCCTGTCATTACCGAGCAGGAGGGTTACCCCGCACTCGATCTGCTGGATCAGGAACGGCTGATCATCACCTTCCCCATGGACTCCGGATTCCCGCCTATTCTGGTGGTGTTCAAGAGCCCGAGATATGAGCCGGGTATTGCCATGGGCTCAGGCGCGCAGATCGATGGTATCTGGCTTGGGGACATAACCAGGGAAACCGGAGCAAAAATCCCGACACAAATTGCAAATGCGCTGAGGGGAAGAGAGTTTGGAGATTTCGATGCATTCAGAACCGCATTCTGGAAGGCGATATCCGATACACAAGAGTTTTCTAGCCAGTTCAATGATGCAAACAGAAGTCTCATCGCAAAAGGTCGCGCGCCCAAAGCGCGCGACAAAGATCACCACAAAGGTCACGCAACCTTCATACTCCACCACGTGATTCCAATTTCCGAAAACGGAGCTGTATACGACGTAGACAACTTAAGAGTAGTCACGCCAGCGGCGCATCACGACATTCACTACGGAGCTTCCGAATGAGTCAAAAAAGCACAATCTCCGAATATACAGAGCTTGAATTCTTGAATTTTATCAAATCAATAATCAACCCACCAGACAACGTAAGCGATCAAGAGCTTGATGCACAAATCATGCTATTCAAGGCTTTGAGCGAGCACCCCAACGGTTCAGACCTAATATATTGGCCTGAGGCAGGCGGTCTTGATACACCGGAAGAAATTCTACGCACAATAAAAGTGTGGCGTGCAGCCAACGGCAAGCCAGGATTCAAACCAGAATGAATCCGACACCCCGCTTACGCGGGGTACAGATTGTCCATCTGGGCCTGACCGAATTGGGTGGGCTGATGTACGGCCCTGAAAACCTGCGGATCATGAGCGCCATGGAGTATGTACTATCATCGGAGTCTCCATGGTGATCATTCAGAAACATTGCCTTGCAGACTATTCATACTCGGAGTTCCATTCGATTGTCGAAGAATTGATACATACGACAGGTTCTCCCGCCTTGGCAGGATCGGCTGCATGAGTGAAAAAACCAAACTTTCTGACTATACCGAAAACGAATTCTTGGCACTCATAATTGAAATCCACAGAGCCAACTTGGAAGAACCCGATCACGTACTGGGGGGACTTCTTGATCATTTTTCAAAAATCACTGAACACCCCTCAGGCTACGATCTTTTGTACAGACCAAACCCAAAGGAAAATGGTAAACCTGAAAAAGTACTAGAAATAGTCAAGCAATGGCGGCTAGCCAGCGGTAAAGACGGTTTCAAGCCCAGCTAACACGAGCAAGGCCCTGAACTCTGAGGGCCTTTTCGCCTGAACTGAGCAATAGAAAAACCCCGCCGAAGCGGGGTTCTCCATGCAGGCTCGCGCTTAAATTGCGCCCCGCTGACGCAGCACGTCCAGCACCTGTTTCACGCCCTCGTCCACACTGGTGGTCTGGGTATCGATCACCAGGTCGGCGTCCAGCGGCACATCGAACGGGAAGCTTTCACCCGGGATGTTGTCGCCACCGGCAGCGTACAGGCCCTGCGGGTCACGCTCGCGGCAGGCCAGCGGCGAGGCCTGGACGTAAACGGTCACCAGGCGTTCCTTGCCGATCAGCGCCTTGGCCTGTTCGCGGCCTTCGGCATCCGGGGCCACGAATGCAGCAAGGGTCAGCATACCGGCTTCGTTGAACTGGCGCGCCACGTGGGCGGCACGGCGCCAGTTTTCGGTGCGGCCGGCGCGGTCCTGTGGCAGGCCCTTGTTCAGGTCGTGGCGCAGGTTCTGGCCATCGAGCACGTATACCGCACGGCCCATGTCGAACAGCTTGCGCTCCACGGCATAGGCCAAGGTGCTCTTGCCAGCGCCGGACAGGCCGCTGAACAGCACGGTGGCTGGCTGCTGGCCGAAGCGCAGGGCGCGTTCTTCAGTGGATACGTGGGCCTGCTTGCCATGCTGACCGGTGCTGCCATGGGGCAATACTGGCTGGGCGATGATCATGCCGGCGCCGACGGTGCCGTTGGTCAGGCGGTCGATGACGATGAACGCGCCAGTGGTGCGGTTGCTGTCGTAACCGTCCAGGGCAATGGCGCTGTCCAGAGACACCTTGACGCGGCCAATCTCGTTCAGTTGCAGGGCGCTGGCAGCGTCCTTCTCGAGGGTGTTCACATCCACCTTGTGGGTGATGCTGGCAATCGAGCCCGGCACATAGCTGGTAGCGCGCTTGATGTCGTACTTCTTGCCCGGGAGCATCGGCTCCTCGGCCATCCACACCAGCATGGCGTCGAACTGGTCGGTGACCGGCGGAACGTTGTCGGCGTGTACCAGCAGGTCACCACGGGAGATATCGATCTCGTCTTCCATGGTCAGGGTCACGGCCTGGCCTGGGCCGGCGTTTTCCAGTTCACCTTCGTAGGTGACGATGGATTTGACCCGGCTGCTCTTGCCCGACGGCAGCACGACGATTTCGTCACCCTTGTGTACCACGCCGCTGGCGAGGGTACCGGCGAAGCCGCGGAAGTTCAGGTTCGGGCGGTTGACGTACTGCACCGGGAAACGCAGGTCGGTGAAGTTGCGGTCGGCCGAAACCTCGACGGTTTCAAGGATTTCCATCAGCGTCGGGCCGGTGTACCACGGCGATTGCTCGCTGTGATTGACCACGTTGTCGCCCTTGAGGGCCGACATCGGCACAAAGTGCAGGCTGCTCGGGGTCAGGTTGATCGCTTCGGCAAATTTCAGGTAATCGGCCTTGATCGACTCGAACACACCTTCGTCGAAGCCCTTGAGGTCCATCTTGTTGACGGCGACCACGATGTGCTTGATACCCAGCAACGAGGCGATGTAGCTGTGCCGGCGGGTCTGGGTCTGCACGCCATAGCGGGCATCGACCAGGATGATCGCCAGGTCGCAGGTGGACGCGCCAGTGGCCATGTTGCGGGTGTACTGCTCGTGGCCAGGGGTATCGGCAATGATGAACTTGCGCTTGGCTGTGGAGAAGTACCGGTAGGCGACATCGATGGTGATGCCCTGCTCGCGCTCGGCCTGCAGCCCGTCTACCAGCAGCGCCAGGTCGACTTCTTCGCCGGTGGTGCCGGACTTTTTCGAGTCACGGGTGATGGCCTCGAGGTGGTCCTCGTAGATCATCTTGGAATCGTGCAGCAGGCGCCCGATCAGGGTGCTCTTGCCATCGTCAACGTTGCCACAGGTCAGGAAGCGCAGCAGTTCCTTGCGCTCATGCTGGGCCAGGTAGGCGAGGATGTCCTCGCTGATCAGATCAGATTGGTGCGACATGGAGTAACCCTGAAATTAGAAGTAGCCTTGGCGTTTCTTGTCTTCCATGGAACCGGCGCCATCGTGGTCGATGACACGGCCCTGGCGTTCGGACGTTCGGGTCAGGAGCATTTCCTGAATGATGTCCGTCAGGGTCTCGGCTTCCGACTCGACAGCGCCCGTCAGCGGGTAGCAGCCGAGGGTACGGAAACGCACCTTCTTCTTGACGATACGGGCTTTCTCTTCCTCGGAGAGGTGCTCGAGAATGCGCTCGTCGTCGATCATGATCAGGGTGCCATTCTTCTCGATAACTTCACGCTCGGCGGCGAAGTACAGCGGCACGATCGGGATGCCTTCAAGGTAGATGTACTGCCAGATGTCCAGCTCGGTCCAGTTAGACAGGGGGAAGACACGGATCGACTCACCCTTGTTGACCTTGCCGTTGTACACGTTCCACAGCTCGGGGCGCTGGTTTTTTGGGTCCCAGCGGTGCTTGCTGTCACGGAACGAGTACACACGCTCCTTGGCCCGCGACTTCTCTTCGTCGCGGCGCGCGCCGCCGAAGGCAGCGTCGAAACCATGCTTGTCCAGCGCCTGCTTCAGGCCCTGTGTCTTCATGATGTCGGTGTGCTTGGAGCTGCCATGGGTGAACGGGTTGATACCCTGCGCCACACCCTCAGGGTTGACGTGGGTGATCAACTCCAGGCCCATTTCCTCGACCATCTTGTCGCGGAAGCTGTACATCTCCTGGAATTTCCACTGGGTGTCGACGTGCATCACCGGGAACGGCAGCTTGCCCGGGAAGAAGGCCTTGCGCGCCAGGTGCAGCATCACGGCGGAATCCTTGCCGATCGAGTACAGCATCACCGGGTTGTCGAACTCGGCGGCCACCTCGCGGATGATGTGGATGCTCTCCGCCTCCAGCTGTTTCAAGTGCGTCAGTTTGTCGACCATGGCTACTCACGAAAAACGATCTTATGGACGGCCTGCGGGCCGTGTTCGAGCGAGCCACTTTATCACAGCGGCTGCTTCTATTTAGGAGGCTGGCTAGATCGAAAGCGTCTAACGATATGACTGGGGGTTTGGGGCGGCAACCCGGCCGCTTCGCAGGTGAAACCGCCCCGGCAAGGCCGGTGTGGAAGCAACTGGCTTGCTCAATTTCTAGAATCTAGCGCGATCCCATGTGGGAGCGGGCTTGTCCCGCGAACACGGGCGAAGCCCGTGCCATACACCGTGTTGGATGCTTCGCGGGGCAAGCCCGCTCCCACAGGTTACCCCCGCAGGCTTGAGGCTGATGCAGTACCAGGGGAAACAACTGGCTTGCTCAATTTCTAGAATCTCGCGCAATTCGACTGTGGGAGCGGGCTTGTCCCGCGAACACCGGCGGAGCCGGTGCCATCCACCGTGTTGGATTCTTCGCGGGACAGGCATTCAGCTTGCCATTCACCGCTCTCACTCCAGATTCTAATTTCCCCATCAAGACACAATCGGGTTGACCCGCGAAGGGGAGACACCGCCATCAGATGGGATTCGGACAATCGATGAACAGGTGCTCCAGGGCAAACCGCCGCGCCAGGCAGTCGCCCAGGGCCTGCACGCCGTAGCGCTCGGTGGCATGGTGCCCGGCAGCAATGAAGCTGACGCCATTCTCGCGCGCACTGTGGTAAGTCTGCTCGGACGCCTCGCCGGTCAGGTACAGGTCCACCCCGGCGGCAATCGCCGTGTCGATATAGCCCTGCCCGCCGCCTGTGCACCAGCCCACGCGGCGGATCATTGCGTCGCCCTCGACCAGTAACGGCTCACGCCCCAGCACCTCTTGCACCCGCCGGGCAAAATCACGCGCGGGCATCGGCTCGGCCAGCGAACCGACCAGGCCGACCACCTTGGGGTTCTCCGGGTCCAGCGGCCCTTCGACGGTGATGTCCAGTTGCCGGGCCAACTGCACGTTGTTGCCTACCTCTGGGTGTACATCCAGCGGCAGGTGGAACGCCAGCAGGCTGATATCGTTGCTCAACAAGGTTTTCAGGCGGCGCTGACGGATGCCGGTAACGCACGGGTTCTCACCCTTCCAGAAGTAGCCATGGTGCACCAGCACCAGGTCGGCCTCTGCTTCGACCGCGGCATCCAGCAATGCCTGGCTGGCGGTAACGCCGCTGACGATGCGGCTGACATGGGGCCGGCCTTCGACCTGCAGGCCGTTGGGGCAATAATCCTGGATCTTCGCGCTGCCCAGGTAACGCTCGGCTTCCTCAACCAGGGTGGTTAGTGCGACGGCCATGAAAATCTCCTCGAAAACTGCGCTTTTCACGGGCACAACGCAGATCGAACGCCCGTATAATGCCGGCCATTATGGGCCGTCGCCGGCACTGGGGGAACCGGTGTATGATCGCGCGCGTTCATGCCCCACCGCGCGGCCCCTGGCCCCGCTCTTTCCAGGATTCGTTCATGTTCAAGGCTTTGCGTTACTTTGGCTGGCCCCTGCTTACCGGCGTTCTGATCGCCATGCTGATCATCCAGCGTTTCCCGGAATGGGTCGGCCTGCCCAGCCAGGACGTCAACCTGCAGCAGGCACCGCAGACCACGCGGATCATGCAAGGCCCGGTGTCATACGCCGACGCCGTGACCCTGGCCGCCCCGGCGGTGGTCAACCTGTACACCACCAAGGTGGTGAACAAGAGCGCCCACCCACTGTTCGAAGACCCGCAGTTCCGCCGCTTCTTCGGCGACAACCTGCCCAAACAGCGCCGCTGGGAGTCGAGCCTGGGTTCGGCGGTGATCATGAGCCCCGAGGGCTACCTGCTGACCAACAACCACGTCACCAGCGGCGCCGACCAGATCGTCGTGGCCCTGAAGGATGGCCGCGAAACCCTGGCCCGGGTGATCGGCAGCGACCCGGAAACCGATCTGGCGGTGCTGAAAATCGACCTCAAGAGCTTGCCGGCGATCACCATCGGTCGCTCGGACAACATCCATATCGGCGACGTGTCACTGGCCATTGGCAACCCGTTCGGCGTCGGCCAGACCGTGACCATGGGCATCATCAGCGCCACCGGTCGCAACCAGCTGGGGCTGAACAACTACGAAGACTTCATCCAGACCGACGCAGCGATCAACCCGGGCAACTCCGGCGGCGCACTGGTCGATGCCAACGGCAATCTGATCGGCATCAATACGGCAATCTTCTCCAAGTCTGGTGGTTCACAGGGCATCGGCTTCGCCATCCCGGTGAAACTGGCGCTGGAGGTGATGAAGTCCATCGTCGAGCACGGGCAGGTGATTCGTGGCTGGCTGGGTATCGAGGTACAGCCGCTGAGCCAGGAACTGGCCGAGTCGTTCGGCATGAAGGACCGCCCGGGCATCGTGGTGGCGGGTATCTTCCGCGAAGGGCCGGCGGCCAAGGCCGGGCTGCAACTGGGTGACGTGATCCTGAGCATCAATGGCGAGCCGGCCGGTGACGGGCGCAAGTCGATGAACCAGGTGGCGCGAATCAAGCCCAATGAGAAGATCACCATCGAAGTGATGCGCAACGGGCAGCAGTTGAAGCTGGTGGCTGAGGTGGGGCTGCGACCGCCGCCGGCGCCGGCTGCCAGCCAGGAAGAGAGATAAAACCGGGGCCGCATTGCGGCCCTCCGCGGGCACGCCCGCTCCCACAGGATTCACGCAGGCTCCAAAGCCAGCGCTAAACCTGTGGGAGCGGGCGTGCCCGCGAAGGGCTGCTGCGCAGCCCAAACAGCATCAATGCAGGATCTGGCTCAGGAACAACCTGGTCCGGTCGCTGCGCGGCCGGTCGAAGAAGTCATCCGGCGCTGCCTGCTCCACAATCTCGCCCTTGTCCATGAAGATCACCCGGTTCGCCACGGTGCGGGCAAAGCCCATCTCGTGGGTCACGCAGAGCATGGTCATGCCATCCTCGGCCAGGCCTACCATGGTATCGAGCACTTCCTTGACCATTTCCGGGTCCAGTGCCGACGTGGGTTCGTCGAACAACATGATCTTCGGCTTCATGCACAACGCCCGGGCAATCGCCACACGCTGCTGCTGACCACCGGACAACTGCCCCGGGTACTTGTGCGCCTGCTCGGGAATACGCACCCGCTCCAGGTAATGCATGGCAATTTCCTCGGCCTTGCGCCGAGGCATCTTGCGCACCCACATCGGCGCCAGTGTGCAGTTTTCCAGAATGCTCAGGTGCGGGAACAGGTTGAAGTGCTGGAACACCATGCCCACCTCACGGCGGATGGCCTCGATCTGCTTGAGGTCGTTGGTCAGCTCCACCCCATCGACCACAATGCGCCCCTGCTGGTGCTCTTCGAGGCGGTTGAGGCAGCGGATGGTGGTGGACTTGCCCGAGCCGGACGGCCCGCACAGCACGATACGCTCGCCTTGGCGCACGTTCAGGTTGATGTCCTTGAGCACATGGAACTGGCCGTACCACTTGTTCACACCCTGCATCTGGATGATGCCTTCGGGGCCGGCAGGCTGCTTGATCGCTTCACTCATTTCGAAACTCCTAACGCTTGTGGCCAGTGTCCAGCTTGCGCTCCAGGTGCATGGAGTAGCGGGACATACCGAAACAGAAAATCCAGAACACCAGGGCGGCGAACACGTAGCCCTCGGTAGCCATGCCCAGCCAGGCCGGGTCGGCGGCGGCTTGCTTGACGCTGTTCAGCAGGTCGAACAGGCCGATGATGATCACCAGGCTGGTGTCCTTGAACAGGGCAATGAAGGTGTTGACGATGCCGGGGATCACAAGCTTCAGCGCCTGCGGCAGGATCACCAGCCCCATCGAGCGCCAGTAGCCAAGGCCCATGGCCGCGGCGGCTTCGTACTGGCCCTTGGGGATGGCCTGCAGGCCGCCGCGTACCACCTCGGCGATGTACGCCGACTGGAACAGGATCACGCCGATCATCGCCCGCAGCAGCTTGTCGAAGCTCATGCCTTCGGGCAGGAACAACGGCAGCATCACCGACGACATGAACAGCACGGTAATCAGCGGCACGCCGCGCCAGAACTCGATGAAGGTCACGCATACCACTTTCACGGCCGGCATCCTCGAACGCCGGCCCAGTGCCAGCAGGATGCCCAGCGGCAAGGCGCCAACGATGCCCACGGTGGCGATCACCAGGGTCAGCATCAGCCCGCCCCATTGGCTGGTCGGTACGTTTTCCAGGCCCAGGTACCCACCGTGCAGCAGGGTATAGGCCAGTACCGGGTACAGCACCAGGAAGCCCAGACCGTAGAAGGCTTTGCGCGGGAAACGCTTGATGAACAGCGGCGCGGCGCCGAGCACGGCCAGCCACACGGTCAGGTCCACACGCCAGCGCAGCTCGGCCGGGTAATAGCCGTACATGAACTGGCCAAAGCGCTGCTGCACGAACACCCAGCAGGCGCCCTCCTTGGTGCAATCGGCGCGCGTCGTGCCGACCCAGTTGGCATCGATCAACGCCCACTGCAGCAACGGCGGCACGATCAGCCACACCAGGTAGATGGCGAACAGGGTCAACAGTGTGTTGAGCCAGCTAGAGAAAAGATTGGCACGCATCCATGCGAGCACGCCGACGGTTTTCACCGGTGGCGGCATATCGGGTTTGAAAACATGGGCATTCACGGGCGTATCCTCACCGCTCGATCAGCGCAATGCGCTTGTTGTACCAGTTCATCAGCAGCGAAATGCTGATGCTGATGGCGAGATAGACACTCATGGTGATAGCGATCACCTCGATGGCCTGGCCGGTCTGGTTGAGCACGGTTCCGGCGAACAGCGAGACCATTTCCGGGTAGCCGATACCTGCCGCCAGCGAAGAGTTCTTCGCTAGGTTCAGGTATTGGCTGGTCAGCGGCGGAATGATCACCCGCAGTGCCTGGGGAATGATCACCTTGCGCAGGGTCGGGCCCTCGCGCAGGCCCAGCGAGCGCGCCGCTTCGGTCTGGCCATGGCTGACCGAACGGATACCGGAGCGCACGATCTCGGCGATGAAGGCTGCCGTATAGATAGTCAGCGCCAGGGTCAGCGCCAGCAACTCGGGGATCAGCACCCAGCCACCGACAAAGTTGAAGCCTTTGAGCTGCGGCACTTCCCAGCTGACCGGGCTGCCGAACAGCAACACGCTCAGCCCTGGGATGACGATGAACAGCGCCAGGCCCACCCAGAACTTGTGGAACGGCACGCCGGTCTCGTCGAAGCGCTTGTTGGCGAAGCGCACCATCAGCACGATCGCGACAATCGCTACTGCCAGGGCCACCACGAATGGCCAGAAACCGTCGGCCATCGACGCGCCAGGCATGTTCAGGCCGCGGTTGCTGATGAAGAACATGTCGTCGATGTTGATGCTGCCCCGCGGTCCCGGCAGGGTCAGGAACACGGCGAAGTACCAGAACAGGATCTGCAGCAACGGCGGAATGTTGCGGAAGGTTTCCACATACACGGTTGCCAGTTTGCTGATCATCCAGTTCGGTGAAAGGCGCGCCACACCAATGATGAAGCCCAGGATCGTCGCCAGGATGACGCCGATGAAGGTGACCAGCAGGGTGTTGAGCAGGCCGATGACGAACACCCGCGCATAACTGTCGGATTCCACATAGGGGATCAGGTGCTGGGCGATGCCGAAGCCGGCGCTGCGGTCGAGGAAGTCGAAGCCCGAGGTGATACCCCGGTGTTGCAGGTTGGTTTGCGTGTTGTGGAACAGGTACCAGCCCAGGCCGACCACGAAAACGATCGTGAGGATCTGGAACAACCACGCGCGCACACGCGGATCGTTAAGGGACAAGCCCTTGGGTGCGCCGATTTGATTTTGCATGAAGTGCCCCGGACAGTAGGGATTCGAACAGCCTGCGGCGGCGGGATGCCGCCGCAGGGTGCAACCATCAGCGCACAGGTGGCGCGTACTGGATGCCGCCGTTGTTCCACAGGGCGTTCATGCCACGGTCGATCTTCAGGTCGGTGCTCTGGCCCAGGTTCTTCTCGAACACTTCGCCGTAGTTGCCGACTTGCTTGACGATCTGCACTACCCAGTCTTTGGGCAGCTTGAGGTCCTTGCCGTATTCACCGTCGCCACCCAGCAAGCGGGCGACGTCCGGGTTCTTGGTGGACTTGGCTTCAGCCTCGACGTTCTTCGAGGTGATGCCCGCCTCTTCGGCGTTGAGCATGGCGAACAGGGTCCACTTGACGATGCTGAACCACTCCTCATCGCCTTTACGCACCACTGGGCCCAGAGGTTCCTTGGAGATGGTCTCAGGCAACACCACGTATTCAGTCGGCGCGGCCAGCTTGGAGCGCTGGGCGAACAGCTGCGACTTGTCCGAAGTCAGCACGTCGCAACGGCCGGACTCCAGCGACTTGGCGCTCTCGTCAGAGGTGTCGAAGGTAATCGGGGTGTACTTCAGGCCATTGGCACGGAAGAAGTCCGACACGTTCAACTCGGTGGTGGTACCGGCCTGGATGCAGATGGTTGCGCCATCGAGTTCCTTGGCGCTGGAAACACCGAGCTTCTTGTTGACCAGGAAACCGACGCCGTCATAGTAAGTGACACCGGCAAATACCAGGCCCATGCCGGCATCGCGCGAGCTGGTCCAGGTGGTATTGCGCGACAATACGTCGACCTCGCCCGACTGCAGGGCAGTGAAGCGTTCCTTGGCGTTGAGCTGGCTGAACTTGACCTTGGTCGCGTCGCCGAACACGGCGGCGGCCACGGCGCGACACACATCGGCATCGATACCGACGATCTTGCCCTGCGCATCAGGTACCGAGAAGCCCGGAAGACCATCGCTCACGCCACACTGGACGAAGCCCTTCTTCTTGACCGCATCATAGGTGGCGCCGGCCTGGGCATTGCTCACGGCGCCCAGCGCGGCGGCAGCGGTAAGGACTGCCAGGGTGGTTTTCAACACATTCATTCACTACCTCCAAATCGCTCTTGTTGTATCGAGCCGGAATTGCACCGCACCCTTTTGAGGCATGTCCGACCCGTATTGGCTTGTTATTGGGTCAATTGGCGCAATGGACTGTTCTATGACAGCCTTCGCTTACAAAGGGTGTTACCGTCACGGCCTGCCCTTTGCATCACAGGATGAATTGCAAAGCGCGTACCAAATTTTCTGGCTGTAGCGTTTAAGCGCTCGTCAAGTAGGGAAAGTTGTATCGTTGCGACATTCTTTTTCCGACAATCATTTCCAGCGCCTTCTTTTAACGCATGCCATAACAAGACCCGCACACTTTCGGAGCAGTCATGACCAACCCGCTGATTCTCGAACCACAGAAAACCGCTGACGCCTGTGTGATCTGGTTGCACGGTCTGGGGGCCGACCGTTACGACTTCCTACCTGTGGCCGAATTCATGCAGGAGCGCCTGGCCAGCACGCGCTTCATCATGCCCCAGGCACCGACCCGCCCGGTGACCATCAATGGCGGCTACGCCATGCCCAGCTGGTACGACATCAAGGCCATGACCCCGGCCCGCGCCATCGACGAAGCGCAACTGGAAGAATCGGCCGAGCAAGTGGTTGCGCTGATCAAGGCTGAGCAGGCCAAGGGCGTCAGCCTGTCGCGGATCTTCCTTGCCGGTTTCTCCCAAGGTGGCGCAGTGGTGCTGCACACTGCTTATATAAAGTGGCAAGAAGCACTGGGCGGGGTAATCGCCCTGTCCACCTACGCTCCGACCTTCAACGACCAGCACCAGTTGAGTGCTTGCCAGCAGCGCACCCCGGCCCTGTGCCTGCATGGCGTCCACGACCCGGTAGTGATCCCCTCGATGGGCCGCACGGCCTTCGAGTACCTCAACACCTGGGGTGTGGCCGCCCGCTGGCATGAGTACCCGATGGAACACGAGGTGGTGGTCGAAGAACTGCAGGACATCCACGACTGGCTGGCCAAGCAACTGCAATAAGCGGTGACCGCCTGTAGTTGTAGGGCTATTCCACTACGCCGCGCCCGAATCTTGCATTACACTGCCCGGCGTACATTCCTTAACCAGTTGATGAGATGATCGTGCTCAAGGCACTCAAGAAAATATTCGGCAAGGGAGACGCTGCGCCACAGGCCGTCGCTCCGGCAGCCAGCGTGACGCCGCCTGCGCCTGCGCCCGCCCCCGCCAGCGAGGCCCGGCCGGCAACCAAACCGGCCGCCCAACGCGCCAACCCCACCCCCAAGGCAGAACAGCCTGCCGCCGTTACGCCAGTTGCCGACAACCCAGCCAGGGACAAACCGCGTCGCGAGCGCAAGCCCAAGCCGCAGGCCAGCCTGTGGAAGCCGGAAGACTTCGTGGTCGAGCCGCAGGAAGGCAAGACCCGCTTCCACGACTTCAAGCTGTCCAACGAGCTGATGCACGCCATCCACGACCTGGGTTTCCCGTACTGCACACCGATCCAGGCGCAGGTACTGGGCTTCACCCTGCGTGGCCAGGACGCCATTGGCCGGGCCCAGACCGGTACCGGAAAGACGGCGGCGTTCCTTATATCGATCATTTCGCAGTTGCAGCAGACGCCACCGCCCAAGGAACGCTACATGGGCGAGCCACGTGCGCTGATCATCGCACCAACCCGCGAGCTGGTGGTACAGATAGCCAAGGATGCCGCGGCCCTGACCAAGTACACCGGCCTGAACGTGATGAGCTTCGTTGGCGGCATGGACTTCGACAAGCAGCTCAAGGCCCTGGAAGCGCGCCACTGCGACATCCTGGTGGCCACCCCGGGCCGCCTGCTGGACTTCAACCAGCGCGGCGAAGTGCACCTGGACATGGTCGAGGTGATGGTGCTGGATGAAGCCGACCGCATGCTCGACATGGGCTTCATCCCGCAAGTGCGCCAGATCATTCGCCAGACCCCGCCGAAAAGCGAGCGCCAGACCTTGCTGTTCTCCGCGACCTTCACCGAAGACGTGATGAACCTGGCCAAGCAGTGGACCACCAACCCGGCCATCGTCGAGATCGAGCCGGAGAACGTGGCCAGCGAAACGGTCGAGCAACACGTGTATGCGGTGGCCGGCAGCGACAAATACAAGTTGCTGTATAACCTGGTGACCCAGAACAAGTGGGAACGGGTAATGGTGTTCGCCAACCGCAAGGACGAAGTGCGGCGCATCGAGGAAAAACTCGTGCGCGACGGCATCAATGCCGCCCAACTGTCGGGCGACGTGCCGCAGCACAAGCGTATTCGTACCCTGGAGAACTTCCGCGAAGGGCGCATCACCGTATTGGTCGCCACTGACGTGGCAGGTCGTGGCATTCATATCGATGGCATCAGCCACGTGATCAACTTCACCCTGCCGGAAGACCCTGACGACTACGTGCACCGCATTGGCCGCACCGGGCGTGCGGGAGCCGATGGCGTGTCGATCAGCTTTGCCGGGGAAGATGACTCCTATCAGCTGCCGGCGATCGAAGAGCTGCTGGGCCGCAAGATCAAATGTGAAATGCCGCCGGATGAGTTGCTCAAGCCGGTGCCGCGCAAGCATCACTGACGATCAGCGGGGTATACGCCCTGTGGGAGGATGGCACGGGCTTCGCCCGTGTTCGCGGGACAAGCCCGCTCCCACAGGGGTCGCGCTAGATTTCTAGAATTTGAGCCCACAAAGGATCGGTGGCGCCTGGACTACCAGCGCCCCGCCGCATCCTGGTCACTCTGCTTGCCTTCCACCCACCGTGGTCCTTCCTGGGTATTCTCCTTCTTCCAGAACGGCGCCCGGGTCTTCAGATAGTCCATGATAAAGTTGCAGGCATCGAACGCCGCCTGCCGGTGAGCACTGGCTACCCCGACAAACACGATCGGCTCGCCCGGCTGTAGCGCGCCAATACGGTGCAATACCTCCACCTTCAATAGCGGCCAGCGCTGTTCAGCTTCGACCACGATCTTTGCCAGGGCTTTTTCGGTCATGCCAGGGTAGTGCTCAAGGAACATCCCCGCGACGTCGCGGCCATCGTTGAAATCCCGCACATAGCCGACAAAACCGACCACCGCGCCCACGCCCACGTTGGCCGCATGCATGGCATTGACCTCGGCCCCTGGGTCGAACGCGCTTTCCTGCACTCGCACTGCCATGTTCAGCCTCCGGTCACCGGCGGGAAAAACGCCACTTCATCGCCCTCTTCCAGCGGTTCATCAAGCTTGCACAGTTCTTCGTTGCGGGCGCACATCAGGTTCTGCTCGGCCAGCAGTTCATACTGCCCGCCCTTGCCCCGCAATGCCTGGCGCACATCATCGATTACCTTGAAATCGCCTTCCACGCGCTCGGCATCCACACCCAGGAGCTCGCGATAACGGGCGAAATACATCACCTTGACCTTCATCATGCCTGCACCTTGTAGTGGCCGCTCTTGCCGCCCAGTTTTTCCAGCAGGCGCACCTGCTCGATCACCATGCCTTTATCCACAGCCTTGCACATGTCATAGATAGTCAGCGCCGCAACGCTGGCAGCGGTCAGCGCCTCCATCTCCACGCCAGTCTGCCCGGCCAGCTTGCAGCGGGCGACGATACGCACGGCGTCCGCGCCGTCGGCGCTGAGTTCGACTTTGACGCTGGTCAGCATCAGCGGATGGCACAGCGGGATCAGGTCGCTGGTCTTCTTCGCCGCCTGAATCCCGGCAATGCGCGCCACAGCGAACACGTCGCCCTTGGGGTGTTCACCATCGACGATCATCTGCAAGGTCTGCGGCAACATGCGCACTCGCGCCTCGGCAGTGGCCTCGCGCTCGGTCACGGCCTTTTCAGTGACGTCGACCATGTTGGCCCGCCCCTGGGAATCAAGATGTGTCAGCACTGCTCTGCTCCTGTGAAGGGAACCCGCAGTGTAAACCTGTGGGTCAGGTTTGAGCAGAGGTATGTGTTGGTAGGTTTGGCCTCTTCGCGGGCACGCCCGCGAAGAGGCCGGGCAGTAAGCTGCCCGGCTAGAGGATTTTACAAATGCGACTCCGCATACTCGGCCAGCACCGAGCGAGGCACGCCCTGCAGGGTGATGTGCACGCCATGCGGGAAGTCCTTGAAGCGCTCGGTCAGGTAGGTCAGGCCCGAGCTGGTCGCGGACAGGTAGGGGGTGTCGATCTGCGCCAGGTTACCCAGGCAGACCACCTTGGAGCCGGAGCCGGCACGGGTGATGATGGTTTTCATCTGGTGCGGCGTCAGGTTCTGGCACTCGTCGATCAGGATCAGGCTCTGCTGGAAGCTTCGACCACGGATGTAGTTCAACGACTTGAACTGCAGCGGTACCCGCTCAAGGATGTATTCGACGCTGCCATGGGTGCTTTCGTCATCCATATGCAAGGCTTCGAGGTTGTCGGTGATGGCGCCCAGCCACGGCTCCATCTTCTCTGCTTCGGTACCCGGCAGGAAGCCGATCTCCTGGTCCAGCCCCTGTACGCTGCGGGTGGCGATGATGCGCCGGTAGCGCTTGCTGACCATGGTCTGCTCAATGGCTGCCGCCAGGGCCAGGATGGTCTTGCCGGAGCCGGCCGCCCCCGTCAGGTTGACCAGGTGGATATCCGGGTCGAGCAAGGCGAACAGCGCCAGGCTCTGGTGAATGTCGCGGGGTTTCAGGCCCCAGGCTTCCTGGTGCAGCAACGGCTCCTGATGAAGGTCCAGCAGCAGCAACTCATCGTTGCGAATGCCCTTGATCCAGCCGACGAAGCCCTGCTCGTCGATGATGAACTCATTGATGTGCACCGCTGGCAGGTTGTCGATCATCTGCACACGATGCCAGGTACGACCACGCTCCTGACGGGTATCGACTTTGCTGACGCGGTCCCAGAACGAACCACTGACCGAATGGTAGCCCTTGGATAGCAACGACACGTCATCGACCAGCTGGTCGGTGCTGTAGTCCTCGGCGGCGATGCCACAAGCGCGCGCCTTCAGGCGCATGTTGATGTCTTTGGTGACCAGCACCACGTCCAGGTCGGTGCGCCGGCTGCGTACGTCCAGCAGGGTGTTGATGATGATGTTGTCGTTGAGGTTTTCCGGCAGCAACTTGCTGGGTTCGTTGCGCGGGCTCATCAGGATCGACAGGAAGCCCTTCGGCCCACTCTTGTTACGCTGGATCGGCACGCCCTGCTCGACATCGCTGGGCGAAGCGTCACCAAGGGTCTGGTCGATAAGGCGAATGGCCTGCCGGCATTCGGCAGCGATGGTCTGTTTACCGGTCTTGAGCTTGTCGAGTTCCTCCAGCACCGTCATCGGGATCGCGACGTGGTGCTCCTCGAAGTTGAGCAATGCGTTGGGGTCGTGAATCAGGACGTTGGTATCGAGCACATAGAGGATTGGCTTGCTGGAGGAAGGGTTGCGTCCTTGGTCATCCATACTCGGTCACCTTATGTCGAAGCCACACGGCGCGGTCTGCTGCGCCGCAAAGTGACTGCCGTGCTCCCCGTATCCGCGTTGCTACGGGCGGGAAGTGAACCTGGCAAAGTGGGCCTGAATGACGCCACCTGTGCTGCAGGAATCGGCTGTCTGGTTTCTTCATACCGCAAAAACCATGACCGTAAAAAGCATTTTTACGCGTTTTTGAAGTTTATTTTTCAGATTGACGAAGGACCCTTGGCGACGAAGCCAGACAGGACTACGCTCAGAAGTCATACCCTCTATTCGCTATATCCATATTCCCGGCAATCCTCCCAGCCAATCCCGCTCTGGGCGGTGTTTTGCAGCAACCATTGCAGCGCTGGCTGTGCCTTGGGCAGGCTGTCATGAAACTGGATCACGCCCTTGCGCCACAGCAGCATCAGGGTCAGCACGCGTTGCGCCGAGGCCTCTGCGCTCAATGCCCCGTCATCCTCGGCGTCGATATCCCATAACGATACCCGCAACTGCTGGCTGGCCATGAACGGCTCGCCATCGGCCCGGCGCTGGCCGTAGGGCGGGCGGAACAGCGGCACATATTGCTCCGGCAGGTCGGCCTGCACACGCGCCTGGCTGCGGCGCAATGACGCCTGCCAGTCGGTCCACTGTGCGTGGGAACGATATTCCCAGCCCTGAATACCCGCACACTGCCCGTCATACAGATCGCGCAAGGCGTTCGCCGCCCCACCATCACGGCGTTGCTGCAGGCGGTTGCCTAGCACGAAGAAGATGCCCTCGATCTTTTGCCGGCGCAGGTAGTCGGTCAGCAGATCGGTATTGCCGCCATCAGGCCCGGGCCCGCCGACGAAGGTCAGCAGGAACATGCGGTCGTTCAGCTCATCACCATTGCGCTCACGCGAGGACAGCCGTTCGACCTCGCTGCTGGTCTGCGGCAGCAAGGCCGCCTTGCGCAGTTGTTCATCCAGGTAGCGCACATGGAACTGATGGCTCGGCTCGACCCATCCGGTGTAGAACGTGCCAACATCGGTGGCGAACGTCGCCGCTTGCGTACGTAATTCCGCCATCGACGTAACCGGGTAACAGAACGACGCATCCTGCTCGCAACTGCGTTGCGCCTGTTGATAACCCTCCCACAAACGTTGCCACATGTGCGCCCTTACCTGGCGGACCTTCTGCAAGTTGATTTGCCGCAGGCCCAGCCGCGCTGCGAGCGTTGCCTCGTCCAGCAGCTCACTTTCATGTAATACCTGGGCGAACGACAGGATTTCTGCCCGTGAGGCAACATCGAACAGCGCCGGGCTGTCCAGTTGCTCGGGCCACAGGCTGCGGTCAAGGCTGACCGGGGGCGATGGGGCGGCCTGCACGGCCAGGCTCAGCAAAGCGGCCAGCAAGGCAGAGGCAATGCGCACGGTTGAAGGCTCCGCAACGGCAAAACGCGAACTATAGCGCCTGCTGCGGCCATGGTCTGTGACTATCGTCGTCATAGTTTGGAGTTGCACCGCACAGCCCGTAGAATTCCTGGCCAACGATGCCAGGAGCCGACCCGATGCTGACGGTGATTTCCCCCGCCAAGACCCTCGACTACGACACCCCGCCGGTGACCGAGCGTTTCACCCTCCCCCAGTACCTGGACGACTCCCAGTTGCTGATCCAGCAACTGCGCGAACTGTCGCCGGCGCAGATCAGCGAGCTGATGCACCTGTCCGACAAGCTCGCCGGCCTGAATGCCGCGCGCTTCGGCAGCTGGACCCCGGACTTCAGCCCGGCCAATGCCAAGCAGGCGCTGCTGGCGTTCAAGGGTGACGTGTACACCGGCCTCGATGCCGAGAGCCTGGGCGAGGACGATTTCAGCTACGCGCAAGACCACCTGCGCATGCTCTCTGGCCTGTACGGCCTGCTGCGCCCGCTTGACCTGATGCAGCCCTACCGCCTGGAAATGGGCACCAAGCTGGCCAATGCCCGCGGCAAGGACCTGTATGCCTTCTGGGGCACGCGCATCAGCGAATGGTTGAACCAGGCCCTGGCCGAACAGGGCGACGACGTGCTGCTGAACCTCGCCAGCAACGAGTATTTCAGCGCGGTGAAACGCAGCGCGCTGAACGCCCGGGTCATCAACGTCGACTTCAAGGACTTGAAGAACGGCCAGTACAAAATCATCAGTTTCTACGCCAAGAAAGCCCGCGGGATGATGAGCCGGTTCGTCATCCAGCAGCGCATCAGCGATCCGCAACAGCTCAAGCAGTTCGACGTGCAGGGTTACTACTACAGTGCCGAGCAGTCCAAGGCTGACCATCTGGTGTTCCTGCGCGATCATCCCTCCGAGTAAGCGTGTCGGGCATTCTCGTGAGCTGATGCTGTACCAATCAGGGTTGCCAGGTGCTCGCCAGGGGATCTTCGGCGCCTGTGAGATCGAGCGCCGCGCGGGCGGCGCTCGATCTCACAGGCGCTGCATATCTTGCGGCCTACGCCTATCAGCCCTGATCCCCCTCTGCCCTGCAAAAGGGCATCCCGCAAATCACCATCGCGCCATAAATCCGACGCCAATAATCCGCCACGCCTCCCCTCATCGCCAAACGCCATAAGACCGTTCATACCTTTTTTGACGAATTTTGAAAAATTTTTTTGGATGCTGGCATAAAAATATCTCGTAACAGTCTCACCCTTGATACACGGGGGGAAAACCCCCGTGTGCTATCAAATTGAAACTGCGAACAACTGAATAAATATTTAGAAATCTTTCATCCGAGCGAAACCCACTCAGGAACTTCTGCTAGAACGAATCGCTCATAGTGCCGTAACGATTTTCCTGCCTGCGGGCTGTGAGAGATGACTTACAGATGACAATGGCAGGTATCCACTACCGGCCTTGATAAATCAGACAGGCAGGCCCGAAACCGTTGGCAAGCCTGTTCATGCAGGAGAGATGCGCCCTACAGAACTCGTCCTAGTGGTTGATTTCAAAGGATTTTTCCACTTGAAAGAACAAGCACAGCACTGCGCCAAGTAGCGCATTGCAATAAAGACGGCTGCATTACAGGGCACGTTTTTTAATTGATGGCCTTTTACTGCCAACTTTGAGTGCATAACTTTTTGCGCTCCGGATTTATTTTGCCTGCGCTCGGCGAAGTGTGCATTCGCCATGGAACCGTGCGCCCGAAAACTGTTGTTAATCAACCCAGCCCGGCTCTCTGCGGAGGCGTCGGCGTGATAAACACATGAGGTGATAGCGATGCGTATCAGCATCTTTGGTTTGGGTTATGTGGGTGCAGTCTGTGCAGGCTGCCTGACGGCGCGTGGCCATGAAGTGATCGGTGTGGACGTGTCCAGCACCAAGATCGACCTGATCAACCAGGGCAAGTCGCCCATCGTCGAACCTGGCCTGGAAGCACTGCTGCAACAGGGCATCGCCAACGGCCGACTGCGTGGTACCACCGACTTCGCCGAAGCCATCCGTGCCAGCGACGTGTCGATGATCTGCGTGGGCACCCCAAGCAAGAAGAACGGCGACCTGGGCCTGGAGTACATCGAGTCGGTATGCCGCGAAATCGGCTACGTACTGCGTGACACCACCCGCCGTCACACCATCGTGGTGCGCAGCACCGTGTTGCCAGGCACCGTGAAGAACGTGGTCATCCCGATCCTCGAGGACTGCTCGGGCAAAAAGGCCGGCGTCGACTTCGGCGTTGCGGTCAACCCGGAATTCCTGCGTGAAAGTACCGCGATCAAGGACTACGACCAGCCACCGATGACCGTCATCGGCGAACTGGACAGCGCCAGCGGCGACATTCTCCAGGCCCTGTACGAAGAACTCGACGCCCCGGTCATCCGCAAGCCGATCGAAGTGGCCGAGATGATCAAGTACACCTGCAACGTGTGGCACGCCACCAAGGTCACCTTCGCCAACGAGATCGGCAACATTGCCAAGGCCGTCGGCGTGGATGGTCGTGAGGTGATGGACGTGGTCTGCCAGGACAAGGTGCTCAACCTGTCGCAGTACTACATGCGCCCTGGCTTCGCCTTCGGCGGCTCGTGCCTGCCCAAAGACGTGCGCGCCCTCACCTACCGTGCCGCCAGCCTCGACGTGCGGGCACCGCTGCTCGACTCGCTGATGCGCAGCAACGAATCGCAGGTGCAGAACGCCTTCGAGCTGATTGAAGCCCACGACAAGCGCAAGGTCGCCCTGCTTGGCCTGAGCTTCAAGGCCGGCACCGACGACCTGCGCGAAAGCCCGCTGGTGGAACTGGCCGAGCGCCTGATCGGCAAGGGCTATCAGCTGGATATCTACGACGAGAATGTCCAGTACGCCCGTGTTCACGGCGCCAACAAGGACTACATCGAGTCGAAGATCCCGCATGTGTCGTCCCTGCTCAACGCCGACTTCCAGAAAGTCATCGACAACGCCGACATCATCGTCCTCGGCAACCGTGACGAGCAGTTCCGTGCCCTGGCCCAGCAAGCCCCGGCCGGCAAACAGGTGATCGACCTGGTCGGCTTCATGAGCAACCCGACCTGCACCACCAGCCGCACCGAAGGCATCTGCTGGTAAGTGCCTGGCCGGGCAGCGCAAGCCGCAGCGCTTGCGCTGCCCACCTTCCCCCGAATTCTCGACGGATGCTGAACATGCAAAGGCTCCAGACAGTGCTGTTGCAGTGCGCCGGGTGGCTGCTCTACATGAGCCTGCTCATGCTGATCGCCCTGGCCCTGCCAGCCGATATCTTCGACTCGCAGTCGAAGCACTTCATCTTCCTGGTCGGCGCAGTCGGCATCTGGCGCTATTCCATGGGCGCCACCCATTTCATCCGCGGCATGATCTTCCTCTACGGCGTGTACCCGTACCTGCGCCGCAAGGTGCAGAAAATGGGCAATGCCGCCGACCCGTCGCATGTCTACCTGATGGTCACCAGCTTCCGTATCGAAGCGCTGACCACCGCCCAGGTGTACAGCTCGGTGATACGCGAGGCGATCAACTGCGGCTTCCCCACCACCGTGGTCTGCTCGCTGGTGGAAATGTCCGATGAACTGCTGGTGAAGAGCCTGTGGGCCAAGTACAACCCGCCGGCCCACGTAAAGCTGGACATCGTGCGTATCGCCGGCACCGGCAAGCGTGATGGCCTGGCCTACGGCTTCCGTGCCATCTCGCGCATGCTGCCGGACGAGAACGCCGTGGTGGCGGTGATCGACGGTGACACCGTGCTGGCCGATGGCGTGGTGCGCAAGACCGTACCGTGGTTCAAGCTGTTCCCCAATGTCGGCGGCCTGACCACCAATGAGTTCTGCGAAGTGCGCGGCGGCTACATCATGAGCGAGTGGCACAAGCTGCGCTTCGCCCAGCGCCACATCAACATGTGCTCGATGGCCCTGTCCAAGCGCGTGCTTACCATGACCGGGCGCATGTCGATGTTCCGCGCCAGTGTGGTGACCAACCCCGAGTTCATTGCCGACGTCGAAAGCGACTCGCTGATGCACTGGCGCCTGGGCCGCTTCAAGTTCCTTACCGGTGACGACAAGTCCAGCTGGTTTAGCCTGATGCGCCTGGGCTACGACACCTTCTATGTGCCGGACGCCGCCATCAACACGGTCGAGCACCCGCCTGAGAAGAGCTTCCTCAAGGCCAGCCGCAAGCTGATGTACCGCTGGTATGGCAACAACCTGCGGCAGAACTCGCGTGCCCTCGGGCTGGGCATTCGCCGCCTGGGTCTGTTCACCAGCATCGTGCTGTTCGACCAACGTGTGTCGATGTGGACCAGCCTGCTGGGCCTGACCGTGGCGGTAATCGCCAGCCTCAAGTTCGGCCTGGCCTTCCTGCTGGTGTACCTGCTGTGGATCGGTATCACCCGCCTGATCCTCACCGTCATGCTGCTGTGCTCTGGCCACAACGTAGGCCCGGCCTACCCGCTGATTCTCTATTACAACCAGATCATCGGCGCGCTGATGAAGATCTACGTGTTCTTCCGCCTCGACAAGCAGTCGTGGACGCGTCAGCCCACTGCCCTCAAGCGTGACCTCGCCAGCTTTCAACAATGGTTCAACACCTGGTCCTCGCGGACCATGACCTTCTCGGCTGCCAGCATCTTCGTTGCTGTGCTGTTCATGGTCGTGTGAGCCCAACCCGGATCGGATCTAACAGGAACAAACCACCATGAATACCGCCGTGAACGTCAATGTCGTGCATGAGTCCGAAGCCCAGCGCCAACACGCCCGGGTACGCATTCCCGCCAAGCTGCGTTTCCTTGACGCCCAGCGCCAGACCCACGAAGTGAAGGTCGATGACCTTTCCGCCGGTGGCCTGAGTTTTCACACCAAGCAGCCATTGAATGTGGGTGATGTGTTGCGCGGGCGCTTGCAGTTCGTGGTCGACAACCTGGGCCTGTCGATCGACATCGAGTTCCAGGTGCGCTCCTACAACCCGAGCAGCGGCCGTACCGGTGCGCAGTTCCAGAACCTTGAGCCACGCGACATCGCCACACTGCGGCACATCATCACCAGCCACCTGTCCGGTGAGCTGATCAGCATTGGTGACGTACTCAGCACCCTGCAGCGCGACAATTTCACCAAGGCTCGCAAGCAGAAGGACGGCGGCAGTGGCCTGAGCGCCTTCGGCAGGCTCAAAGCAGTCACCGTCACCCTCGGCGTGTTCGTGGTCGGCATCGCGGCCTTCGGCTTCGTCGCCAAGTCCCTGTACGGCATGTACTTCGTCAGCCACGCCGAAGCCGGCGTGGTCGCGGTACCCACCACCAACGTCACCATGCCCCGCGACGGCACCGTCAACAGCCTGGTGGAAAGCGGCGGGCAGATCGCCAAGGGCGCGCCACTGGCCAGCTTCACCACCAGCATGCTGGACATGCTCAAGGGCAACCTCGACGACACGCAACTGGAGCCGGCGAAGATCGAGGAACTGTTCGGCAAGCAGCTGTCCGGCACCCTCACCAGCCCATGCGATTGCGTAGTCGCCCGCCAGTTGGTGGATGACGGCCAATACGCCGCCAAGGGCCAACCGATCTTCCAGCTGATCCCGCGCACCACCAACCCGATGGTCGAGGCACGCTTCAGCTACCGCCAGTTCGACGAGGTCAAGCCAGGCACCCGGGTCAACTTCCAGGTCGCCGGCGAAGACGAAGTGCGCACCGGCCAGATCATCAGCAGTGCCAGCCTCAACAGCGAAGACTTGGCTTCCGACATTCGCGTGCAGATCAAGCCTGACAGCAGCCTGCCTGCCGAACTGGCCGGCCGCCCAGCGTCGGTCAACAGCGACCGCGGTCCATCGCTGAACTGGCTGATCGACAAAGCCGTGGCCCGTGGCCTGTAAGAGGATCACCGCATGATTCCCTACAAGAAGAGCGCAAGCCTGGGCCTGTGTGCCCTGGCTGCCGCCATCACGCTGGCCGGCTGTGCCGGCCTGCCCGACCAGCGCTTGGCCAACGAGGCCATGAAGCGCGGTGACACGGCATTGGCCGAGCGCAACTACAAGGCCCTGGCTGACCTGGGCTACAGCGAGGCGCAAGTGGGCCTGGCCGACATCAAGGTGGCCACCCGCGACCCGTCGCAGATCAAGGAAGCCGAGGCCACCTATCGCGCCGCGGCCGCCACCTCGCCGCGGGCCCAGGCCCGCCTCGGCCGCCTGCTGGTGGCCAAGCCCGACAGCACCCAGGCCGAGCGCGAAGAAGCAGAGACCCTGCTCAAGCAAGCGGCCAGTCAAGGCGAAAGCAACACCCTGATCCCACTGGCGATGCTTTACCTCAGCTACCCGCAGAGCTTCCCCAAGGTCAACGCCCAGCAGCAGATCGACCAGTGGCGCGCCGCCGGCAACCCGGAAGCGGGCCTGGCCCAGGTACTGCTGTACCGCACTCAGGGCACCTACGACCAGCACCTGGGCGAAGTGGAAAAAATCTGCAAGGCGGCGCTGAACAGCACCGACATCTGCTACGTCGAACTGGCCACCGTGTACCAGAAACGGGGCCAGGCCGACCAGCAGGCCGCCCTGCTCGCCCAGCTGAAGGCCGCCTACGCCCGCGGCGCAGTGCCGGCCACCCGGGTTGACAGCGTGGCCCGTGTGCTGGCCGACCGTAGCCTTGGCCAGACCGACGAAAAAACCGCCAAGGCGCTGCTGGAGCAAGTGGCGCCTGCCAACCCGGCGTCCTGGGTCAGCCTGGCGCAACTGGTCTACGACTTCCCCGAGCTGGGCGACACCGACCAGCTGCTGGCCTACATCGACAAGGGCCGCGAAGCCGAACAGCCACGCGCTGAATTGCTGTTGGGCCGCCTGTACTACGAAGGCAAGACCCTGCCGGCTGACGCCAAGAAAGCCGAGCAACACCTGCAGGCTGCCGCCGCTGCCGGTGAAATCAGCGCCCATTACTACCTGGGCCAGCTGTACCGCCGTGGCTACCTCGGCAACGTCGAGCCACAGAAGGCCGTCGACCACCTGCTGGCCGCCGCCCGTGGCGGGCAGAACAGCGCCGACTATGCCTTGGCCCAGCTGTTCAGCGAAGGCCACGGCATTCGCCCGCAACCGGGCAATGCCTGGGTATTCGCGCAGTTGTCCCAGGCCAACCCGACGCCGCAATCGACAGAAATGCTCCAGCAGCTCGACCAGCAACTGACCCCTGACCAGCGCAGCCAGGCCCAGCAACTGCTGGCGCAAGAGAAACAGGCGCGCGGCAGCATGAGCCAGGGCGCCAGCAGCACCCTGGCCATCGAAGCCCTGCAAGACGACGAAAAAGAAGTAGACGGTGAGGACTCGCTATGACGCTCAATCCCTTCGTGAAAGCCGGCATCGGCCTGAGCTTCGCCCTGCTGTGGTCCTGCCCGACCCTGGCGGAAATGACCGCTGAAAAAAACTTTGGCCTGGACGTGAAAATCACCGGCCAGTCGGAAGACGACCGTGACCTCGGCACCCGCTCTGGCGGCGACGTCAACGGCCTGGGCCTGGACCTGCGCCCCTGGGTGTATGGCGAGCGCGGCAACTGGAGCGCCTACGCGATGGGCCAGGCGGTAGCGGCTACCGACACCATCGAAACCGACACCCTGCGCCAGAACGACGACGGCACCACCACCGACACCGGCGACGACAGCCGCAAACCAGACAAAAGTTACCTGGCCATGCGCGAATTCTGGGTCGGCTACAGCGGCCTGACCGCCTACCCTGGCGAACAACTGCGCTTCGGCCGCCAGCGCCTGCGCAGCGACGATGGCATGTGGCGCGACACCAACATCGAAGCGCTGAACTGGACCTTCGACACCACCCTGCTCAAGGCCGACCTTGGCGTAGCCCAGCGTTTCAGCGAATACCGCACCGACCTCACCGAGCTGGCACCGGAAGACAAGGATCGCACGCACGTCTACGGCAACATCGCCACGCAGTGGACCCCAGGCCACTGGGTTGGCCTGCGCGCTCACCACACACATGACAGCGGCAGCCTGAAGAACCCCGGCGAAACCGTCGACGCGCTGGACAAGACCCGCACTGGCGACCTCACCTGGCTGGGCCTGGAGGCCAACAGCGACGCCTACAACTGGCGCAACGACCACACCGTGAATTACTGGGGCAGCGTTACCTGGCTGACCGGTGACCGCGACAAGCTGAGCACCCAGCAGGTGGGTGACGACCAGGTCGCCACCGGCAAGCAGAGCGGTGACGTCAACGCCTGGGCAACCGACCTCGGTATCCGCCTGCGCCTTGACCCGCAATGGCAGGTCGGCGCTGCGTACGCCCGCGGTAGCGGCGGCGGCGGGGATGATGGTTCGAACAACTTCGAGCAGACCGGCCTGGAGAGCAACCGCTCCAACTTCACCGGCACCCGCTCGCGCGTGCACCGCTTCGGCGAAGCGTTCCGCGGCGAACTGGGCAACCTGCAGGCAGCCACCCTGTTCGCTTCGTGGCAGCTGCGCGACGACTACGACGCCAGCCTGATCTACCACAAGTTCTGGCGTGTCGACGGTAACCAGAACATCGGCTCCAGCGGCATCAATGCCGCGGTCGACGACAACGGCGTGAATCGTCAGTTGGTCGACGGCGAGAAGGACCTTGGCCAGGAAATGGACGTGGTCGTCACCAAGTACTTCAAGCAAGGCCTGCTGCCGGCTTCGATGAGCCAGGCGATCGACGAGCCGTCCGCCCTGGTGCGCCTGCGTGCCGGCGTGTTCAAGCCGGGCGATGCCTACGGCAAGGAAACGGACTCGTACATGCACCGCGCCTTCGTCGACGTGATCTGGCGCTTCTAAGGCCGGGAGAAACCTGATGAACCTTCACCCGCACATACGTCACAGCCTGTTGGCCAGCGCCCTGTTGCTGGCTTCGGGCCTGGCCGTCGCAGCAGAACCCAAGGTAATCGCCAAGGAATTGCAGCAGGCCAAGACCTACACCGTGGCCAGCGCACCGATCGAGCCGCTGCAGATGGACCCGCCCAAGCTGCCCGACCTGAGCGGCTACACCGCCCAGGCCGTGCAGAAGAAGATCGACCGCAGCCACAAGGGCAAGGTCAGCCTGCGCCGCATGTTCCAGGAGGACACCCTCAAGGAATTCGTCGGCGGCGACAACAAGGCTGCCGAGTGGGTCCAGCGTCAGCATGGCATCCCGCAGGCGATCTTCATCGATGACGGCCATGTCGACCTGGTCGAACTGAGCAAGAAGGTCCCTGCGCAGTACCTCAGGGAGGTCGAACCGGGCGTGTACCTGGCGCGCCTGCCGATCGTGGTCGGGCAGAAGGGCATCCTCGAGATCGACGGCAAGGTCAAGCAACTGCGCCTGTCGCAGGAAGGCGGATCGTTCTTGGTCAACGACGGCAAGCTGTTCGTCACTGACACCCAGGTGACCGGCTGGCGGGAAAAGGACAACGGCCCGGCGACCTTCCGCTCGCCAAAGGAGTTTCGCCCGTTCCTGCTGTCGTGGGGCGGTACCGAGACCTACATCGTCAATACGAAAATGGCCAGTTTCGGCTACGCCAAGTCCAAATCGTACGGTGTGAGCATTTCCCAGTACACGCCGAACATGGCCAAGCGCATGGGCCGTCCTGAACCTACCGGCTGGATCATCGGCTCGGAATTCAGTGACATGTGGTACGGCTTCTACTGCTACGAAACCCAGGACTTCGTGGTCAAGGACAGTACCTACCGCGACAACATCGTCTACGGCATCGACCCCCACGACCGTTCGCACCGCCTGATCATTGCCGGCAATACCGTCTACGGCACCAAGAAGAAGCACGGCATCATCGTCTCGCGTGAGGTCAACGACAGCTGGATCATCAACAACAAGAGCTACGACAACAAGCTCTCCGGCGTGGTGATCGACCGTAACAGCGTCAACAACCTGGTGGCCTACAACGAGATCTACCGCAACCACACTGACGGCATCACCCTGTACGAAAGCGGCGACAACCTGATCTGGGGCAACAAGCTGATCAACAACCGCCGCCACGGCATCCGCGTGCGCAACAGCGTGAACATCCGCCTGTACGAAAACGTTGCCATGGCCAACGGCCTGGTCGGCGTATACGGCCACATCAAAGACCTGTCCGACACCGACCGCGACATCGCCCTCGACCCGTTCGACACCAAGGTGTCGCTGATTCTGGTGGGTGGCGAGCTGGCAGCCAACGGCTCTGGCCCGCTGTCGATCGACTCGCCACTGTCGGTCGAGCTGTACAAGGTGTCCATGCTCGCCCCGCGCAAGGCCAGTGGCATCAGCCTCAACGGCATCCTCGGCGAACGCCAGGACGAAATCCTCGACCTGCTGGTACGCCAGCAGAAGGCTGTGCTGATCGACCCGGTCGAACGCCAGACCGAAATGATCGATTAAGGAAGCCCAGACCATGACTCCACACCTGATGAAACTGCTGGGCCTGTCCGCCGCCCTTCTGGCAATCAGCCAGGGCGTACGCGCCGAAGACGTCAAGGCCCCGACCTTCAGCGCTGAGCCGTGCTGCCAGCTGTGCCCGGAAGCGCACGATGCCAGCCGCTACACCACCCGCTACCAGCAGAACTTCACCACGCTGGTGCAGGCCCAGGGCGACTGGCTGTTCCGTACCCGCGAGGACCTGCGTACCGAGTTCAATACCACCCCGGCCGGCTACAAGCGCCTGCAGCAAGTGCATGACGCGTTCAAGAAACGCGGTGTGGAACTGGTGGTGGTGTACCAGCCGACCCGCGGCCTGGTGAACCGCAATATGCTCAACCCGGCCGAAAAAGCCGCGTTCGACTACCAGAAGGCATTGGGCAACTACCAGGCCATGCTCAAGCGCTTCGCCAGCATGGGCTACAACGTGCCTGACCTGTCACCGCTGACCAACGAGCAACTGGCCGCCGCCGACCAGGGCAAGGACTTCTACTTCCGTGGCGACCAGCACTGGACGCCTTACGGTGCACAGCGCGCGGCGAAGATCGTGGCCGACACCGTGCACAAGATGCCGGCCTTCGAAGGTATCCCGCGCAAGGAATTCGAGACGAAGAAGTCCGGGCGCATGGGCAAGACCGGCACCCTGCACAACGTCGCCGGCCAACTGTGTGGCACCAGCTACGCCGTGCAGTACATGGACCAGTTCGCCACCGAGCCGAAGGGCTCCAGCGGTGGCGGCGACGACCTGTTCGGCGATGGCGGCAACGCGCAGATCACCCTGGTCGGCACCAGCCACAGCGGCAAGAACTACAACTTCTCGGGCTTCCTCGAGCAATACATCGGCGCCGACGTGCTCAACGTCGCCTTCCCTGGCGGTGGCCTGGAGGGGTCGATGATCCAGTACCTGGGCAGCGAGGAATTCCAGAAGAACCCGCCGAAGATTCTGATCTGGGAATTCTCCCCACTGTACCGCCTGGACCAGGAAACCATCTGGCGGCAAATCCTTGGCCTGCTGGACGACGGCTGTGACGACCGCCCGGCCCTGATGAGCGCCAGCACCACCCTCAAGCCCGGCAAGAACGAGCTGATGGTCAACGGCAAGGGCGGCGTGATCAAAGACCTGGTCAACCGCAACCTGCAGATGGACGTCAAGTTCGAAGACCCGTCGGTGAAGGTGCTGCAGGCCACCCTCTGGTACCTCAACGGCCGCCATGAGGACATCAAGCTGGAAAAACCGGAAACCTCCGACACCGATGGGCGCTTTGTCTTCCAGATGCGCGAAGACGAGGACTGGGCCAGCCAGAGCCTGCTGGCATTCGAGGTGCAGGGCCCGGAGAACGGTACCCAGAAGGTCGAGGCCAAGCTCTGCAAACGCAACAACTTTGCCGTGCCAGCGCAAACCGCGCAGGCCGGCCAGTGAGGCGACCAATGACTGCATTCAAGCGAATCTTCAGCCCTGCCCTGCTTGCCCTGGCGCTGTTTGGCGGCGCTGCACAGGCTGCGCTGGTGCCACCGCAGGGGTACTACGAGGGCATCGAAAAGCTCAAGACGGGCGATGGCAATTTCCGCTGCGAAGCGGCGCCCAAACCGTACACCGGCGCGCTGCAGTTCCGCAGCAAGTACGAAGGCTCGGACAAGGCACGGGCGACCCTCAACGTTGCCTCGGAAAAGGCCTTTCGCAAGTCTACCGAAGACATCACCACCCTTGAAAAAGGCGTGAGCAAGATGGTCGGCCAGTACATGCGTGACGGTCGCCCGGCTCAGCTCGACTGCACCTTGGCCTGGCTGGGTAGCTGGGCACGCGCCAATGCGCTGCTGTCCACCGACTACAACCACACCGGCAAGTCGATGCGCAAATGGGCACTGGGCAGCATGAGCGGTTCCTGGCTGCGCCTGAAATTTTCCAACGCCCAGCCACTGGCGGCGCACCAGGCAGAAGCCGAGCTGATCGAGAAGTGGCTGGCCCGCCTGGCCGAGCAGACCGTGCGCGACTGGAGCGACCTGCCGCTGGAGAAGATCAACAACCACAGCTACTGGGCAGCATGGTCGGTGATGGCGACAGCGGTGGCGACGGACCGCCGTGACCTGTTCGACTGGGCAGTGAAGGAGTTCAAGGTTGGCGCCAACCAGGTCGATGAGCAGGGCTTCCTGCCCAACGAGGTCAAGCGCAAGCAACGCGCCCTGGCCTATCACAACTACGCCCTGCCACCGCTGGCAATGATCGCCAGCTTCGCCCAGGCCAACCAGGTGGACCTGCGCAGCGAGAACAACTTCGCCCTGCAGCGTCTGGGCGAAGGCGTGCTGTACGGCGCCCGCGACCCACGTCACTTCGCTGAACGTGCGGGTGAAAAGCAGGACATGAAAGACCTCAAGGTCGACAGCAAATACGCCTGGCTCGAGCCCTGGTGCGCGCTGTACCAGTGCGTCGGTGACACGCTCGAGCGCAAGCACGACATGCAACCGTTCAACAGCTTCCGGCTGGGGGGCGATGTGACCCGGGTCTACGACCCGAGTGCAGAGAGCAAAAAGTAATACCCCGATGTGGGTGTGATCCCTGTGGGAGCGGGCTTGCCCCGCGAATAGGCCCGTGAGGGTGATGGCGTTGTCTGCACTGACGCCTTCGCGGGCAAGCCCGCTCCCACAGGGACCTAATTGCCTTCCAGTTATTTGCTGGGGGGTTTGGGGGGCGCTTTGCCCTGGATGCTGTGAACAAATTAGGAGAACCGGGATGGTCTTCTCGTCCAACGTGTTCCTGTTCCTGTTCTTGCCGATATTCCTCGGCCTGTACTACTTGAGCGGGCAACGTTATCGCAACCTGCTGCTGCTGATCGCCAGCTACATCTTCTATGCCTGGTGGCGGGTGGACTTCCTGGCCCTGTTCGCCGGGGTCACCCTGTGGAACTACTGGATCGGCCTGAAAGTCGGTGCCGCCGGCGTGCGCACCAAGCCGGCACAGCGCTGGCTGCTGCTCGGCGTAGGTGTCGACCTGGCAATCCTCGGCTACTTCAAGTACGCCAACTTCGGCGTCGACAGCCTCAACGCGATCATCAGTTCGTTTGGCCTGGAGCCGTTCATCCTGACCCACGTGCTGCTGCCGATCGGTATCTCGTTCTACATCTTCGAGTCGATCAGCTACATCATCGACGTGTACCGCGGCGACACCCCGGCCACCCGCAACCTGATCGACTTCGCGGCGTTCGTGGCGATCTTCCCGCACCTGATCGCCGGCCCCGTGCTGCGCTTCAAGGACTTGGTCGACCAGTTCAACAACCGTACCCACACCCTGGACAAGTTCTCCGAAGGCTGCACCCGCTTCATGCAGGGTTTCATCAAGAAAGTGTTCATCGCCGACACCCTGGCGGTCGTAGCCGACCATTGTTTCGCCCTGCAAAACCCGACTACCGGCGACGCCTGGCTCGGCGCGCTGGCCTACACCGCGCAGCTGTACTTCGACTTCAGCGGTTACAGCGACATGGCCATCGGCCTGGGCTTGATGATGGGCTTCCGTTTCATGGAAAACTTCAAGCAGCCGTACATCAGCCAGTCGATCACCGAGTTCTGGCGGCGCTGGCACATCAGCCTGTCGACCTGGCTGCGCGACTACCTGTACATCACCCTGGGCGGTAACCGCAAAGGCACCTTCAACACCTACCGCAACCTGTTCCTGACCATGCTGCTGGGCGGCCTGTGGCACGGCGCCAACTTCACCTACATCATCTGGGGCGCCTGGCACGGCATGTGGCTGGCCATCGAGCGTGCGCTGGGCATCGACACCAACCCACAGCGCTTCAACCCGGTGAAGTGGGCCTTCACCTTCCTGCTGGTGGTGGTCGGTTGGGTGATCTTCCGCGCCGAGAACCTGCACGTCGCCGCACGCATGTATGGCGCCATGTTCAGCTTCGGCGACTGGCAGCTGTCGGAACTCAACCGCGCCCAGCTGACCGGCCTGCAGGTCGCCACCCTGGTGATCGCCTACCTCACCCTGGCGTTCTTCGGGCTGCGCGATTTCTACCGCAACGCCAAGCCGACCCCGAAGGCCACCCCGGTGCAAGTCAACAGCGACGGCTCGCTCGGCCTGGACTGGACCCGGGTAATGACCCGCGCGCTGGTGCTGCTGCTGTTCGTGGCCTCGATCCTCAAGCTTTCGGCGCAGAGCTACTCGCCGTTCCTTTACTTCCAGTTCTGAGGTTGATGACATGACCCGGACATTACGCATTACCTATTCGCTGTCGTTCCTCGGCCTGCTGGTTGGCATGGGCGCCTGGTCCACCGGTGGCCTGCAGAGCTTCCAGCGCACGGAGCAGATGACCTTGCTCAACGGCAAGCTGGCCAAGGCTGCCGAGACCCACTACGACGCTGAGTTCCCGATCAAGCGCCTGGGCACCAACCTGTGGGCGGCGATGGACTTCAAGCTGTTCAACGAAGGCCGCCCCGGCGTGGTGCTGGGCCGTGACCAGTGGCTGTTCAGCGACGAGGAGTTCAAGCCCACCGCCGGTGCCGAGCAGTTGATGCAGGAGAACCTGGCGTTGATCCGTGGCGTACGCGACACCTTGCAGCAACACGGCAGCCAGCTGGTGCTGGCGATCGTACCGGCCAAGGCACGGGTCTATGCCGAGTACGTCGGCAAGGAACAGCCTGCCAGCCTGCATGAAGATCTGTACAACCAGTTCCATGCCCAGGCACGCCAGGCCAACGTCTTCGCCCCAGACCTGATGGCCCCGCTGGAGCAAGCCAAGGCCCGCGGCCAGGTGTTCCTGCGCACCGACACCCACTGGACACCGATGGGCGCCGAAGTGGCGGCGCAGGCACTGGCCGAAGCGGTCAGCCGCCAGAACCTGCTCAATGGCGCCCCGCAAACCTTCATCACCGAGGCCGGCAACACCGCCCCTTACAAAGGCGACCTGACCAACTTCCTGCCCCTGGACCCGCTGTTCAGCAACCTGCTGCCGAGCCCCGACAACCTGCAGCAACGCACAACGCGGCCAGCCGAGAGCGAAGGCGAAAGCGACGATGCCCTGTTCGCCGACACCCAGATCCCGGTCGCCCTGGTAGGTACCAGCTACAGCGCCAACCCGCACTGGAACTTCCTGGGCGCGCTGCAGCAGGCGCTGCACAGCGACATCGCCAACTACGCCGAAGACGGCCACGGTCCGCTGCTGCCAATGCTCAAGTACCTGCAAAGCGACGCCTTCAAGAACGCCGCGCCACAAGTCGTGGTGTGGGAATTCCCCGAACGTTATCTGCCAATGAAAAACGACCTCAGCAGCTTCGATCCGCAGTGGATCGCGCAGCTGAAAAACTCCCGTAAATCCGAAGAAAACCTGGCCCTGTCGTCCACCCGGACAGACCACTGATTGATAGAGAGGAAATGCACATGACTACCAAGACTTCCATTGCCAAAGCCCTCACCCTCGCGGCCGGCCTTTCCCTTGCTTCGATGCAGGCCTTCGCCGGCGCCGACGCCGCACTGTATGGCCCAAGCGCGCCGAAAGGTTCGACGTTCGTGCGCCTGTACAACGCGGCCAGCGCCCCGGCTGCGGCCTCGGTCGGCAACACCCAGATCAAACAGGTAGGCGCCCAGGCCAGCAGCGACTTCAGCTTCCTGCCAGGCGGTGACTACACCGCCCAGGTCGGTGGCAAGAGCGTGCCGGTCAAGCTGGCCTCGGACAAGTACTACACCCTGGTCAACAGCAGCAGCGGCAACCCGCAGCTGATCGAAGAACCGCCATTCAAGAACAAGCAGAAAGCCCTGGTGCGCGTGCAGAACCTGAGCGACCAGCAGCTGACCCTGAAAACCGCCGACGGCAAGACCGAAGTGGTCAAGCCGGTGGCCGCCAACGGCCGTGGTGAGCGCGAAATCAACCCGGTCAAAGTCAGCCTGGCGCTGTACCAAGGAGACAAGAAAGTGGGTGACGTGAAACCCGTCGCCCTGGAGCGCGGCGAAGCCGCAGTGCTGTACGTAACGGGTTCCGGCAACGCCTTGTCGCCGGTGTGGGTAACTCGCCCCGTGGCTAGCAACTGATTCCCCTGCCTCTAAACGACTATTGGAGAAACATGATGATCCCGGTAATTCTTTCTGGTGGTAGCGGTTCGCGTCTGTGGCCTCTGTCGCGCAAGCAGTTCCCCAAGCAGTTCCTCGCCCTGACCGGCGAACACACCCTGTTCCAGCAAACCATCGAGCGCCTGGTGTTCGAGGGCATGGACACGCCGATCGTGGTCTGCAACAAGGACCACAAGTTCATCGTCCAGGAGCAGCTGGCCGCGCTGAAGCTGGAAACCCAGGGCATCCTGATGGAGCCGTTCGGCCGTAACACCGCGCCGGCCGTGGCCATGACGGCGATGAAGCTGGTCAACGAAGGCCGCGACGATCTGATGCTGGTGCTGCCTGCCGACCACGTGATCGATGACCAGAAGGCGCTGCAACGTGCCCTGGCCCTGGCCACCGTGGCTGCCGAGCGTGGCGAGATGGTGCTGTTCGGTGTGCCGGCAACCAAACCGGAAACCGGCTACGGCTACATCCGTTCCAGCCAGGATGCGCTGCTGCCCGAAGGCGTGGCGCGGGTTGCGCAGTTCGTCGAAAAGCCCGACGAAAAACGCGCCGCCGAGTTCGTCCAGGCCGGTGGTTATTTCTGGAACAGCGGCATGTTCCTGTTCCGCGCCAGCCGCTTCCTCGAGGAGCTGAAAAAGCACGATGGCGACATCTATGACACCTGCGTGCTGGCCCTGGAGCGCAGTGAAGAAGACGGCGATGTGCTGAGCATCGACGAAGCCACCTTCGCCTGCTGCCCGGACAACTCCATCGACTACGCGGTAATGGAAAAGACCCAGCGTGCCTGTGTGGTGCCGATGTCGGCCGGCTGGAGCGACGTCGGCTGCTGGTCGTCGCTGTGGGAAGTGCACGAGAAAGACGACAACGGCAACGTTACCAAGGGCGACGTGGTGGTGCAGGACAGCCACAACTGCATGATCCACGGCAACGGCAAGCTGGTGTCGGTGATTGGCCTGGAAAACATCGTGGTAGTCGAGACCAAGGACGCGATGATGATTGCCCACAAGGACAAGGTCCAGGGCGTCAAGCAGATGGTCAAGACCCTCGACGAGCAGGGCCGCACCGAAACCCAGAACCACCTGGAAGTCTATCGCCCGTGGGGCTCGTACGACTCGGTGGACATGGGCGGCCGTTTCCAGGTCAAGCACATCACCGTCAAGCCGGGTGCCAGCCTGTCGCTGCAGATGCACCACCACCGCGCCGAGCACTGGATCGTGGTATCCGGCACGGCCGAGGTGACCTGTGACGAAAACGTGTTCCTGCTGACCGAGAACCAGTCGACCTACATCCCGATTGCCTCGGTGCACCGTTTGCGCAACCCGGGCAAGATCCCGCTGGAAATCATCGAAGTACAGTCCGGCAGCTACCTGGGCGAGGATGACATCGAGCGCTTCGAGGACGTGTATGGGCGTACGTCCACCCCCATCGAGCGCGGCGTTTCGGTGAAGACCATCGCGCAGTAAGTGCTGACTCGCCCCTGGGCCGACCAGGGGCGAGCCTGCTCATTCAACGCTCGGGCCTATGACGTAGATTTCGAATGGGCCACCCACCACCCTGAAAGGGCGCTGCAAATCGTCCTCTCCTTCAAATTCGAAGGCTTCAGCCTTTATGCTGGTGGCAGTCAGTTCGAGTTTCCGGATACGCCCAGATTTCGCATAGCCGCCATAGGTTGTGCCGCGCTTGTGAACAACCGCCCGGTTGCCCTCACCGCTGATAACGACATCCCTCACGCCCTCCTGCAATTCCAGGTCGAAGTCAATGTAGACGTCCGCATCATCGGCATGCCCCTTGTACGCATACAACCACGCGTATTGTTCAGTGGTCCCGAAATCCACGCCCTGCGAAACGAAATCCTCTGTTTGGCCCGCAAGGCTGATGACAGCTGTAACTGTGCCCTTGGCGGGGGTTCTTTTCATGTCCTGCACATGCTTTTGCTCAACCGATGTGTCATTCATGACCATGCTCCTTTTGAATAGGCATGGCGGAATCTAAAATGGATGTACCCTTTCCACTACTCGCAGGAATGCGAGGTCTGGCTTCTGGCCTAGGCACTCACCGGTGACATGACCGCTGGGTTCTCGATAGGCTTTAGCCTTCCATACGCGCGAATGAGGCGATTACGCGATGCTGATCGGTGCCCTGCTGATCCTCACCTGGCTGGTGTTGTTGTTGCGTCATCCAGCCAAGGCTCTTCCCATCTCCCTGGCGGCCGTGTGTGGCCTGGGCCTGGTGGCCTTGTTCGTAGTTTGGCAAGACAGCCGCGAAAGCAGCCGACTGGCACGCCTGGACCTGCGCCTGGCCTACGCCCCGGAACACTGCCCTGCCGACCGTGCCCTGCAGGTACGCATGAAGAACGGCAACGACGTGCCGCTTACCGACCTGCGCTGGCGCGTGGCGGCATATGCACCGGGCGATACCGTGAACCTGGCCGAGAACACCTACAATGCACCGCGATACCGTGGGCCGGGTGAACTGCAGCCAGGGGCCGAATGGAAAGACTGCCTGCCATTGCCGCCATTGCGTTCCGGCTACCGGCCTCAGACCCTGGAGTTTCGGGCTGAGCATCTGCAAGGTACATTTGCCAATTGATGTGTTGCCTATGCCCACGTAGAGGCCGACACAGAAAACAAACAATCCTCCATGACAACAGGCCACTAGCATGCCCAACGTCCTGATCACCGGTTGCTCCAGCGGCATCGGCCGCGCCCTGGCCGACGCCTTCCGCGATGCCGGCCACCGAGTCTGGGCCACCGCCCGCAAGCCTGAGGATGTCGAGCAACTGAGTGCTGCCGGCTACACCGCCCGGCAGCTGGATGTCAACGACGGTGAGGCGCTGGCCCGCCTGGCAGAGGAGCTGGAAACCCTCGATATCCTGATCAACAACGCCGGCTACGGTGCCATGGGCCCATTGCTCGATGGTGGCGTCGACGCCCTGCGCCAGCAGTTCGAAACCAACGTGTTCGCCGTGGTAGGCGTTACCCGGGCACTGTTCCCACTGCTGCGCCGCTCACGCGGCCTGGTGGTGAACATCGGCAGCGTTTCCGGCGTATTGGTCACCCCGTTCGCTGGCGCCTACTGCGCCTCGAAAGCGGCGGTGCATGCCCTGAGCGATGCCTTGCGCCTGGAGCTGGCGCCGTTCGGTGTGCAGGTGATGGAAGTCCAGCCTGGGGCGATTGCCTCGCAGTTCGCCAGCAATGCGCAGCGCCAGGCCGAGCAGGTACTGGCAGCGGATTCAGCGTGGTGGCCGTTGCGAGAACATGTGCAGGCAAGGGCCAGGGCGTCCCAGGACAGGCCGACTTCGGCGGCAGTGTTTGCCCAAGGGGTGTTGGCAGCGGTGGGCAAGTCGCCAGTACCGGCGCTGGTGCGGTTGGGCAATGGCAGTACGGCATTGCCGTTGATGGCCCGCTTGCTGCCGCGGCGGTTGCTGGACTGGGCACTGCGCAAGCGCTTTGGCCTGCTGCGCCCGCTCTGAGTTTTCGGCTGCCTGTACCGGCCTCGGCTTGCCAGCGAGAGGGCGAGTACAGGCAGTACAGACTCAGGCGATGGAGCGCAGCACGCCGCCATCCACCCGCAAGGCTGCTCCGGTGGTGGCACTGGCCTGCATCGATGCCAGGTACACCACCATGTTGGCCACTTCTTCCACCGTCGCCAGCCGCTTGATCAGCGAAGTCGGCCGGTGCTCGGCGAGGAAGTTGGCCTCCAGCGCCTCAGTCGACACGCCCTGCTCTTCGGCCAGCTTGGCAAAAAAGTCCCCTACACCTTCCGAGCGTGTAGGCCCCGGCAACACCGAGTTCACCGTCACCCCGGTACCGGCCAGGGTTTCGGCCAGGCCGCGGGACACCGCCAGCAGTGCGGTCTTGGTCATGCCGTAGTGAATCATCTCTGTCGGGATCTGCAGCGCCGACTCGCTGGACAGGAACACCACCCGCCCCCATTTGCGCTCGACCATGCCTTGAGCATAGTGCCGCGACAGGCGCACGGCGCTGAGCACGTTGACGTCGAAGAAGCGCTGCCAGTCTTCATCCTCGATCTCGAAGAACGGCTTGGGCTCGAAGATGCCGAGGTTGTTGATCAGGATGTCGGTATGCGGCACCTGGTCGAACAGCTTTTGCGCGCCGTCCTTGCTACCGAGATCGGCAGCGATACCAATGATGCGAGCTTGCGGCAGGCGTTCGCGCACGGCAGTGAGGGCTTGGTCGACGCGCGACTGGGTGCGGCCGTTGAGAACCACTTCGGCGCCGGCTTCAGCCAGGCCGATGGCGATGGCCAAGCCTATGCCGGCGGTGGAACCACTGACGATCGCGCGTTTGCCGTTCAGGGAAATGTGCATATGGGCCTCCTAGGTAAACAGGACAATTGCCGGGGGAACGGCCCCCGCTCTCATGCTTTCTTTGCCAACGGTTCGTCGAACGCCTGCCAGCCACCACCCAAGGCCTTGTACAAGCCCACCAGCGCCTGCGACACCGCCGCCGAGCTGTCGATCCACTGCTCCTCGCTGGCCAGCAAGGCACTTTGCACCGTCAGCACATTGAGAAAGTCCACCGCCCCTTCCACATATTGGCGTTGGGCGGTTTCCAGGGCGATGCGGTTCTGCCGCACTGCCTCGGCAAGGTGATCACGGCGCAACTGACTGGCGTTGTACAGGCGTAGCACATCGTCGATTTCATGCCAGGCACCCAGCACTACCTTGCGGTAGTTCAGCGCGGCTTCCTGCTGTTGCGCCTCGCGCAATTCCAGGGTGCCCTTGAGCCGGCCGCCTTCGAAGATTGGCAGCGACAACTGCGGGCCGAAGGCAAACCGGCGCGAATCCCAGCCGCCGAAATCCGACAGCTGCATGGCCTGGAAACCGACACTGCCCGACAAACGGATGCTCGGGTAGAAGTCGGCCTCGGCCACGCCAATGCTGGCAGTAGCCGCATGCAGGCGGGCCTCGGCCTGGCGGATGTCCGGGCGCCGCTCAGCCAGCTCGGACGGCAAGCCGATGGCGAACGTCTGCTGCGGCGCGGGCAACTCACCCTCCTTCAACAATTCAGCCTGCAGGCTGCGCGGCGGCTCGGCGGCGAGCAGGCTCAGCGCGTTGATCAGGTCATCGCGGCGGGCTTCCAGGCTGGGCAGGCGCGACTCGATCGAGGCAACCTGGGCGCTGGCCTGAGCCACATCAAGCCGGGTGGCGACACCTTCGGCCTGCCGGTCTTGCGACAGCTTCAGGCTGTGCCGGGCGACCTGGAGGTTATCCTGAGTCACATCGATGGTGTGCTGCACGGCGCGCAGCTGGATGTAATTGCCGGCGGTTTCCGACAGCAATGCCAGCAGCACACCGCGACGGTCGTTCTCTGCCACTTCGACGGTGGCATCGGCAGCCTCTACCTGGCGCCGCACCCGCCCCCACAGGTCGAGCTCCCAACCGGCCACCAAGTCACCCTGCCACAGGTTGTAGGCCTCTTTGCCGGCCTTGCCGGACGGGTCGCTCAGGCCTTCGGCACTGTTGCGGGCACGGCTGTAGCCAGCGTTCGCATCCACCGACGGCACTTCATCAGCGGCGACCGTGCTGCGCAGGGCTCGGCTTTGCAGCAACCGGGCGCTGGCTATCTGCAAGTCGAGGTTGCGTTCGGCAACGCGCTGGATCAAGGCGCTCAGCTGTGCATCGTGGAAGGTTTCCCACCAGCGCAGTTCCAGCGGCTCGGCCTGCGGCTGGCTGGCCGCTGCCTTGCCTTGCAGCGGCGCCCACTGGTGCGGGGCCTGGGTGTCGGGGCGCAGAAAGTCCGGGCCCATGGTGCAGCCGGCCATGAGTGCGGCCAGCAGCAGCGGGCTCAAGTGCAAGGCCGGTTTCATCGTGCACTCACCTCTTTGCCATCCAGCTTGTCGCCACGTGTGTCGATGGTCGCTTCCACCGACATGCCCACACGCAGGCGGCTGAGCAGCGGTTGGCCATCATCGAAGACGATTTTCACCGGAATACGCTGAACCACCTTGGTGAAGTTGCCGGTGGCGTTGTCTGGCTTGACTGCTGCGAACGTCACGCCGGTAGCGGGAGCGATGCTTTCCACATGGCCTTGCAGCTTCTCACCGGAGAAGGTGTCGACGCTGATGCTCACCGGCTGGCCCGGCTGCACATGGGTCAACTGGGTTTCCTGGAAGTTGCCGACCACGTAAGCCTGCTGCAAGGGCACTACCGACAGCAGCCGAGCGCCCGGGTTGACGTAGGCACCGACACGCAGGGCGCGCTCGCCGACCATGCCGTCCACCGGCGCGGTGATGCGTGTATAGGACAGGTCGAGCTGGGCTTTCTCCACGCCCGCTTCGGCACGCTTGAGCTGGCCATCGGCACTCGCAACCTGGGCCGTGAGGATGTCCACCTGCTTGCGCGCCGCCACCAGCGCCGCCTGGGCATTGGCCAGGCGGGCGCGGGCTTGGTCGACACCACTGCGTGCCTGCTGGGCGTTCTGCACGGTACCGGCGCCCTGCTCGGCCAGGCGGCTGTAGCGGTTGACTTCGTGGTCGGCGAACGCCGCTTCAGCCTGGGCCGCCTTCACCGCCGCTTCCGCCTGGGCAATCAGTGAAGCCTGGCGTTCAAGGGTGGCCCGAGCGTCGGCGCTTTGCGCCTGGGCCACCAGCAACTGCGCCTGGGCGGCATCCAGCGCGGCCTGGTAGTCGCGGGCATCGATGGTCGCCAGCAACTGGCCGGCCGTGACCTGCTGGTTGTCTTCCACCAGCACTTCCTTGACGAAGCCAGCGACCTTCGGCGCGACCACGGTGTAGTCGGCGATGACATAGGCATCGTTGGTGCTCTGGCGGTGGTCGCTGCCGAGCATCCAGGGGCCGACGATGCCAGCCAGGACGGCCACGGCCAGCACCGAGCCGATGAACAGGGTTTTGCGGTTGTTGGTCATTTCAGCGGTTCTCGAATTCATCCAGGGTTCAGGCCACCGCGCGCGGCGGATACACCCGGGTAGGCACGAAAGGGATCAGGCAGATCAGGGCCACGGCAATGCAGGCCAGGATCAGGTAGAGGTCAGCAGAGGTCAGCACCAGCGCCTGCTCGTGGATGCGCTTGGCCAGCCCAGCGGCGTTATCATCGAGCTGCGGGGCGTTGCCCAGGCTGTCCACCAGGTGGTTGGAATGGAAGTGCCGGCGCAGGGTGCCCAGGGCGTCCAGCAGGCCACCGGCGATCACCGCGGCCAGGCCCTTGACGGTGTTGAACCAACTGGAGGCAAACGGGCCTTCCTGCGGGGTCATGCCGTTGGTAGACAACATCAGCAGCGGCAGCACCGCCATCGGCTGGCCAAATACCTGCAGCAGGTAGAACGGGTAGAAATCGCCACGGATCCACTCGCTGGTCAGCAGGCTGCTGCCTACGCACGACGCCGCCAGCATCGCCAGGCCCATGCCCAGTACCCAGCGGCAATCGACTGCGCGAATGTTGCACAGCGCAGCCGTGAGTGGCAGGGCAATCAGCTGCGGCATGGCCACCAGCATCATCAACGGGCTGGTCTGCGCCGGGCGATAACCCTGGATCTGCGCCAGGTAGGCCGACGGGATGCTGCCCACGCCTGACAGCACGATCAGCACGCCTCCCAGGGTCACCAAGGCGAAACTCAGGTTGCGCCGCGACAGCATGCGCAGCTGGAAGAACGGCAGCGGCTCGGACCATTCATTGAACATGAACAGCACCAGCAACAGCAGGCCACCCCCGAGCAGCCAACAGATCAGCGGCGAGTCGAACCACCCCCAGCGATCGCCCAGTGACAGGCCCAGCACGATGCTACTGATGGCCGGCAGGCCGAGCACCACGCCCCGCCAGTCAAACTGCTTGAAACGCTCCAGGCGCAGCGGGTCCTGCGGCAGGCCCCAGGCGACACAGAAAATGGCCAGCGCCGAGGGCAGGATGATCTGCCAGAACGCCCACTGCCAGCCCACGTACTCGGTCCACAGCCCGGCCAGTGGCGTGCCGAGATTGGGGCCAAAGGTGGCGGTCAGGGCGTAACAGGCCAGCCCGTACACCTTGATGCCCGGCGGCAGGAAGCGCAGGGCCACGCTCATCAGCATCGGCGGCAAGGCGCCCGAAGCGAAGCCTTGCAATATGCGCAGCAGCATCAGGCTGTGCAGGTTGGGGGCGAACGGTTGCAGCAGGCCGAGCACGGCGAACAGGCCGATGGCGCTGATCGTGAAGCGTCGCAGCGAAAAGGTGGTGGCTAGCCAGGGCGCGAAGGCCATGGCCGACACCGAGGCAGCGCTGTACACCGCCAGCAGCCAGGCGCCTTCGTCGGCACCGATACCCATGGCCCCGCGAATATCGGCCAGGGAAATCTTGGTCACCGACTCGTTGAGACCCGCGCACAACACAGCCAGCAGTACACCGAACAGCCCGACCACTACCTGCAGGCCAAATGCCGTCTGCGCAGGTGCAGCCGGCCCGGGGGCGGCAGCAATGGCGGCGGACGGGGCGGACAGGGAACTCATGGGCAGACAACTCCAGCAACAAATTAGCGACTGGAGCAAGTCTAAGAAGGTCGAATGCTTACGAAAACTGACTTGTTGGCAGGTTTATATTGCGTCAAACGCAATCGGGGTGCGAACCGGTGACTGTCGCACGTTTCAAGGGTCGATCCTGCCGCACGCCTTCAACGTCTGCCGCAGCCAGCGATGGGCCGGGTCGTTGTCGAACCGCGGGTGCCAGGCCTGCATGACGTTGACCTTTTCCAATGGGACGGGGATCTCGAAGGACCTCAATGGCAGTTTCAGCCGGTTCACACTGTTCAGGATATTGGCGGGTATCGGCAAGATAAGATCCGAGTCCGGTAGCGAAAACATGGCTGAGTGAAAACTCGTGGTAATCAGCGCCACCCGGCGCTCCACCTTGTGATTGGCCAGCGCTACGTCGATAGGCCCATTGGCACGGCCACGTCGGGAGACACTGATTTGCGGGTAGGCGGCGAAGCGCTCAGGGGTGATCTCGTCATCGAAAACCGGATGCCCTTCACGCGCCAGGCCTACGAAATAGGTATTGAACAGGCTCTGAACCTTGATTTCGGGGCCCAGTTCAACGGCTGAACTGATGATCAAGTCGATTTGCCCATTGCGCAGCACTGCATCATCGTCGCCGCTGCCCTCCGGTACAAAACGCAGCACCGTACGCGGTGCCTGGGCCAGCATCATGCGTAGCAACTGAGCGCCATACAGGGCGATGAACAGGTCATTGGTGCGAATATTGAAGGCACGGTCAAGGTTCGTAAGGTCGACATCGTCGCGACTGCGAAAGACCTGCCCGGCCTGCTCCACCAGGCCATGCACCTGCTCGCGCAGGGCCAGTGCCCGCGGCGTCGGCACCAGGCCACGGCCGGCCCGCACCAGAATCGGGTCACCCAGTGCTTCGCGGATACGCCCAAGGGTCCGGCTCATGGCTGCCGGGCTCAGGTTCATGCGCTGTGCCGCGCCAACCACACTGCCCTCGTCGAGCAAGGCATCAAGGGCGACGAGCAGGTTCATGTCCGGGAGTTGCATGGCCGTTTTCCGTTACAGCTGTGGGAAACGCGATGGTAGCAGGTTGGTGGATTGCATCAGACGCAATGCGCTCTTGCGTGCTGGGGCATTTATTCGGGGTGCGGGATGGGCCATAAGTGATGCAGTGGCTGTACGGGCCCTTTCGCGGGGCAAGCCCGCTCCCACCACCCTGCTGTGGGAGCGGGCTTGCCCCGCGAAAGGGCCCGTACAGCCAACCAACTCGCCAGCGTCAATAAGGAACCACATGCCCAGCCCCGTCTTGATTGCCATCGATGCCTCTGCTGCCGCTACCGCCCTGCTCACCCTCGCCCGCCGTTACTGCCGCCCCGGTGAACACGAACTGCACGTGCTGCTGGCCATCGATTCCACCTTTGCCGTGCATGAGCAACCGGCGCCCTACACCGCCGAGGAACTGGAGGAATACCCCGCCGCCTGCGAGGAACAGCAGCATGCCGACCACGCCGTAGCCGAGGCCGTGCGCGAGTTGCAGCAAGCCGGTTTCACCAGCCAGGGCCGCATGGTGGCTGGCCAGCCGGTTGAAGCCATTGTGGCCAAGGCGCAGGAACTGAACTGCGAACTGATCATCATGGGCCACCGCCACCTGTCGCGGTTGGGGCGGTTGCTGGACCCATCGATCAGCGCGAAGGTCATCGACCGTGTCGAGGTGCCGGTGTTGGTGGGGGCGGCGTGAACCGCTGATCAGTCAGCAGACCTCACCCCGCGCTCGGCTTCACCACCACCGTACAAGTCGTCCCCGCTGCCAACAAGAACCCTTCCGGCACTTCATCGATGTGAATGCGCACCGGCACCCGCTGTGCCAGGCGTACCCAGTTGAAGGTCGGGTTCACGTCGGCGATCAGCTCGCGGCTCTGTGGGTTGTCGCGGTCGTAGATGCCGCGGGCGATGCTCTCCACATGGCCCTTGATGCGCTCACCGCTCATCATCTGCAGCTCGGCCTGGTCGCCTACCTTTACGTGAGGCAACTTGGTTTCCTCAAAGAAGCCGTACACCCAGAACGAGTTCTCGTCGACCACCGCCATGACCGCTTCACCCGTGCGCGCGTAGTCGCCCTTGTGGATATTCAGGTTGGTCACGTAGCCGTCCACCGTGGCCACGATGTGGGTGCGCTTGAGGTTCAGCTCGGCCGCAGCCAATTCGGCCAGGGCCTGCTGGTAGTCAGCCTGGGCGGCGTTGGCGATGTTACTGGCGTCGTCGCGGTTTTCCCTGGAAATCACCAGGTTGTCCATGTCGGCACGGCGCTTGGCGTTGACCTTGCGCATTTCCCAGGTGGCCTTGCGCGAGGCGACCAGCGCCTTGGCCTGGTCGACCGCCAGCTGGTAGTGCTCGGGATCGATCTGGATCAGCAGGTCGCCCTTCTTCACCCGCTGGTTGTCTTTCACCGGCACCTCCACCACGTAGCCTGGCACATCGGCAGCGACATTGATGATATCGGCGCGCACGCGGCCGTCACGGGTCCACGGGGTAGTCATATAGTGCAGCCACAACTGGCGACCGATGGCCACGGCAGCGATCAGCACCAGCAGGGTGGCGATCAGGCTGAAGAACTTTTTCATCGAGGGTTTCTCACCAGTAGACAGTAAGCGCCATGGCGCCGAACAAGCAGACGAACAGGCTCAGGCGCAGCAACGCCGGGTGCCAGAAGAAGCGGTAGCCATCATGGCTGGCGATGAACCGGTCCAGGCCCCAGGCCAAGCCCAGGGCGAACAGGAACATCAAGGTCATGGTGGGCATGTACACGCCATGGAAGGCGATTTCACGGGGCATGCTTTCAGGGAGCATCGTGCAATCCTTTCGCCGGTACCAGCGGCGACTGTGGGTCTAGCAGGGAAGAACGAATGAAGTGCAGGTAGCTTTGCGCCCGGCGTAGCACCGAGGTATCAAAATGCCGGGCGAATGGCTCGTCGGTGGCCTGCACGCGGGCAATCGCATGGTCCACCGCTACCAGCGCGCGCTCGTGGTTGCTGGCACTGGGCTGCAGGAACAGCCGCGCCAGGGCGCGGCCCATCACGCGAATGGCCTGGCGCCAGGGCTGCGACTCGGCGTAGGCCGGGTGCACCGGTGCGCGGGCCTGCTCCTTGCGCAGCTCGATGACCGCGTGGCCGATTTCCAGCACGGTGAACATCCATCCCATCAGCTGGCTCTGAACCTGCGGCTTGCCGGCCGCCAGGCCATAGGCCTGGTGCAGCAGGTCGCGGGTGCGGCTTTCGAAAGCCGTGCCGATGCCGCGCAGGCGGCCGCTGATGGCGAACAGCACCTGTTCGCGCAGCTCCTGTTCCAGACGGCTCCACAACCAGCGGCTATTGGGCGGCAGAATGATTGCCCCGGCGGCGGCACAGACGAACATGCCAATGACCATGCCGATGTAGTCGTTGATGAAGCTGTACGGGTCATACACGGTAAGGTTGTTGGGTACCGAGCCAATGGCGAAGAACACCAGCAGGCCGATGCCGTAACCGGCATAGGCGGGGCGCGACGACAGGAATGCCCCAAGCACGAACACGGGTGCCAGTACCATGCACAGCAACGGGAAGCCATCGATCCAAGGGAAGACGAAAAAGGTTTCGAAGAAGCCGACGAAGGCCCCGATCGCCGTGCCGCAAGCCATCTGGAAGGACATGCGCTTGGGGTTCGGCGAGGCCGCCGACAGGCCCACGGTAACCGTGGCGATCAAGGTCATCATGGCACCGCTTGGCCAGTCGCTGAGTAGCCAGTAGCTGCCCAGCAGCAACAGTACCGCCGAGGCGCGCACACCGGCGGCGGCCGACACCAGCCAGCTGGTCTGCGCCACGTAGGGCTCGTCCCACCGCTCGCGCTCGTGCTTGTGCGCGGCCAGCGAGGCGTGGGTTTCGGCGTAGCTGAACATCTCGTCCACGAAGCGGTACAACAGCTCGAACGCGGTGTGGAAATCGAGCTGGTCGGATTCGCTGGGCTCGGTCGCCAGGTACTCGGCCCGCAGGCCACGCACCTGGGCCTGCAGGCCTTCCTTGTAGGCCGCCAGCTCCAGGGTCAGGCGCAGCGCATCGGCGTCAGTCAACGCCCGGCCTACATAGGGCTGCAGCAACTCCACAAGGGTGTTCAGGCCCGGTTCGATGGCACTGACGATCTGCAGCGGGCCACGGGCACGCAGGCGCTCCAGCAAGCGGTGCAAGGCATTGAAGCGGGTGGTGATGGCCATGAACTCGCTGTTCATGCGCACCAGCCGGCCACTGCGACGGCGCATGTGCGGGTCTTCGAAAGCGGTGACGTTGCGCAGGCTCTCAAGGCCCACGGCCTCTGCCACGAAGCGCACGTTGCTGCTCTCGAAGCGGTCCTTTTGACTGTCGCCACGCAGGGCCTCCACCACCACCCCGGCAAATACGCCAAAGCGCTGGTAAAGGGCGTTGCGCATGGCAGCACTGGCCGACTGCGGCAGAATCGCGGCACTGACGAAGGTCGACACCAGGATGCCCAGGGCAATTTCCAGCACCCGCCATACTGCGGCCATGAACGCCTGGTCAGGGTGCTGCAATACCGGCAGGCCGATCATCGCCGCGGTGTAGCCGGCCAGCACGAAGCCATAGGCGCGGAAAGTGCGGTAGCGCATGGCACCGGCCGAGCACAGCCCTACCCACAGCGCCAGGCTAGGCAGGAACAGCTCGGTGTTCTGCGGAAAGATGGCGATCAGCGCCACCATCATCGCCGAGCCGGCCAGCGTGCCGAGCACCCGATAGAAGCTCTTGGCGAACACGTGCCCGCTTTGCGGCTGCATCACGATGAACACGGTGATCATCGCCGTACGCGGTTGCGGCAACTCAAGCCGCATGGCCAGCCACAGAGTGATGAACGCGGCGGCCAGGACTTTGAAGATGTAGACCCAGGTCACGCCGTCGGTGCGCGCCCAGGCAAAAAAGCCCCGACGCCATTCCAGGCTTCGCAGCCAGCGCACGGGCAGACTGGAACTACTCATTCGGCGTTATCCGGCTTCTTGTCGAAAATGGCCAGGGTCGCCGGGGTTTTCGGCGCAGCCTGGCGTTGTTCCTCGGGCACATCCTGGCCAGCCTGCAGGCCCCCGCCCAGGGCGGTGACCAACTCGGCATGGGCGACCAGGCGGGCGGCCTGCACCTGCTGCTGCACCTGCTGCTGGCGGAACAGCAAGGTTTGCGCATTGAGCACGTTGAGGTAGTCGGTAAGGCCGCGCTGGAAGGCGATCATCGCGATGTCGTAGGTTTTCTGCGCAGCGGCGACCGACTCGGCGGCAAAGTGCGACTGCTCTTTCATCGACTCGCGGCGGATCAACTGGTCGGAGATGTCTTTCAGCGCACCGACCACAGTCTGGTTGTAGCGCGCCACGGCCACGTCATAGCCGGCGGAGGCCACGCCCAACTGCGAGCGCAGACGGCCACCGTCGAAGACCGGCAGGCTGATGGCCGGGCCGACGTTGTAGTTGAACTTGCGCCCGGTGAGGAACTCCAGCGGCCCACCGCCAGTGGCCATGAAGCCCAGGCTGCCGACCAGGTCCACGTTGGGGAAAAAGCCGGCGTGGGCGACGTCGATACCCCGCGCCTGCGCGGCCACCTGCCAGCGGCTGGCAACCACGTCGGGGCGCTGGCCAACCAACTCGGCTGGCAGGCTCGACGGCAGGTTCAGCGGCGCAGCCAGGGCCAGGGTCGGGCGCTGCAACTGGGCGCCTTCGCCCGGGCCCTTGCCTGCCAGTGCCGCCAGCTGGTTGCGGCTCAGGGCAATCTCTTCGTTCAGGCTATCGAGCTGGCGGTGGGTTTCCGGCAGCGGCGCTTCGGCCTGGCTGACTTCGAAGTGGGTGCCGATGCCAGCATCCAGCCGGCGCTTGGCCAAGGCCAGGATCTGTTCTTGCTGCTCCAGCTCGGCTCTGACGATATCGCGCTGGGCAAAATGCAGGCTCAACTGGATGTAGGCACGCACCACATTGTTCTGCAGTTCCAGTTGCGCCTGGCGGGCTTCGGCCACGCTCATGTGCGCCTGGTCCACGGCCTGCTCGCTGGCATTGCGTTCACGGCCCCACAAGTCGAGGGCGTAGCTGAAGCCGATGGCAGCATTGTTGTCCCAGGTGTTGGCACCGGACAGCGCGCCAGGGCCATAGAACTGGTCTTCCGGCCAGTTGTGGCGCTTGAGCGTGGCCTGGCCGTTGGCCTGGAGCTTTTCCGCCGACTCGACCACACCGGCCATGGCCTTGGCTTCGCGCACCCGCGCCGCAGCCATGGCCAGGCTCGGGCTGCCGGCCACGGCCAGGCCAATCCAGCGGTCCAGCTGCGGGTCGCCATAGGCGTGCCACCACTGCTGGTCAGGCCAGTGGGCGTCGGTGGCGGCTTCGCGAATGGCCGCGTCTGTGGACAAGGTATTGGCTTGCAGCGTCTTGCTTTGCGGGGCAATGCCCCAGGTTCCGATACAGCCGCTCAAGGTGAGGGCAAGGGCACAGGCACTGAACGCATTGAACGTTCTGATGATGCGACGCGGCACAGCTGCGATTTCCCGAGGATGAGGTAAAGGGGCCGGGCAATTCTAGGGGGCAGCAGCACTGGCGATAAGCGCAGATTCCTGCGAATCTTTGTTACCAAAACAGCGATAATCCGCCTTTGGTCGAAGACAACTTTTCATCTTTTTTACGTTACTTCGTGACACAATTTTGTCCTCTACATCGAGAGTGACCCATGGACACCCTGCAAAACATGCGCGCTTTCAGTTGCGTAGCCCAATTAGGCAGCTTTACCGCCGCTGCGGCGCAACTGGATACGACCACCGCGAACGTGTCGCGGGCGGTATCCAACCTGGAAGCCCATCTGCAAACAAGGCTGCTCAACCGTACCACCCGCCGCATTGCGCTGACCGAGGCCGGCAAGCGCTACCTGATGCGTTGCGAACAGATTCTGACCTATGTCGAAGAAGCCGAAGCCGAGGCCAGCGACGCCCATGCGCGCCCGGCCGGGCAGTTGAAGGTGCATTCGATGACCGGGGTCGGCCAGCACTTCGTGGTCGATGCCATCGCCCGCTACCGCGAATCTCACCCTGACGTCACCTTCGACCTGACCATGGCCAACCGTGTGCCCGACCTGCTCGACGAGGGCTATGACGTGTCGATCGTGCTGGCCACCGAACTGCCCGATTCGGGGTTCGTTTCGCAGCGCCTGGGCATTACCTACAGCATCGTCTGCGCATCACCGGCCTACATTGCCCGCCACGGGGTGGCGCACAAACCTGCAGACCTGCTGAAACATGCCTGCCTGCGCATGGTCAGCCCGGTGATCCCGCTGGAGAAGTGGCTGTTCGACGGCCCGGAAGGCCAGGAGATGGTCAACATCACCAGCTCGCCGTTCATGGTCAACACCGCCGACGCCATGAAGACCGCGATCCGCAGTGGCATGGGCGTGGGCGTGCTACCGATCTATTCGGCCATCGACGGCCTGCGTGACGGTAGCCTGGTACGGGTGCTGCCCGAATACCGCCTGCAAGAGCTGAACCTGTACGCCATCTACCCGTCGCGGCAGTACCTGGATGCCAAGATCAAGACCTGGGTCGAGTACCTGCGCAACTCGCTGCCGGAGATTCTTGCCGCGCATGAGGCGGACCTGAAAACCCATCAGGTGATGATCGCCAACTAAAAAGCTGCTGCATTGCGGGGCTGGACAATGGTAGGTTGCTAACCATTGTCGGCCCATTCGCGGACCTGCCCGCGCCCACAGGTACAGCGCTGCCCTCAAGGCCTGCACAAACCCTGTGGGTGCGGGTTTACCCGCGAAGAATCCACCCTTGTCCCACCGCCTTGCAGAGAAGTTGCCCGATGAAAAAGACCGTCCTGGCCTTCAGCCGTATCACCCCGGCCATGGCCGAGCGCCTGCAGCAAGACTTCAACGTGATCATGCCCAACCCCAAGCTGGGCGACATCAACGCCCAGTTCAATGAGGCCCTGCCTGAAGCCCACGGCCTGATCGGCGTTGGCCGCAAGCTGGGCCGCGCCCAGCTCGAGGGCGCTGCCAAGCTGGAGGTGGTGTCCAGCGTGTCGGTCGGTTATGACAACTACGACCTGGATTACTTCAACGAGCGCGGCATTGCCCTGACCAACACGCCGGACGTGCTCACCGAAAGCACGGCCGACCTGGGCTTCTCGCTGGTCATGGGCTGCGCCCGCCGCACCGCCGAGCTGGATGCCTGGACCAAGGCCGGCAACTGGCAGGCTACCGTGGCCCCGGCCCACTTCGGCAGCGACGTGCATGGCAAGACCCTGGGCATCGTCGGCATGGGCAACATCGGTGCAGCCGTGGCACGCCGTGGGCGCTTCGGCTTCAACATGCCGATCCTGTACAGCGGCAACAACCGCAAGCCCGCGCTGGAGCAAGAGCTGGGCGCGCAGTTCCGCAGCCTGGAGCAACTGCTGGCCGAAGCCGACTTCGTGGTCATCGTGGTGCCGTTGTCCGATGCCACCCGCAAGCTGATCAGCACTCGCGAGTTGAAGCTGATGAAGCCGAGCGCGTTCCTGATCAACATCGCCCGTGGGCCGGTGGTGGATGAAGCTGCGCTGATCGAAGCGTTGCAGAATGGCACCATTCGCGGAGCAGGCCTGGACGTGTACGAGAAAGAACCACTGACCGACTCGCCGTTGTTCAAACTGCCCAATGCCCTGACCTTGCCGCACATTGGTTCGGCCACTGCCGAAACCCGTGCGGCCATGGCCAACCGGGCGATGGATAACCTGCGTGCGGCGTTGCTGGGTGAGCGGCCGCGAGACTTGGTGAACCCGCAGGTGTGGAAAGGCTGACCGTTCTGGAGTGCCTGTGCTGGCCGCTTCGCGGGCAAACCCGCGAAAGGGCCGGCGCAACCATCAGCTATTTGGCTACCACAACCCCCTCAGCCACCCTGGCCCGGGGCTTGCGAAACACCAGCACATTCCCCGCCATCACCGCCACCAAGCCGAGCAAGGCCGGCGCCGTCCATTGGTAACCCTCGGCCACCGCCGACACGTTCAACGCCACCAACGGGAACAGCACGGTGCAGTACGCTGCCCGCTCCGGCCCCATGCGCCCGACCAGGGTCAGGTAGGCGGTGAAGGCAATCACCGACCCTGGCACCACCAGATACAACAGCGAGCCGATATACCGCGCATTCCACTCCATGCTGAACGGCACGCCGCTGACTACGCAGAACAGCCCTAGCATGAGCGCCCCGTAGACCATGCCCCAGGCGTTGGTGGTCATGGGCCTGAGCCCGGCCTTCTGCTGCATGCTCGACAGCATGTTGCCGGCCGAGAAGCACAGCGTACCGAGCAGGGCCAAGCCAAGGCCGTACAATGTCTCGCGGCTTGCTGCGTGGTGTGACAGTTCGGGCCAGAACAAAAGGCCCAGGCCGAGCAAGCCCAGGGCCCCACCCCCCAGCACATTGCCAGCGATCTTCTGGCCAAAGAATATCCGCGCGTTAAGGGCGTTCCACAGGGTGGCGGTAGAGAACACTACGGCGATCAGCCCGCTGGCGATCCACTGGCTGGCGCTGAGGAAGCAGATGAAATTGACGCAGAACAGGCACAGGCCCTGGGCCAGGCAGATCTGGTGGCCGCGCTTGGTCATTGGCTGCAGGCGGCGGGTGAGCAGCAGGAAGGCGAACAGGATCAGGCCGGCCAGGGCGAAGCGGTAGACGATCGAAACGGGAATGGCGACCACCCCCAGTTGGAGTTTCAGGGCGATCCAGGTGGTGCCCCAGATCAAAACAGTGAGCAAATAGAGTGACAGGTTCATCGTTACGGATCCTCAGGCGATCGAGGGTACGGCCCTCGCCAGTGCAATCAGTGTTCGCCCTGCCCGACACCTTGCGCTTGCACAAACTTGCGCATTTCTCCCCCAGGTGGCTGTGCGCCAGCCCACGGCGCAGTAGGATGGCCCTCAGAGGAACTGCTCATGACCCCATTCACCCAGTTGCAAGTGTTCAACGCCATGCATGCCTCGCCCCACGCCCGCCTGGAGCTGAGCGCGCATCTGGGCGACGGGCTGGCGGCGGCGTTGTGGAACAACCGCGACGATGCCCGCGACTATCAGGCCCCAAGCCATCACACCTTGTCGTGCTACATCGCCGACGGCACCGGCACCTTCCGGCGCCAGCGGCCAGCCGACAAGGGCGCACCCGACAAGCTGTGCATCATGCCGGCCGGCCATGAGTCGAACTGGGTGGTGAACGGTGCCATTCGCCTGGCCCACCTGTACGTTAGCGAGGCGCAATTTGCCTTGGGTTGCGTGCGCCTGCTCGACCGTGAACCGCGTGAGCTGCAGCTACAGGAAGCGACCTTTCTCGATGATCCGCAGCAGGCCGGGCGCTTTCGCCAGCTGATCGGCCTGGACTGGGACGAGCCCGGCGAGCGCCTGCTGGCCAGTACCCTGGCGCACGAAATCGTCGACCATGCGCTGCTCAGCCAAGTGGGCCTGCGCCACGGCCTGCGCCTGAAAGGCGGGCTGGCACCTAACCTGCGCAGGCAACTGGTCGACTACATCGAAGCCCACCTGGACCAGCCCGTTACCCTGGGCGAGCTGGCGTTGCGATGCAACCTGTCCGAATACCATTTTGCGCGCATGTTCCGCGCAAGCTTCGGGCTGCCGCCGCACCAGTACCTCCTGGCCCGGCGGCTGCACCGCGCTTGCCAGCTGTTGCGACTGGGGGTGATGCCGCTGGGGGAAATTGCCCTGTTGTGCGGGTTTGCCAGTGCCAGCCATTTCAGCAACCGGTTTCGCCAAGCCCTGGGGGCCACACCTGGCGAATACCGCAAGGCCTTTTTCAGCTGAAACCGGGGCCGCTCGGCGGCCCCATTGACCTAGAACTCGAAGGTGCTCGACAAACTGACCTGCCGCGCATCGCCAATCGCCACAAAGTACTGGTTCACCGCCGAGCTGTAATACACCTTGTCGAACAGGTTCTTCACGTTCAATTGCAGGCGCACGTTATGTTCGTCGAGTTGGGTCTCGTAGGTGGCGAATGCATCGGCAACGGTATAGCTCGGCAGGTCGAAGGTGTTGGTCGCGTTACCCGAACGTTCGCCCACATAGCGGGCGCCGGCACCGAAGCGCAGCCGGTCACCCCCGAACAGGCTGCCAAAGTCATACACCGCCGACAGCGAGCCGCTGTGCCGGGCCACGTTCTGCAGGCGATTGCCCTCAAGATCAGGATCCTTGGTTACCTTGGCATCGGTCAGTGCATAGCTGCCGATCAGGCTCCAGCGCTCGCTGAGCTGGCCGGTCACGTCGAGTTCCACACCGCGTGAACTGACTTCACCCGCATTGCTGTAGACCGTCTCGCGGGTGATGGCGTCAAAGTTCGAGACCAGTACATTGCGCTTGGTGATATCGAACAAGGCCAGGGTGCCTGTGATGCGGCCTGGCATGTCGAACTTGGCGCCCAGCTCCCACGACTTGCCCTCCTCAGGTGCCACCGAGGAGTCGAGCACGACATTGCCGGTCAGCGGCGCGATGGTCGAGTTGGGCTTGAACGACTCGCTGTAGCTGCCATAGAACGAGAGCTGGTCGTCGACTTTGTAAACGATACCGGCGTGGGGTACCCAGGCCTGGCCACTGATGTCGGTATTGGCCTTGAACGGGCGACCCCGGCCAGCGTACTGGTCGTACTGCTGGAAACGCGCACCTGCTACAAGGATCCAGTGCTCATCGAGGTGCAGCGCGTCCTGCACGAACAGCGCATCGGTGCGTAGCTTGTCGGTCTGGTCGCTGTCGCTGGCTCGTACGTTGGAGCCCTCCACTTCCTGTCCGTAGACCGGGTCCAGATAACTGAACGTGGACTGTGGTGTCTGGCGAATCAGGTCACCGCGAAAGATCTTGCGGTCTTCATGGTCGATGCCGAACAGCAGGTCATGCTGCATCCCCGCCAGCTCGACATTACCATTGAGACTCAGGGTCACGAACTGGTCACGGCTCATGGCGTTGTGGGTGCCGTCGATGCTGCGTGTCAGCGTGCCTTGGGTTTCGTTGACGCCGGTCACGCGAACCTGGCTGGCATCGTAAGTCTCGCGGTTGAAGCTGTAGCCGAAGTGCAGCTTCCAGTCATCGGCCAACTGGTGGTCGACCTCCAGGCGGTACAGGTCGGAACGCCCTTCCATGTCGTTGAAAGGCTCGTCCAGGCGCCGCGTGGCTGGGATGTCCAGCGGATGGCCGTTTGCGCCGAACGCCGTGCCGCGGTCAAACGGGTATAGGAATTCACGGTGCTCGTAGGCCAGCACAACCTGGGTATCCTCGCCCAGCCAGGCCAGCGACGGCGCCACCAGCGATTCGCGGTGCACGCCGTAGTTGCGCCAGTAATCCTCGTCTTCATGGTCGACGATAAGCCGGTAGGCGAAGTCGCTGTCGCCCAGCGCGCCCGTACTGTCGAACCCGCCGCCACTGCCGTTCTTGCCACTGCCGTAGGTCGAACCCCGCACGGTCAGGGCGTTGTATCGCTCAAGTTGCGGGCGCTTGCTGACCACGTTGATGACCCCGCCCGGGTCCTGGATGCCGTACAGCAGGGAGGCCGGCCCCTTGAGCACTTCGACCCGTTCGGTACTGGCATTGAGGCTGCGGCCCTGCACGATGGGCATCCCGTCACGCATGATCGAGCCGTCGCGGTTGTCGCCAAAGCCGCGCTTCATCACGGTATCGGACGTGCCGCCGAAGTTGTTGCCCTGGGTGATGCCGCTCACGTTGGCCAGGGCGTCATCGAGGTTACGCGGGGCCTGGTCGCGGATGACCTGGGCCGGGACCACGTTGATTGCCTGGGGGATGTCCTGGTTCGGGCCCTGGCCGCGCATGATCGAGGCCGTTGCCGGGGGTTGGTAGCTGTCGATGTCCAGTTGCGAGGTAACGGTGGTGGCCTGCAGATTGAGGGCGCCAGAGGTATCCACCGCCTCCAGGGTCAGGGTGCGCGCGTCCAGCCGACGCCAGGCCAGCCCACTGCCAACCAGCAGTTGTTGCAGCGCTTGTTCGGCGCTGTAGCTGCCGTTCAGCGCCGGGGCCTGCACAGCGGGCAATTCGACGGTGTAGACCACGCTTTGGCCCACGCGGCGGCTGAAGGCGTTGAGGGCCTGGGCCAGTGGCTGGGCCGGCTGGTCGAATGCGTAGGCCTGCTGTTGCTCGACAGCGCTCGCCAAAGGAGCGACGACGATGGCCGGGAGCATGGCAAGGCCGAACCAGAGGGGGACGCAACGCGGGGAGAACTTCATGGACGCTGACCTGTGAGAGGGTTATGACTGCGAATGAATCGCACTTCCACTCATTACACGGATGCCACGTCCTGTTACCTCACCCGTTATCTGAAAATATTTTTTCTGGGCCCGCCTCTGCAGGAGCCGCCTGGTGCTCCGCAAGGGCCACCGCGCCGGTAATCACTGAACCAAGGTGAGTCGCCCCAGCACCGTCTGCCGCGAAAAACCCATCACCTTGCCCAGTGAATCCAGCGCCAGCAGTGGCTCGGCCACCGGGAAACTGCCGCTGACCTTGCGCTTGGCCAATTCATCATCCAGCAGCAGGATGCGCCCCGGGTAATAACGCCCCAGGTCCTCGACCACCTGCGCCAACGGTACCTGGTAGTAATTCAACCAACCCTGGCGCCAGGCCAGGCGGTTGTCGCTGTCCACTTGCTGGGTGTCGCCCAGTTTTCCCGCGGCATAAGCCACCTGCTGGTTAGCCGTCAGCTCGCGCGCCACCGCGCCCGCCATCGGGCTGACCGCCACACGCCCGCTGCGCACCGTCACCTGGGCACCCTCGTCTTGCTCACGCACCTCGAATTGGGTACCCAGCACCCGCACCTCCCCCCCGCCAGATTCGACCAGGAACGGCTCACCGGTATGGCTTACCTGGAAAAACGCGGCGCCATGCAACAGCCGCACGCGGCGCTCGCCGTGTGCGAAATCGATCGCTATCGCGCTGTCCGCATCCAGCGTCACCTGTGACTGGTCAGCGAGGGTCACCTGGCGAATCTGCCCGCCTGTGGTGTAGTCGGCCTGCAAGTCCTGCAGCCAGTAAGCGGGGTGCCAGCCACCCGCAACGCTCACAGCCAGTACCAGGCAGGCCGCCACAGCCAGCGCCGCGACCCGTTGCCGCCATGGGCGCCTGGCTGCTGGTCTGGCCATGGCATCAAGGTAGCGTTGCAGGGTTTCATGCTCTTCATCAGCCAAGCGTGCCGCCGGAGCAACACTCTGCTGCCATAGCGCCTGGGCCTGGTCATAGGCGGCACGGTGGCCAGGGTCGGCCAGCAACCAGCGCTTGAACGCCGCCCCCTCGGCTTGCCCAGGCTGCTCGTTGATGCGGCTGAGCCAGTGCAGGGCCGCCTGCGACTGCGCCTCGGTGATCGGCGGTAAACGGCTCATCGATGGGCACTCCCTGGCCGGCGTGGGGTGGACGGGGGCTCGGCGATACTCGCCTTGCACGCTTCGAGCGCGCGCATCATATGCTTTTCCACTGCGCTCTGGGACAGTTGCATGGCCTTGGCTATCTCGCCGTACTTGCAGCCGTGGACACGGTTCAGCAGGAAAATCTGCCGAGTACGCTCGGGCAAGGCACGCAAGGCGGCCTCGATACGCTGCAAATCATGGTCAACTTCTACGGCCTGATCCGGGGCAAGGGCCATGGCCGCTTCATCCACCGGCAACGCCGCTTCGGCCACGCGCTCGCGGCTGCCCTCGCTGCGCAGGTGGTCAATGGCCAGGTTGCCGGCGCAGCGCAGCAGGTAGGTATCCAGCGCCTCGACCTTGACCTCGGGGCGGCGCCAGAAACGCAGGAACAGCTCCTGGACCAGGTCCGATGCCGTGGCGCGACAGCCAACCCGGCGGCTGACCAGCGCTTCCATGCGCGCACGCTGGGCCTGGAATACCTGGACGAAACGGGCACGCCCGCCAGCACTGTCGGCGTCGGGCTCGATGATATCCCTCTGGTCGCTCACGGGGTCACACGGCAAACACGGCCAGCAGCGGGCCCAGCACCGCGCTGGCGGCGGCCAGGCCCAGCAGCAGGCGCGGCTGGTACGGCAGGCCGAACACCCAAAGGGTCACCCCGGCCATGATGACCGCCGCCCACTCCACCAGGCCATGGGCCCAGCCCCGCAGGTGCACGCTGAGCACCAGCGACAGCGCCAGCAGCAACCAACCGGTCACGCGTAACAGGCGCAACTGCCTGGGCCGCGGCTTGCGCCCGAGCAGGTCTTTGAAGTGCTTTTCCATGGCCAGGCACAGGGCGACGAAACCTGCAAAGGCGATCAGTGCGTTACCCAGCATCAGCTTGCCTGCACCGGTTCAGCCGCCGTTTTTTCTGCCGCACGCGGCGCGCGCCTGGCCATAGGCTTGGGGCTGCGTAGCATCTTGCCGGCCAGCCAGGCCAGGAACAGCCCGGTGCCCAGCGCCGTCAGGTCAAAACCGGCCATGGACCAATCACCCGCGGGCAGCGACTGATTCAGACCGCGGCCGGTGGTCAGGCCATTGAGCAGCGGCAGCAAGGTAAAGGCGAACGCGCCCAGTGCCAGTTGCTCGCCCCAGGCTCGGCGCCCGCTGCGCAGCACGGCATGCACCAGTGACAGGCCCCAGGCCATGAAGAAGACATTGACCTCCCAGTCGGCGCGGCCTTCAACGCCGGTCGGGATTAGCCGGTTGGCCCAGAAGAAGCCCGCCACAGCCAGCAGCAGGCCACTCATGCTGGCGATATTGAGCACCTCGACCAGGCGCAGCTCCCCTGGCATGTGCGCGTTTTTGGCATGCTTGAGCTGGCGCTTGCCCAGCCACATCACCAGGCCGGTGCCGATCACCGCAGTACCGGAAACACCAAAGAAAAAGTACAGCCAGCGCAGCCAGGGCCCGGCGAAGTTGCCCATGTGCAGCCCGGCGAAGCTGAAGGCAGTCATCATCGCCCCGCTCTCTGGCTTGCCCTGGCTGAGCAGCGCGCCGTTGGCGCCATCGAAGGTCCAGTTGGCGCTGCGCCGGTAGGCCACGTGGTCAGCGGCCGACTGGCTGAAGGTGACGCGGGCATTGCTGTCGCCCGGGTTCTGCACCTGGATGCTACCGATCCGCGCGCCTGGCTGCAGTTCCTGCACCTTGGCGTACAGGCTTGGCAGCGCCACCAGCGGCGTGGCTACCTGGGCTGCCTTGGGCGCATCGTCACGGCCGAACAGGTCGTTGAAGTATTTGTCAGTGTCATTGCCATAGCTGGCCATGATGCCCGCTGGCATCACCATGTACATGAACAACACCAGGCTGCTGTAGCTGATCATCAGGTGGAATGGCAGCACCAGCACACCTATGGCGTTGTGCCCATCCAGCCAAGAGCGCTGGCCCTTGCCGGGCCGGAAGGTGAAGAACTCCTTGAAGATCTTCTTGTGGGTGATGATGCCGGTGACCAGCCCCAGCAGCATGATGAACGCGCAGAAAGTCGACAGCCAGCGACCGAACGGGTACGGCATCTGTAACTGGAAATGGAAGCGGTAGAAGAACTCGCCCCCCCTGCTGTCGCGTGCTTCCACCGGCTGGCCGGTCTGGGTATCGAGGGTCTTGCTGGCGAAGCCGCGCCGCCCGCCATTCGGGTCACGGTAACCCACGGTCAACGCGGCCTCGCGCTCGTTGGGCAGGCGGATGAACCAGTTACTGGAATGCCCGGCATTCTGCTCCAGGTAACGCTGGGCCATCCCCAAGCTACGGGCCGGGTCCAGCGCGTGGCTGCGAACCTCGGGGTGAGACCATTGGGTAATCTCCTCCTTGAAGTACGACAGCGTGCCGGTGAGGAAAATGGCGAACAGCAGCCAACCGAAGATCAGCCCGGTCCAGGTGTGCAGCCAGGCCATGGCCTGGCGGAAGCCTTCTTTCATGGGTTTTTCATCCAGTAGGCAACGGCGCTGATCATGCCCAGCAACAGGCTTGGCGCCAGCACGCCAAGCCAGGCCCGCCAGGCGCTGCGGCAGGCAAAGCACCAGATGAATGCCAGCAGGTAGAAGACGAACGAAAGCAACAGGCCAGTGAGCGTGGCATCGACCTTGGGCAACGGTGCCACAAGGGCGATGCAGGCGCTGGCCATGGACGCCAGCAGGTAGCCACCCAGCAGCGCAGCCAGGCTGCGTGAGGTCACGGCCAGGCGGTAGCTGAGCGGAAGGCCGGCAGTGTTGCGCGTCATGGCGAAGGTCCGGGCGTGTTCGGGATTGCAATACTAATGATTTCAATTCTCATAAGCAAAGCTACATCGTAGGGGTGCACGCCAGCGGTCTTGCAAGGGGGATGTGCAACAAGAAATTTATTTTCAAAAAGGGCTTGAATTCGTTGCGCGGTTGCCTGACCTTAGAGTCAAGAGGCGCAGAAATTCCAAGGGTCTCAAGGACCTGGCAGCGCCTCCATGCGAGCAAGCTGAATAAGGATTGAATCATGCAAATCCAGGTTAACAGCAGCAACCATTTCGAAGGTAACGCCCGGCTCGACCAGTGGGTCCGCAGTACACTGGAAAGCTCACTTGAGCGCTACGAGGACGACCTCACCCGCATCGAGGTGCACCTGCGCGACGAGAACGGCGCCAAGCCCGGACCGCATGACAAACGCTGCCAGATGGAGGCTCGCCCCAAAGGCCACCAGCCGATTTCCGTGACCCACACCGCCACTTCGCTGGACCAGGCAGTCGACGGTGCAGCCACCAAACTCAACCATGCGCTGGAACACTTCTACGGCAAGCTGCGCAGCAAGCGCGGCGCCCTGGAACTGAGTGACCCCGACGCCTGATCGACAATGCCAAACGCCCGGCCTTGAGCCGGGCGTTTTCGTTTGTGCCGATCAATGGCACTGAACCAACGTGCGAACATCCCGGTCAACCTCTGCACTCACTCACCGCAGAAGCAAGACCATGAACAACCCATTCGAACGAATCAGTGCAGCATTCGCTCCCGAATATCGGGTGAACCTGAGCATTGCGAACCTCGACGGCAGCATCATGCTGACCCTGTCCGACGACGCCGGCGTGGTGGCCAAGCGCCTCATCACCCAGGCTCAACGCAACGACCCAGTGCGCCTGCAGCGGGTGATCGACAGCATCCGCCTGGGCCTGGCCATCGAACTGGGGCAGAACCCCATGCAGGTACTGGCAGCGCTGACCCGCGACGCCGGTCACGGTCAGCGCCCATTCATGGCCAACTGAGGCCTACTTGCCCTCCCCTACGTCCTTGCCGTTGGCATCCAGCACCTTGGTCGAGGGGTAGCGGTACGAGGCGTAGCGCACCACCAGGATCGAGAACGCCAGCAGCAGGATGCCCCCACACAGGTACAGCAGCCCCTCGTCCGGTGCCTTGTGGTGCGAAACATCGCCGATCAGCAGGCGAGTGAGCGCGGTGATTGCCACATACAGCAGAAAGCGGATCGGCATGTGGTTGGTCTTGAAGTAGATGCCGACCATCGCCCCCAGTTCGAGGTAGATGAACAGCAGCAGAATGTCATCGACGCTGATCCCGCCCTTGCCGAGCATGTCCAGAAAGGTGACCACCGCCGCATAAGCGGTAATCGCGCCAATGCCGAACAGCGCCAGGTAATGGAAGGCCTCGACGCACAGGTTACCCAGCGAGTCAGCCGAGCCGTGCAGGCCCTTGCGCAGCTTTTCTGCCCATTTGATGTTCACGATGTTCCATTCCCCGATACGTCTTTAAGGATGATGCGTCGCTGATGTGACGCTTGTGCCATGCAGTTAAAGGGCCAGGCCCCTGTCTTGGAAGGCGACCGATTGCCGCAAGGCACCTTGAGGCATGGCGGGTTGCAAAAAAGCGACCGGCTTTGACAGGCAAAGGCGCGCGCAGCGCTCGGTCTATGCCAGGCTACAATTTCTGCTTGCGAACCAACCCGTATTGCCATTACTGTATATCGATACAGTAAATCGCAACACAACCAGCAAAAAGGCATAGAGGTGATGAATGGCCGTCGAAGTGGTGTACCGCAGCAGCCGCGACCCGGAGCGCTTGTTCATGGATAAGGCCGAAGCAGACCGTCACGACAAAATGCTCGAACTGGCCGAGCGCCTGGCCGAAGTGCTGCACAAGGCGGTGCCGTCGCTGACCGAGCAGCAGGTCGAGGAAGCCGGTATCTACATGGCCAAGAACCGCGATGTGTTCGCCCGGGCGTTCAAAAGCCAGCCGGATGCGTTGGCCGAGTTGCTCGAAGCGCCAGCAGCAGAGTAGGCCTGCCCAGGCCTCGTTACCCGTACAGCAATCGCTCCGCCAGCATCTGCGCCACTCGCGCCGGCGAGCGCTTCTCTGCCTGCGCATGGCCGAACACTTCGGTCAGCCGCGTAGGTATCCGCGCCAGGTGCGCGGTGATGGTGCCCAGGTCTTCGCCACGATGGGTTAGCGCCACATAGATCAGCCCGCCAGCATTGATGACATAGTCAGGCGCATACAGTATCCCGCGCGACTCCAGCTGGTCGGCCACCTGCAAGGTAGTCAACTGGTTGTTCGCCGCCCCCGCCACTGCCGCACACCGCAGCTGCATCACGCTCTGCCCATTCAATACCGGCCCCACGCCGCATGGCGCAAAAATATCGCAAGGGGTGCTGAGCAACGCATCGTTGGTCACAGGCTTTGCATCGAACTGCTCCATCGCCAGCCGCACACGCCCCGGGTCGAGGTCGCTGACCAGCAACTCCGCGCCTACCGCGTGCAGTTGCTCGGCCAGCGCATAACCGACATTGCCCAACCCTTGAATCGCGATCCGCAGGCCGCGCAAATCATCACTGCCAAGGCGGAATGAGGTTGTTGCCCTGATACCGGCGAATACCCCCATCGCCGCATGCGGTGAGGGGTCACCCGAAGCAGTGGTACTGGTCACATGCGGCGTGCTCTGGGCGATGCAGTCCATGTCCAGGGTAGAGGTGCCGCTGTCCACGGCAATGATGAAGCGCCCATGCAAGGTATCGATGAAGCGGCCAAAGGCTTCGAACAGCGCGGCGCGGTTTTCCACATGCGGGTTACGCATGATCACCGCCTTGCCGCCACCCAGCGGCAAACCCGCCAGGGCCGCCTTGTAGCTCATGCCCTGGGCCAGGCGGATGGCGTCGGTCATGGCACTTTCGTCATCGGCATACGGCAGGTAGCGGCAACCGCCCATCGCCGGCCCCAACTGCTCGCTGTGGATCGCCACCACCGCTTTCAGGCCCGTAGCCGGGTCGTTGAACAAGTGCAGTGACTGAGTACGGGTGCTTTGCATCAGTGCGAACATCGACAGGCCCCCACGAGGTGCTTACTCCAGTATAGGCACGGCCCCGGGGCCGGTGCCGCCGCCGGACCACTGGACGAAACCGCGCGCCACGGCTAATACTCAAGCGTGTGTGGAGAAACCCCATGAACCCACGTCAAGCCTGCCTGGCCTGCCTGGAACGCGAGCCTGTCGCCGTGCTGGAAGCCGCATTGTGGATAGCTGCCGAGCACGACCGCAGCGTCGAGCCCGCAGCCAGCCTTGCCCACGTGCACGAACTGCAGCGCGAGATCAGCACCAGTCTGCCCATGCTGCCGCTGGGCGAACTGGCCCAGCCGCTGCTGCGCCAGCTCAACGCACTGGGTTTCCAGCAGGATGAATACCACCCCTTGCGCCCGCACGCAGCGATGATGGACAAGGTGCTGCAGCGCCGCCGTGGCCAACCGCTGACGCTGGCAATCCTTGCTCTGGAGCTGGCGCGGCGCCTGTCCATCCCGCTGGAGGGCGTGGGCTTCCCTGGGCATTTCCTGCTCCGCGTACCGGGGGCCGACCACCTGCTGGACCCCTGTGGCGGCCGACGTTTGTACCCCAGCGATTGCCGCGAGTTGCTGGCGCGCCAGTTCGGCCCGCACGTGGCGCTGACAGCAGAGCATATGCGCGGCGCCAGCCCTTTGCAGATGCTGCAACGCCTGTCACGTAACCTGCGCCAGCTGCACATCAGTAACGACAACCACCTGGCGGCGCTGATCGATGCGGAGCGGGTGATGCAACTGGGCCCGGTGCAGGTGAGCGACTATATGACCCGCGCCTCGCTCTACCAACACCTGGATTGCCCACAGGCCGAGCGCTTCGACCTGGAGCATGCGTTGTTGCTGACCGAAGACCCGGTCCAGCGCCTGAAGCTGTCCGAGCGTATCGGCAAGCTCCCGGTCGCGAACCGTTCACTTCACTGAGCCGGGCTGTCCGGCTGCCGGGCGGGATGGGCACTGGCGAAGGCCGGGTGAACGGCTGCCAGTGCGGCAACCCGCCGAATACGCGGGAAGCCGCCGAGGTCGACATTGAAGCGCTCGGCGGCGTACAGCTGCGGGATCAGGTACACATCCGCCAGCCCTGGCGTATCGCCAAAGCAGAAGCCTTCATCGCCAATCAGTTGCTCCACTGCCGCCAGCCCTTGGCTGATCCAGTGATCGATCCAGTCGCTGACCTGTCCCTCGTCATGGCCTGCCTCGCGCAGCCGGTTGAGCACGCTGACATTGTGCAGCGGGTGAATGTCGCAGCCTATGATCGCTGCCACGCCTCGCGCCTTGGCACGCACCTCGGCCATGGCCGGCAGCAGCGCAGGCTGTGGATAAACCTCTTCCAGGTATTCGATGATCGCAGGTGACTGCACCAGCAAATCACCGCCATCGGTGCGCAAGGCAGGCACCCGCCCCTGCGGGTTGACGGCAACATAGCCCGCATCTCGCTGCCCACCTTGCAGCAGGTTGACCGGCAGTGACTGGTAAGCCAGCCCCTTCAGTGCCAGGGCAATGCGCACCCGGTAGGACGAGGTGGAACGGTAGTAGGTGTACAGCTCCATGCCCTAGCCTCCTCAGTTGGCCGCGACAACCGTGCCACGGCATTCGCCGAAACCGATGCTGGCCACACCGTCACGCGCGCAGCGCGCCCGCAGGATGATCTCGTCACCGTCCTCGAGGAACTTGCGCACCTCGCCACTGGCCAGCTCCACCGGCAGCTTGCCGCCTTCGGTGATCTCCAGCAGGCTGCCGAACGAACCTGGCGTGGCGCCCGACAGCGTGCCAGAACCGAACAGGTCGCCCGGCTGCAGCTGGCAGCCATTGACGCTGTGGTGCGCCACCAGCTGCGCTACGGTCCAGTACATGCTGCGGGTGTTGCTCAGGGTCAGGCGGTGTGGGGCAACACCCTGCTCGCGCATGCGCTCGGTCAGCAGCAGTACTTCCAGTTCGATGTCAAATGCACCCCCGGCCTGGTCGCGTTTGTCCAGCAGGTAGGACAGTGGCTGCGGGTCGCCTTCCGGGCGGGCAGGCTGGGCGCAGCGGAACGGCTCCAGCGCTTCGGCAGTGACCACCCATGGCGAGATCGTGGTAATGAAGCTCTTGGACAGGAACGGCCCCAATGGCTGGTATTCCCAGGCCTGGATGTCGCGCGCCGACCAGTCATTGAGCAGGCACAGGCCGGCTACGTGCTCGGCGGCATCGCCTACCGGAATGGCCTGGCCCATCTCGTTGCCCTGGCCGATCCAGATGCCCAGTTCCAGCTCGTAGTCCAGCCGCGCACAGGGGCCGAAGCTCGGCTCAGTGTGCCCGGCCGGCAAGGTCTGGCCTTTTGGCCGACGCACATCGGTGCCCGAAGGGCGAATGGTCGAAGCACGGCCGTGGTAACCGATCGGGACGTACTTGTAGTTAGGCAGCAGCGGGTTGTCGGGGCGGAACAGCTTGCCCACGTTCTTGGCGTGCTCGATACCCACGTAGAAGTCGGTGTAGTCACCGATCTGCGCCGGTACATGCAACTGGCAGTCGCTGGCCAGATACAGCAGCGGCTTCAGCGCCGCCTGGTGTTCGCTGTGTTCGCCAAGCAATACCTGCAGGCGCTCGCGCAGAGCCACGCGCGCATTGCGCCCCAACGCGAAGAATGCGTTCAGCGCCCCGCCCTGGGTAGCCTCGACGGCGGCCTTGGCGGCGCCGTCGAACAGGCCGGCGGCCAGCGCCGCTTCCAGGTCGAGGATTGCGTCGCCGATGGCCACGCCACAGCGCCTGGCTTCACCCGGCCGGCTGAAGATACCCATGGGCAGGTTCTGCAGCGGGAAGTCGCTGTGCCCGTTGGCGTGCTCGACCCAGCTACGGGCATTGGCAGTGTGGTTCATGGGTTATCTCCGGTTCGGGTTGAAGGTGCTCGGCAAGGTCGCCCAGCAACTATCGTAGTCGGCCTGCAATTGCGGGCATTCAAGGGCTTGCAGGCTCGGGCGCAGCACTTGGCTGGTCTCGAACATGAAGGCCATGGTGTTGTCGATCTTGTGCGGTGCCAGGTCGGCGGCAATGGCTTTTTCGCAGGTTTCGGCGTCGGGACCATGGGCGCTCATCACCCCGTGCAGCGACGCACCGCCCGGCACGAAGCCCTCGGCCTTGGCATCGTAGGCGCCATTGATCAGGCCCATGAATTCGTTCATCAGGTTGCGGTGGAACCAAGGTGGACGGAAGGTGTTCTCGGCCACCATCCAGCGTGGCGGGAAGATCACGAAGTCCATGTTGGCCAGGCCATGCACGCTGGTCGGCGAGGTCAGCACGGTGAAGATCGACGGGTCCGGGTGATCGAAGCTGACCGTGCCAATGGTGTTGAAGCGGCGCAGGTCGTACTTGTACGGCACGTTGCTGCCGTGCCAGGCGACCACGTCCAGCGGCGAGTGCTGCAGCTCGCAGGCCCAGTGCTCGCCCAGGAACTTCTGCACCAGTTGCACCGGCCCTGCGGCCTCTTCGTAGTGCGCTACCGGGGTAAGGAAGTCGCGCGGGTTGGCCAGGCCGTTGCTGCCGATCGGGCCCAGGTCCGGGAGACGCAGTGGTGCCCCATGGTTTTCGGCGATATAGCCACGGGCCTGGCCATCGAGCAGTTCGACACGGAACTTCATGCCGCGCGGGATCACTGCAATTTCCAGTGGTTCGACCTCCATCACCCCCAGTTCGGTAGCGATGCGCAGGCGGCCCAGTTCCGGCACCAGCAGCAGTTCGCCATCGGCGTTGAAGAACACCCTCTCCATGGAGCGGTTGGCGCGGTAGATATAGATACTGACACCAGCCGGCTTTTCTGCCGCCGCGTTGGCCACCATCGGCAGCCAGCCCTCGATGAAGTCGGTCGGCTCGCCGGGAATCGGCTGTGGGCTCCAGCGCAGGCGGTTGGGATTGATGCCCCCCAACGGCCCACTCAGCGGCTGACGCGCCAGGCGCTCGAAACGCGGGTGCAATGCAGAGGGGCGAATACGGTACAGCCAGGTACGGCGCAGCTCGTTGCGGGCCATGGTGAACGCTGTGCCCGAAAGCAGTTCGGCATACAACCCGTAGGGCGCCTTCTGCGGCGAGTTCTGCCCAACCGGCAAGGCCCCTGGCAGGGCTTCGCTGGCAAATTCGTTGCCGAAGCCGCTGAGGTAGTGAAGGTCGGGTGAGGGGTCGCGAGTCATCGGTGCCTCCGGGCTCTGGCCGAGCCGTTGCGGGCAGCTGGCTGTTGCCCCGAGGTGGGGTGGCAGCGCGTCTGCATTGTTTTTATCGTAATCAGATTACGAATAACGTAATTTGCTACGCGCATGGCGTCAAGCTATAAAGGCCCGACTTGAAAAATGCAGAAGAAGATGTCCATGACCAAAGCCAGCTCCCCCGCCGATAACGGCAAGCAGAAAGTCCGCTCGGCGGAGGTCGGCACCGACATCCTCAAAGCCCTTGCCGAACTGTCCCCGTCCACCTCGCTGTCACGCCTGGCAGAGCATGTGCAGATGCCGGCAAGCAAGGTGCACCGTTACCTGCAGGCGTTGATCGCCAGCGGCTTTGCCGAGCAGGATGCCGCCACCAACCATTACGGCCTGGGGCGTGAGGCACTGCGGGTGGGGCTGGCGGCGCTTGGCAGCATCGACGTGCTGAAAATAGCCGCGCTGCCGCTGTCGCAACTGCGCGACGAACTGAATGAAAGCTGCTTCATTGCCGTGTGGGGTAACCAGGGTGCGACCGTGGTCAGCATCGAACCGGCGGTACGTGCAGTCACGGTGGTAACGCAAATCGGCTCGGTGCTGCCACTGCTTAGCTCGTCTACCGGGCTGGTGTTCGCTGCCTACCTGCCCGAGCGCGAAACCGTAGAGTTGCGTGACCGTGAGCTGGCTGCCCTGGGGCACGATGCCGACCACTACCAGGCGCTGCTGGCAGGCATTCGCGAACGTGGCCTGCACCATGTGCACGGCCTGTTGATGCCGGGCGTGGACGCGCTCTCGGCACCGGTTTTCAATGCCATGGGCCAGGTTGCAGCGGTGATGACCGTGGTCGGGCCGACGTCGATCTTCCATGCCGACGAACACGGCCCCGCAGCACTGCGGTTGCTGGCGGCCGCGCGCGAGACCAGCTGGCGCATGGGCTATTCGCCCGCCGCCTGAGCAGCAGCTTCACTGTTGCCCGAAACGTAAAGGTGAATGTCATAAGGGGCTATTTTTCCCACGGGATCAAGCGCTTATTCTTCACTCACTGGCCGGCATGAAGGGCTCTCCCCCCGCCTTTCAGGCCTGCGAGGTTCACCGACGTAGATTTTGAAGCTCCTTGATCTAACGTCTCGATTGGCCGCTGCGGCTTGCAGCGGCCTTTTTTATGGCCTGGATAAAGTGCCCTTCTGCGCGAGCCGGCAAAAGGTCTGCGCAGTCATTACCCATTTCAACCTAGCGGGTACTTCTGCAGGTTTTCCATCATCTGCTGCAGCGCCTGCAAACTGTCCTGCGGGTGCACCGCGCCGTCGAAATCACCAATGCGCGCCCAGTTCTGCGCCACCTGCTCGGGGGTAAAGCCTTCGCGGGGGTCAAAGCCCACACCCAGGCTACGCTCCCAACGCACCTTGCCGACCCAACCACCGCCCACCTCGAACAGCTCGCCGCTGCCCTGGCACTGCTCACTGCCCAGGTACATCACCAGCGGGCTGACCAGTTCGGGCTTGAGCCGCTCGAACACCTGCGGCGGGATCAGCCCTTCGGTCATTCGTGTTCCACCTGTGGGGGCGATGGCATTGACCAGGATGTTGTGCTTGCGCCCCTCGATCGCCAAGGTGCGGGTGAGCCCGTACAGGCCCAGCTTGGCCATGCCGTAGTTGGCCTGGCCGAAGTTGCCGTAGATACCGGAGGTGGAGGCGGTAAAGATCACCCGGCCCCAGTTCTGCTCGCGCAGGTGTGGCCAGGCCGCGCGGGTGACTTTGTAGGCGCCCTCGACATGCACCTGGTAAACCTGCTCCCAGTCGCTGTCGTCCATCTTGTGGAAGGTTTTGTCACGCAGGATGCCGGCATTGTTCACCAGCACATCGACCCGGCCAAAGCTGTCCAGGGCCTGCTCGACAATGCGCGCGCCGTGGCTGACCGAGTCGTGGTTGGCAACCGCGCTGCCCCCGGCGGCGCGGATCTCCTCCACCACCCGGTCGGCAGCCGAGGCGCTGGCACCTTCACCGTGGGTAGAGCCGCCGAGGTCGTTGACCACGACCTTGGCACCCCGCGCAGCGAACAGCAGCGCGTGGGCACGGCCCAGGCCACCTCCGGCACCGGTAACGATTACCACGCGATCTTGCAGACGGACAGGCTCGCTCATGCTCAAGGCTCCAGGCAGGTTCAGGTCAGCCGAGTGTCCGCCCCCAGCGGTGGGCGGACAATCAAGCTCGTGCAGGCTGAATGCCTGGCAATAACGCAGGGCGATGAGGCCCCGTCAGGACCACGCCATTTTCGGCTGGGGGTAGTTCAGCGGCTGTTCACGAAAGGCCAGGTAATGCCGCAACACCTGCACCGGCGCTTCGGTGTGCGGGTAGTGGCCAATGCCCTGCAACTGTACGGTGTCAGGCTCCGGCACCAGTTGCCGATAACGCTCGAGCATGTGCGCGCCGGACAAGGGGTCGACCATTCCGTTGATCAAGCGCAGGGGCACGCCCTTGCGCTGCATCGCCTCGACCCAGCGATCGCGGTGCAAACTGCGCTCGGGCATGTAGCCCACCAACTTGTGCAGGATGCGCGTGCCACGGTTGGCGGCGATCAGGCTCCAGAAGTCATCCAACGCGCTCTCACTGGGGTGGGTGCAGGGGCCGTAGACATGGCTGACATTGCGCACCAGGTCGTCACGCCCGAACGAGCGCCCGACCAGCCAGCCGAAGCGGCTCAACAGTAGCTTCTGGATCAACAGCGTGCGGCAGCTTTCGGCAAACAGCCCACTGTTGAGGAACACGCAGCTGGCAACCTCGACACGCTGTTCATGATGCCGCGCCAGCAGCTCCTGGGCCACGCTGCCGCCATAGTCGTGGGCCAGCAGGTGCACTGGCTGGTCGACGTGCAGGTGGGCTAGCAGGGCCTGTTGCAGGTCTGCCTGTTCCATCAGGCTGTACGCGTGATCGACCGGTTTGGCCGAATCGCCAAAGCCGAGCATGTCGCACGCAATCACCCTGAAACGCTGGGTCAAGGGCCCCCACAAGTAATGCCAGTCCCAACTGGCGGTGGGGAAGCCGTGTAACAAAAGCAGAGGCTCTCCTTGCCCTGCGGTCCAGTAGCGGATGCTCTGGCCCCGGAATGTGAAGCTTTGTCCCCGGGTTCGCCAGACGCACAATGGAATTTCGGCCAAAGGCATCAGATCGGTCCCGGGTAGGTGTTGGCGGAATAGGGCAAGGCTGCGGTCATTGCAAGTCACCTCGGCACTTACATGTGCTCTCTATGTCGAGGCTGAGTCTAGCCAGCAGCCCATGGGCTGAAACTTGCGTTGCCAGCCAGCTTGATGACTGAGCGAGTCAGTGGCACGAACGGTCAGAGCAGCATGGCCAGCAGCGGCGCCGCAAACAGGTTCATCAGCCCGGTCAGGACCATCACCAGCCCGGCCACCGAGCCTTCCTCACGCCCGACTTCCTGCGCCCGGCTCACCCCGGCGCCATGCGCGCCAACGCCGAACAGTGCCCCCCGCGCCAGCGGCGTGCGTAGCGGCAACCAGCGCAGCAGCACACCGCCGAACATGGCGCCGAGCACACCTGTGAACATCACGAACACGGCGGTCAGCTCTGGCACGCCCCCCAGGTCATGCGCCAAGGGCATGGCGAATGGCGTGGTGATGGAGCGCGGCACCAGCGACAGGCTGGTTGCGCTGTCCAACGCCAACAGGTGCGCCAGCCCCCACGAGCTGGCGATCGAAGCACTGCTGCCAGCCACCATGCCGACCATCAGTGCCGGCCAATGCCGCGCCAGCATGGCCCGCTGCTGCCAGATCGGCACGGCAAAGGCCACAGTCACCGGGCCGAGCACGCTCATCAACCAATGGGTGTTGCGTGCATATTCGGCATAGGCGGTATGCAGCGGCACAGCGACCGTCAACAGTAATACCGGTACCAGGATCAATGGCGAAAAGAGGTAACGCTTGCTGCGCCGATACAGCCAGCGGCTGCCCAGATAGGCCAGCAAAGTCAGCGCCAGCCAGAACAGCGGCATGGGCTCAAGGCTCATGACGCAAGCTCCAGCGGCACACCAGCTCCACGGTCAGGGCGGTCACCACCATCACCATCAGCGTACTCAAGGCGATCACCAGCAGGATGCGCCAGCCCTCATCACGGATCAGCGCGCCGTAGTCGAGCAGGCTCATCAGCGCCGGGATGAAGAACAGCAGCATCTCGGCCATCAACCAGCCCGCGCCCAGTTGCAGCATCGCCGGCTTGAGCACACCGGACGCAAAGAGTATCAACAACAGCGCCAGGCCCATCACCCCGCCAGGAATCGGCCAGCCCAGCCAACGGGCAAGCTGGCCGCCAAGCAGGAACAGGGCACACAGAATTGCCAGCTCGACCAGCAGGCGCAGGGCATTTTTGATTAACGCGGGTTTCATGGCGGGGTTCCTCGACAAGCCCTTATTTTAAGATTCGCCTGCCCAGGCCAGAAGCGAATTGTTAGACTGATCGCCATTCCATAATGGAATCCGGACATGGAATTCAAACAACTGCGCAGCTTCATTGAAGTGGTCCACCGCGGCGGCTTTACCCAGGCCGCACAGACCCTGCACATCAGCCAGTCGGCCGTGAGCAAGCAGGTGGCCCAATTGGAGCAAGATGTGGGCCAGCCGCTGCTGGAGCGCCAAGCCTCGCAGCTACACCTGACAGCTGCGGGACGCATCGTGCTGGAGCGGGGCGAGGCCCTGCTGCGCCAGCGTCAAGCGCTGCTGAACGAACTGGACGACCTTGGCCAGATGGAGCGCGGTGAACTGCGCCTGGGCTTGCCGATGCTGGGCAGTGATGCACTGTTCGCAGGCTTGTTCGCCGAATACCGGCGGCGCCACCCGAACATCACCATCCAGTTGCTCGAAGGTGGCAGCCGAAGCGTCGAACAGGCAGTCAAGAGTGGAGAACTGGAGCTGGGCGGCAGCCTTACGCCCACTGACGAGTCGTTCAAGTACCAGCCGTTCTGCAACGAACCGCTGGATGCCCTGTTGCCGGCGGGCCATGGGTTGGCGGACCTGACCGAGGTGGACCTGGGGCAGCTGGCCGGTACGCCGTTCCTGCTGTACCAGCGCAGCTTCGTGCTGAATGACCGGCTGCTGAAAGCGTGCCAGCAGCAGGGGTTTACCCCCAAGGAAGGCGGGCGCAGTGGCCAGGCGGACTTTTTGGTGGCATTGGTAGCGGCGGGCCAGGGCGTGGTGTTGCTGCCCCGCGTGGTGGCAAAGGCACTCGAGCGCCCCGGGGTGGTGCGCTTGCCGCTGCGTTCGCCGGGGGATTTGCGATGGGACATTGCCTTTATCTGGCGGCGCGGGGGGTACCTGTCGCGGGCGGCACAGGCGTGGTTGGCGCTGCTACGCGAACATCACCGCTGACCGGCTTTTCAGGGTGCAGCCTGCCCTGCCCCTCTCGCCGCCAAGGCGGCACCCAGAGACCGAGCAGGCCCGGGGTCAGGACGCTTTCAATGCGGTGATCAACTCAGCCAACCATGGCTCTGCATCCGCCTCGGGGGTCACTGTCTCGCTGGCATCCAGGCGCAGCATCGGCTGCACTTCGCGCACGCCCAGTTCGGCAAACAGCTCGCGCATCTGCTCGCCACCGCCGCAATAAGTATCGCCATAGCTGGAATCGCCCAGCGCAATCACTGCGCCCGGCAAGCCACGCCAGGCTGCAGGCAGCAGGTCACGGATGCTGCTGTACAGCGGCATGAGGTTGTCTGGCAGCTCACCCATGCCAGTAGTCGAGGTCACGGCCAGCAGGGCTTCCGGGGCAAAACCTTCAAGGTCCTGCAAAGTTGCGCGCGCCGCATGCCAAGCCTCCAGGCCTGCTGCCTTGAACAGTGCTTCTGCGTGACGGGCGACTTCATCGGCGGTGCCATAGACCGATCCGGAAATAATGGCGACTTTCATCGGGTAGAGGATTCCGAAACTGAGTGAAAACGTAGGATACTAGCATCCAGCGCTGGCAAAAGGCCGCCTCTACCAAAGTCGCCATCCTCAGCCTCGCTACGCCCCTTGTCGCCCAGTGGCCAGAACATGATCAATGCGCAGTTATTGCAATCGATGGTCGATGCGTCCAATGACGGGATCGTGGTTGCCGAACAGGAAGGCGACGACACCATCCTGATCTACGTGAATGCCGCCTTCGAACGCCTGACCGGCTACAGCCGTGACGAAATCCTCTATCAGGATTGCCGTTTCCTGCAGGCCGATGACCGTGACCAGCTGGGCCGCGCACGCATTCGCAGGGCGCTGGCTGAAGGCCGCCCGTGCCGCGAAGTGCTGCGCAACTACCGCAAGGATGGCAGCGCTTTCTGGAACGAGCTGTCGATCACCCCGGTAAAGCGCGATGCCGACCAACGCACCTATTTCATCGGTATCCAGAAGGACGTCAGCCGCCAGGTCGAACTGGAGCGGGAACTGGCCGAACTGCGCGCTCATCCGAAACCCGACGAACGCGCCTGAACCAAGCGCGCCCTGCACGGTCAATGACGTTGAAGAAATCGCTACTACCGAGTTCGATCATGCAAGCAGATGCGCTCCTGACCCAGGCCGAGCTGGATTTCATACAGAACATGCAGCACTCGCCGCAATTGAACCTGGCCGATTCCATGTCGAGCCTGCTGGTCAATGGTGACCGCCGCATCCAAAGTCTGCTTACCCAGCTGGTGGCCAACGAGCAGGTGACCTTGCAGGCCCAGTTCAACAACCAGCAGATCAGCTTCCCTTTGCAACTGGTGGAAGACGAGTTCCACGCCCTTCACCTGCAAGTGGGCTCACCGGAAATCTACGAAGACGGCCCCATGCTGCGCCCTTGGCGCCTGTCGATGGACCAGCCGAGCCCGTTGCTCGATGAGCATGACCACGCTAGCGGCCTGTGGGTGCGCGATATTTCCTTCAAGGGCGTACTGCTGGAGGTGCGTGAGCTGCCATCTGCACCTGCCCGCTTCGAGCTTCGATTCGCCCCTGGCGGCATCCCCCCAATTGAATTGCATGGTGTTCTGGGCCGGCGCATCGGCCCGGACCTGGCAGCCTACGATCTCAGCCAAAGCCCGGCTGAAGAAATCGAACGCCTGCGCGACTACATTCTCCAGGCTCATCGCCGCGCCCACCCCGAGCTGCACAGTCAGGTATCCAGCTGACCTGCCAGAAACTGCCTCAAGCGCTGACGCATCACATCACCTTGTGCTCCCAGACAGGCAACAGGGCTGCCAGCCAGGCTGTCGTGCGCGATTTCTGCCGCTTCCCCGGCCAGCAACAACGGGCAATCCAGCACTGCCGCCAAGCGCGTCAGTTGCCGGGTAAGTTCTGCGGTGAGCGGCTGATGGGAAAACAGCACCAGGGCGTCCGGCTTCAGACGCTCACAGACCAGCGCCAACTCTTGCAGCGGCTGCCCGCAAACCAGTGGGGTCACGCCTGTTTCGTCACTGCCCAGGATCAGGCTGGTGACCAGCAGTTCAAGCTCATGGCACTGGCCCGGTAACGGCGAAAGCAGCACGGTGCGGCTACGCGGCCCATGGGCAAGCTGCAAACGTGCGAACACCCGACCTCGCAAGAACTGGTCCAGGAACAGCCATTCGCTGGCCTGCCCATACCCGCCGCGGCGCACGGCCATGTCATGCCAAACAGGCATGAAGACTTCGGCAAAAACCTGATCCAGCGTGCAGGCAGCAAATACCTCCTCGTAGAGGCGGCCCAGCCCTACGAGGTCGAAGCATTGCACCGCCAGGCGAATCTGGTGCTGCCAGCGCAGCCAGGCATCCGATGCGCCACTGGTATGCCCGGCAATGGCATGGCTACGAGCAAGAATGCTGCCCACCTTGCTGACGGAAACGCCGCGCTCCAGCCAGCCGAGGATACTGCGGATATCGTCGATATCGGCTTGGGAATACAGGCGGTGGCCACTGTCGGTACGGATTGGCTGGATCAGCCCATAACGACGCTCCCAGGCGCGGAGGGTCACTGCGTTGACGCCGGTCAGGCGGGAAACTTCACGAATCGGAAACAGTACCTGCTGCGTGAAGCTCGCATCAATCAACGGCTTACGTCCCTGTTCGTTCATCTGCACGGCCTACCCTGTGTGCGGAAGTTGAACACACAGTCTACTACGACAGCACCGGGCGTAGGATGCAATCGTTTGCCGGCTGAGTGCACCAGGCCAGACACCGCTGACGATCTACCTGTCCACCCGCTTGCCAGCCGGTTGTCTACAGGCCTCCCCGAACATGACAGGGGACAGGCGCAGCCACTGAGGCCAGGCCATACAACAGGCAAACAGTTCGGGTATGCTGGGCAGCAACCAAAGGACAGACAAAGTTGACCGCCCGAACATGAACAGCCCCATTCTCGTTACCGGAGCCAGCCAGCGCGTCGGGCTGGCCCTGGCCCTTGAACTGGCGCAGGCCGGCCATACGGTGGTCAGTGCCAGCCGCAGCGTCCAGCCACAGGCGGCCCACCCCAACATCGTGCAGTTCCAGGCAGACCTGTGCCTGGCGGCCGACCGCCAGGCGCTGATCGACCACTTGCACAGCCACTACGATGGACTGCGCGCGATCATCCACAACGCCTCACTGTGGCTCGACGACGGCCTCGACAACCTCGAAACCATGTTCCGGCTACACGTCGAAGCGCCCTACCACCTCAACCTGGCACTCGGCGACCTGCTGACCAAGGTGGAAAAGGCCGACATCATCCACATCTGCGACGAAACCTCTTCACGCGGCAGCAAGAGCCACATTGGCTATGCCGCCACCAAGGCGGCGTTGCAGAACATGGTGCTGTCATTCGCCGAAAAATATGCGCCCACGGTGCATGTGAACGGTATCCTGCCTGGGCTGCTAATCCTCAAGGAAGGGGGTGACGAAGCCTACCGCCAGCAAACCCTGAAAAAGGCCCTGCTGGAGTTCGAACCCGGCGCCGGTCCGCTGATCGAGACGGTCAAATACTTGCTCGCCAGCCAATACAGCACCGGCAGCCAGGTGGTCATCAACGGTGGCCGCCACCTGAAGAACCGCATGACTTGAGAGAACCCCATGACGCCACAGCAACAACTCGAACTCGAGGCCGCCGCGTTCCGGCGCCTGGTCGACCACCTGCAAAAGCGCACCGACGTACAGAACATCGACCTGATGAACCTGTCCGGTTTCTGCCGCAACTGCCTGTCCAAGTGGTACAAGGCAGCGGCTGACGAGCGCCAGCTCGACCTGAGCCTGGATGACGCCCGTGAAGCGGTGTACGGCATGCCTTACGCCGAGTGGAAAGCCCAATACCAGAAAGAAGCCAGCGCCGAGCAGCAAGCGGCGTTCGAAAAAGGAAAACCTCGTGACTGATCTGAACACCCTGCGCGCCAGCCTGGCCAGCGGCCAACATGCATTCGCCGACACCTTGGCGTTCATTGCCGACCACTACAGCTACCAGCCGCAAGCCTTCAACAATGGCGGCGTGGAAAATGCGGCCGGGCAGAACGAGGGGTCGTGCAAGACCCTGGGCCTGGCGTTGCTGGAAGGGCTAAGCGACAAGGAAGCGCTGCTGGCTTTTGGCGAGCATTACCGTGATGTGCTGGCCACGCCTGAGGGCAGTGACCATGGCAATATCCGTGCGCTGATCAAGCATGGGCTGGCCGGTGTGAAGTTCACCGCGCAGCCGCTTTCGCGCAAGGCTTGAGATGGCCGGGGCCGCCTTGCGGCCCCGCACTATCGAACCCCGCATCACTCCAGGAGGGTTCCCGGCCCCCCGCCCTGCACCCGGCCCCGCTGCAACCACTGCAACGTCACCGGCCACAAACTCTCGCGAAACCGGTCATGGAAGAACGCGAAATGGCCAATTTCCCCAACCGAGATATCCACAGGTGCAATCCGCAGGTGCCGCCGCTCGGTCCCCTGTAGATAACCCAGCAAACGCTCGGTCGCTTCCACCGTGCCAAAGGGGTCGTCGGTCAGGCTGATGGCCAGCGTCGCCGCCCGTACCTGGGCGAACGGGAGTACTGCCAGCGCGCGACCGCTGGGACGCTGTTCATAACGCGGTGTACGGGTGGTCCAGTCACGCACCACGCCAGATGGCGTGTCTTCCAGCCAACCCAGGCGCTTGCCGGGGAAGTAGCCAAACACCCAGTTCAGCAGCGGCATCACCACATGCCATTTGCCAAATAGCCGCCAGCGCTGGTCGGGTGCGTAATCGCGCCAGTAGGCAAACTGCGCGCCTACCATTACCACACGCCGCACCTGGCCGGCCGACGGTGCCAGGCCTACCGCGCAGCCTCCAAAACTGTGCCCCACAACATCCACCGGCTGCCCAGGGAAGTGCTCAGCCGCGTGCGCCAGCATCGCCTCGAAATCGAGCCGGCCCCAGTCGCTCCACGAGGCCTGGAAGCCGCGCAGCGAAGCCGGTCGGGATTCACCGATACCACGGTAGTCGTAGGTCAGCACATCGCAGCCGTGGGCGAACAAGTAGTCGGCAAAACGGGAGTAGTAGCGGCAGCGTACCGAAGTGGCAGCGTTGATGATCACCAGCGGGCGCTGGGGGTCAGGTTGGGCATGGCGCCAGACGAAGCCACCGAGGCTGTAACCGTCGGCCGCAGGGTGGCGAAATGGGGTAGCGGGTTGGGTGAGGCTACTCATGGCGCATTTCCTGTCGTTGTGCGCCAAAACTAGCAAAGATTTTGTCGCCTGTACCGACCTCTTCACGGGTGAGCCCGCGCCTACAGGCGTTGCAGAACCTGTGGGCGCGGGCTTGCCCGCGAAGAGGCCGGTACAGGCTTACCCGATTACAGCTCGACGCAGTCGAACTTCACATCGGTAGCCACGTCTTCGTCGTAGTTGACGTCAGCGCGCTCGAAACCGAACAGGTTGAGGAACTGCTTCTTGTAGCCGGCGTAGTCGGTCAGCTCGAACAGGTTCTCGGTGGTCACCTGTGGCCACAGGGCCTTGCAGGCATTCTGCACGTCGTCGCGCAGTTCCCAGTCGTCCAGGCGCAGGCGCCCCTTCTCGTCGACCTCTGCCGGCGCACCGTCGGTACGGTACATACGGTCGCGGTACATGCGGTCGAGCTGGTCCTGGGTGCCTTCGTGAACACCTTTCTCCTGCATGATCTTGAAGACCATCGACAGGTACAATGGCATCACCGGAATGGCCGAGCTGGCCTGGGTAACCACCGACTTGAGCACCGCCACATTGGCGCCGCCTTTCACTTCACCGGCCAGCTTCTGGTTCAGACGCAGGGCGGTTTCGTCCAGGTCCTGCTTGGCCTGGCCCAGTGCACCGTGCCAGTAGATCGGCCAGGTGATATCGCTGCCGATGTAGCTGAACGCCACGGTACGGGCGCCTTCGGCCAGCACGTTGGCGCCGGCCAGGGCGTCGATCCACAGCTGCCAGTCCTGGCCACCCATGACGGTGACGGTATCGGCAATTTCCTGCTCGGTGGCCGGCTCGATGCTGGCCTCGATGATGGTGTCCTTGTTGGTGTCGATGGCGGTCGACTTGTATGGCTGGCCGATCGGCTTGAGTGCCGAGCGAATGACTTCACCGGTCTGCGGCAGCTTGCGCACGGGCGAAGCCAGCGAGTAGATGACCAGGTCGACCTTGCCACCCATTTCGTTCTTGATCAGCTCGATGACCTTGGCGCGGGCTTCGTCAGAGAAGGCGTCACCGTTGATCGACTTGCTGTACAGGCCCTCGGCCTTGGCGAACTTGTCGAAGGCGGCAGCGTTGTACCAGCCAGCAGTGCCGGCCTTGGTCTCGGTGCCTGGTTTTTCGAAGAACACGCCCAGGGTGTCAGCCTTGAAGCCGAAGGCCGCCGTGATGCGGGCAGCCAGGCCGTAGCCGCTGGAAGCACCGATGACCAGGACCTTCTTCGGGCCATCCTCGCGTACGCCCAGCTTGCGGGTGGCTTCGATCTGGTCACGGACGTTGAGCTCGCAGCCCTTCGGGTGAGTCGTGGTGCAGATGAAACCGCGAACCTTAGGATGAATGATGGCCAATGTCTGTACCTCGTCAGGTTTATGCCGGGGAAGCGCCGCTCGAGGGCGATTCCTGTTGATCAGAGGGTGAGACTACCCCCGCAGGTTATCCGACACATATTACGGGGTGATCATGGGGATGCAAAACTGTGGCGTGCCTGCGCAGGCCTGTCGGCGGTCGAGCCCGCGCCAACCGCCGCACTCAACCCGTCAAGATTTCGCAGCAAGATCCCCTGGCCGAACCGCGCGCATTCATTTGCTTTTCACATCAATCGTAAAGAAAAACAAACTTAACAAATAAGCCAAAGCCGCCGATGCTTGGGGCACTACGCCCATTGCCCGGAGAACAACAACATGAACGACGTGGTCATCGTCGCCGCAACCCGTACCGCCATCGGCAGCTTCCAGGGCGCCCTGGCCACTGTGCCTGCGGTCGACCTCGGCGCCGCCGTGATCAAGCGCCTGCTGGAGCAGACCGGGCTGGACCCGGCGCAGGTCGACGAAGTCATCCTCGGCCAGGTGCTTACCGCCGGCGCCGGGCAGAATCCGGCCCGCCAGGCCGCGATCAAGGCCGGCCTGCCCTTCAGCGTCCCTGCCCTGACGTTGAACAAAGTCTGCGGTTCGGGCCTCAAGGCCCTGCACCTGGCAGCCCAGGCCATCCGCTGCGGTGACGCCGAAGTGGTGATTGCCGGCGGCCAGGAGAATATGAGCCTGGCCCCCTACGTGATGCCCTCGGCCCGTACCGGCCAGCGCATGGGCCATGGCCAGCTGATCGACAGCATGATCACCGATGGCCTGTGGGATGCCTTCAACGACTACCACATGGGCATCACCGCCGAAAACCTGGTGGACAAGTACGGCCTTGACCGTGAACAGCAGGACGCCTTCGCCGCCGAATCGCAACGCAAGGCGGTGGCAGCGATCGAGGCTGGCCGCTTCGATGCGGAAATCACCCCTATCGTGCTGCCACAGAAAAAGGGGGAGCCGAAAGTCTTCGACCGGGACGAGCAGCCGCGCCCGGATACCACCGCCGAATCGCTGGGCAAGCTGCGCCCGGCGTTCAAGAAGGACGGCAGTGTTACCGCTGGCAACGCCTCCAGCCTGAACGACGGCGCTGCCGCCGTGCTACTGATGAGCGCCGCCAAGGCCAAGGCCCTGGGCCTTCCGGTGCTGGCGAAGATCGCCGCCTATGCCAGCGCCGGGGTAGACCCGGCAATCATGGGCATCGGCCCGGTTTCGGCGACCCAGCGCTGCCTGGACAAGGCCGGTTGGCAGTTGAATGACCTGGACCTGATCGAAGCCAACGAGGCCTTTGCCGCGCAGGCCCTGGCGGTGGGCAAGGCGTTGGAATGGGATGCAGCACGGGTCAACGTGAATGGCGGGGCGATTGCCTTGGGCCACCCGATTGGCGCTTCCGGGTGCCGGGTGCTGGTGACGTTGCTGCACGAGATGATCAAGCGCGATGCCAAAAAAGGCCTGGCGACCTTGTGCATCGGTGGTGGGCAAGGTGTGGCGTTGGCCATCGAGCGCTGATGTAGTCCAGCACACCCAGCGCCTTCACGGGTGAACCCGCTCCCGCGGGCCCCGCGAAGTGCGCCGGTACAGCCAGCACAGGATCAGGCCGCAGCGCGGTACTGCCCGAGCGAAGCGGCCAGCATCACCACTTCCTGGCACTTCTGCACAGCGAGGTCCAGCGGGCTTTCCAGCAACGAACAGGCCGGCGCCAACCACAGCCGCTCACCCAGGCGCTCGTCGGCCTCATGCAGCAGCCCCAGCATCTTGTCCAGGTCGCACGGCGAGGCATCGCGGCCGTCGACCAGGCCCAGCGACAGCACCTTGTAAGCAGGCAAACGGTCGAGAATGCTCTGATACTGCTCAGGTGCCTGCACCAGATCAATGTGAAGGCCATCGACCGGCAGGTTGGCGGCCAGGCCCAGGTTGCCATCGAGGCCACCCGAATAGGTCGCGATCAGCTTCTTCAACGGTGCGCGCTGAAGGATGTTGTAGACGCGCTCAAAGGCATTCTTCCAGTCTTGCGGCAGCTCCCGGGCGAGGATCGGTTCGTCGATCTGCACCCATTCAACGCCCTGGGCAGCCAGGCGATTGAGGACCTCGTCATATAACGGCAAAAGGCGCTCGAGCAGCTCCAGCCTGTCGAAGTCACCGCCCAGGGCCTGGGCCTGCCACAGGTAGGTCAATGGGCCGATAATCACCGGCTTGACCGCATGGCCCAGGGCCTTGGCGTGTTCCACTTCTTCGAACAGTGGCCCCCAGTCCAGGGCGAACGGCTGGTCGCCTGTAATCAGCACGTGGTCGTTCTGGGCGAAGTCGCCGACTGGCAGCAAATGGATACCGGCGTCTTTCTGCACTTGCCAGTGGCGGGCCCGCAGCTCGCGGTCACCGCTAATACGTGGAAAGCCCAGGTTATGTGCCAGTGCCATGTCTTGTCCCTTCAGCATGCTCGAAATAATGAAAGGATTGTCCGGCTGATGAGGGTATTGAGACAAACTCATAAAATTTGAGATGAACTCAAGAAATTCTCATGATCAAGTATCTGCATGGGCTGTACCGGCCATTTCGTGGCGGTTCGACGCCTGCCCGAGTACGGCACAACCGATGTCTCGTTCAGAGCAACACCCTGCGCATCGGGACATGACCTCGCCCGCCATCTGCCGCACAATGCCACCCTGACCAAACCAGGTGCCCGGCCTCATGAGCCTGCTGAAAACCGCGCTGCGCGAACAGAACTTCGTCTGTGTCATGGAGTTCGTCCCCAAAGCCTCCGCAGAACGCTTCACCGCCATGCAAGCGATCATGGCCCGCGGGCACCTGTGCGGCTGGCCAATGACCGTGGCCATCGGCGACCGCGTCGGTAGCCCGCTGGACATGTCGCCGCTGGACGCCCTCGCCGCGTTCGACACCCCCGTACCTGCGCTGCCGCATTTTTCCGGCAAGGACCGCGAACGCCATCACTTGCTCGCCCAACTGCAACACATGGACGCCGCCGGCCTCGACCAGTTGTTGCTGCTGACCGGCGATCGCCTGCCAGGGCATGAGCCTGGCCAGCGCCCCGTGCGCTATCTGGAGTCGGTGGCGGCCCTGCAGATTGCCCGCCAGGCCTGCCCACACTGGTTGCTGGGCGCGGCGCTGAACCCGTTCAAGTACCACGAGGAAGAAGGCGGCGCGCAATACTTCAAGGCCGAGAAAAAGCTGGCTGCAGGGGCCGACTTCCTCACCCTGCAACTGGGCTTCGACGCAGCAAAGCACCAGGAAGCCATGCACTGGATGCGCCGCCAGGCCGCGCCCAGGCCCATGCTGGCCTGCCTCATGAGCCTGACCCACGGCAGAGCGGCAATGCTCGACCACGTGGCTGGCGTTACCGTGACACCCTCCATGCGCGAAATGCTCGAAGCAGAAACGGCGCAGTCCAAGGCCTTTGCCCTGGCGCGCAGCGTTGACCGCCTGGCCTTGCAGATCATTGGCACGAAACTGATGGGCTACGCCGGTGTGCACCTGTCAGGTATCCACGGGCTGCAACAACTGCTTGCCCTGGAGGAGCGGCTTGAGCACTGGCAAGCGCAGGTTCACACGCTGGAACAATGGGCACCCGCCTGGCATGCCAGCTGGCAGATGCCCGGCCTGCCGGCGGTAACCTTCCATCCGCCCCAGGCGAACTGGCGCGACGGCGAATCACGGGTCGATGCCTCCTTCAAGGAGAAAACCCGTTATCACCTGATGCATGGCATGCATGCACTGCTGTTCAGCCGCCGCAACAGCCTGAGCAAGGCGTTCGGCTGGGCGGTGCGCCAGCCAGTGTGGGCTACCCGGGTTGGCGCACACGTGCTGCACACACTGGAGCGCAGCGTGAAGCGCCCGTTGGCAGGGTGTGATACCTGCGGCCACTGCCGCCTGGAAGACACCCTGTATATCTGCCCGGAAACCTGCCCCAAGGGCCTGGCCAACGGCCCTTGCGGGGGTACCGCGCTGAACCGCTGCGAGTTTGGCGACCGCGAGTGCATCCACAGCATCAAGTACCGCACCGCCAAGGCCGTGGGGCAAACCGCCGTTCTGACCGAGCGGCTGATCCCGTGCATCGAGGTGGAGACCCGCCACCGCAGCTCATGGCCGCAATGGTTCGCCCCGCAAACCCCGCGCCGGGTCAGTCCGCAGCCAGCGCCTCGAACCCAGCCTGAATCTTAGCCTCGGGCAGGTCATCGGCAATGAATACCATCACGCTTTCGCGGGTTTCACCTTCGGCCCACTCGGCGTCCCAGTCAAAACCGTAGAGCTTGAGCACCCCCTGGAACACCAGCTTGCGCTCCTCGCCGGCAATGTTCAGTACGCCCTTGTAGCGCAGCAGCTGTTTGCCGTGGGTTTCCAGCAGCTCGTTCATGAAGCTGCTGAGGCGGTCGATGTCCAGGGCGGTTTCCGTGCGCAGCACCATGGTGCCGATACGGTCCGGGGTCGCGGGCTTGAGCACCGGGCGCAGCTGGGGTTTCAGGTTTGCGCCCAGATCCGGGTTGAGGTTGAAACCGCGCACATCCAGTAGTTCTGCCAGATCGATGCAGCCGTGTTCAACGACACGGATAGCCGCCCGGCCATTGATGCGGGCCAAGCGTTCGCGCAGGGCCTCGACAGCAGCCGGCTCGACCAGGTCGGTCTTGCTCAGCAGCAGGCGGTCAGCAAAGCCGACCTGGGCCTGGGCAATGGTTTGGGTCAGGTGCAACTCGGCATGCATGGCATCGACCAACGTGATGATGCCATCGAGGATATAGCGATCACGCAGCTCCTCGTCGATGAAAAAGGTTTGTGCCACCGGCGCCGGGTCGGCCAGCCCAGTGCATTCGTTCACCAGGCGGTCGAAGGCGATTTCACCAGCATCCAGGCGCTCGAGCAGCAGGTACAGGGCGCGGGTCAGGTCACCGTGGATGCTGCAGCACACGCAGCCGTTGGCCAGGGTCACTACCTGCACCGGCTGGTCACCCAGCAGCTGGCTGTCGATGCCGGCTTCGCTGAATTCGTTTTCGATCACGGCCAGTTTCAGGCCGTGCTCGGCCTTCAGCATGTGCTTGAGCAAGGTGGTCTTGCCAGCGCCAAGGAAGCCTGTGAGTACGGTTACGGGAATAGGCGTCTGCACGCAGAACATCTCCTGTGCGGAAAAAACACGGGCCTCATCGCCGGCAAGCCAGCTCCCCGCAGGTACTGCACGAACCTTGGGGTTCGTGGGTACCTGCGGGGAGCTGGTTTACTGGCGATGAGGCCGGTACAGGTTAACGCTTAAGGCTCAGCAGCACTTCGGCCCGGACTTGCCACCGTATCGCGCCTCCTGACGTTCGCGGAAAAACGCCTCGTACGTCATGACCGGCTTGTCCGGGTGCGTCTTCTGCATGTGCTCGACGTAGTTGTCGTAGTCGGGCATGCCGACCATCAGGCGGGCTGCCTGCCCCAGGTATTTACCCAGTCGACCCAGGTCGTTGAACATCGCTGCAGTCCTCTCAAGCGTCAGGCAGTGCCTGGAACGGGGTTTCCTTGTCGCTGCGCTCCTTGCGGCCCAGGGCGGCGTAGCCGACCTTGAGGGCAAAGAACAGCACACTGAACACCACCAGCAGGAACAGGATGGTCAGGCCAGCATTGGTGTAGGCGTTGAAGATAACGTGCTGCATCTGCCCGATATCCTTGGCCGGGGCCAGTACCTGCCCGGCGTCCAGGGCGGTGCTGTATTTCTTGGCCAACGCCAGGAAACCAACAGCCGGGTTCGGGTCGAACAGCTTGATCAGGCCCGCCGCCGTGGTGCAGATCAGCAGCCAGGCTGCCGGCACCAGGGTGACCCAGATATAGCGCTCGCGCTTCATCTTGATCAGGACCACGGTGCCCAGCATCAGGGCAATACCCGCCAGCATCTGGTTGGAGATACCGAACAGCGGCCACAGGGTGTTGATGCCACCCAGCGGGTCGATTACGCCTTGGTACAGCAGGTAACCCCACAGCGCCACGCAACCGCCGGTGGCCAGCAGGTTGGCACCCCACGATTCGGTGCGTTTCAGGGCCGGCACGAAGCTGCCCAGCAGGTCCTGCAGCATGAAGCGCCCGGCACGGGTACCGGCGTCTACCGCTGTGAGGATGAACAGCGCCTCGAACAGGATCGCGAAGTGATACCAGAATGCCATGGTGTTTTCACCCGGCAGCACCTGGTGCAGGATCTGCGCAATACCTACCGCCAGGGTCGGTGCACCACCGGCACGGGCCAGAATGGTGTGCTCGCCGATGTCGCGGGCGACCGCCTCCAGTTGCTCGGGGGTGATCAGGAAGCCCCAACTGCTTACCGTCTGAGCCACCGACGCAACGTCGGCGCCAACCACGGCCGCCGGGCTGTTCATGGCGAAGTACACACCCGGCTCGATCACCGAGGCCGCAACCATGGCCATGATGGCGACGAACGATTCCATCAGCATGCCGCCATAGCCGATGTAGCGGGCGTTGGTTTCGTTGTCCAGCAACTTGGGCGTGGTGCCCGAGGAAATCAGCGCGTGGAAGCCGGATACCGCACCACAGGCAATGGTGATGAACAGGAACGGGAACAGAGTGCCCTTCCACACCGGGCCGGTGCCGTCGGTGAACTGGGTCAGCGCCGGCATTTTCAGCTCGGGCATGGTCACCAGGATGCCAATGGCAAGGGCGATGATGGTACCGATCTTGAGGAAGGTCGACAGGTAGTCACGCGGCGCAAGTACCAGCCATACCGGCAACACTGCAGCGACGAAACCGTAGCCGACCAGCATCCAGGTGATCTGCACACCCGTGAAGGTGAACGCCGGGCCCCACACCGGATCTGCAGCAATCTGGCCCCCCAGCCAGATCGAAGCCAGCAGCAGCACCACGCCGATGATCGAGATCTCGCCGATGCGGCCTGGGCGGATGTAGCGCATGTAGACGCCCATGAACATCGCGATCGGGATGGTCGCCATCACCGTGAACATGCCCCATGGGCTTTCGGCGAGAGCCTTGACCACGATCAACGCCAACACCGCCAGGATGATGATCATGATCAGGAAGCAGCCGAACAGGGCGATGGTGCCCGGAATGCGGCCCATCTCTTCGCGCACCATGTCGCCCAGCGAGCGGCCATTGCGGCGGGTAGACAGGAACAGGACCATGAAGTCCTGTACCGCACCGGCCAGCACCACGCCGGCGATCAGCCATAGCGTGCCGGGCAGGTAGCCCATTTGCGCGGCGAGCACCGGGCCCACCAGGGGACCAGCGCCAGCGATGGCGGCGAAGTGGTGACCGAAAAGAATGTGTTTGTTGGTCGGGACGTAGTCCAGGCCATCATTGTTGAGCACCGCCGGGGTGGCACGGCGCGGGTCGAGTTGCATCACTTTGGTGGCGATGAACAGGCTGTAGTAGCGATAGGCGACCAGGTAGATGGCCACTGCCGCGACCACGATCCACAAGGCGTTGATCGCCTCGCCGCGACGCAGGGCAACCACACCCAACGCGCATGCGCCTATGACTGCCAGCGCCAGCCACGGAATGTGGCGTAGCAGGCTATTATTGTTGTTCATGGTTAGCTTCCAGCTGGTGGATTGGAAAGACCGCCCACCGAGTCTAGGGCCAGTCAAGCGGCATTGCCATACTTGCTTTGGTCTAGAGCCTCTGCGGCCAGATTGCTGTACCTGATGCACATACCCATCTAACTATAGTCAGGATGTCACCCGAGGGCCCTACGCCATGAGCGATCACGACGAACGCCGCCGTTTCCAGCGAATCGACTTCGACGCCCCTACCGAACTTCGCCAAGGCATCAAACGCTGGCCTGCCACGTTGCTGGACTTGTCACTCAAGGGCTTGCTGGTAGAGCGACCGGAAAAATGGGACGCCGACCTGACTCAGGACTTCGACGCGATCATCCATCTGGACTCGCACACCCAGGTGAAAATGCAAGTCGAACTGCGCCACGAAGAAGAAGACCGGCTGGGTTTCATTTGCCTGTACATCGACATCGAATCGATGTGCCATTTGCACCGTCTTGTGGAATTGAACGTGGCCGACAGCACCGAAATGATGCGTGAACTGCGTCAACTCATCGAATAATGAAATCTCTTAGCTAGCTAATAGCTTCCCCACCCGGTGTTTCTTGTCTACCCAGACAGCTTTAAGGCTGGGTAGCAGAACTTTGTACACACCCCTTTAGTACAGCTTATGACGAGTTGGTACGGCTTCTGCATTGGGTTTTCGCACCCCGTGCAAGCGTTTCTGTGCGCGCTCCAATCAAAATATTGTATACAATTTTTGTGGCAATGATTTGTAGGAAGTGTCTACAGTAGCGGCACAACAATAAACAGAGAGCCTGCTCCATGACTACGTCCCCTAGCACGTCTCCCGCCCAGCGCCCCGAGGACGAAAACCTCGGGTTGGGTGCCAACCTGGCCTATGGTCTGCAGCATGTGCTGACCATGTATGGCGGGATCGTTGCGGTACCCCTGATCCTGGGCCAGGCCGCTGGCCTGAACGGCGCTGAAATTGGCATGCTGATCGCCGCCTCGCTGTTTGCCGGTGGCTTGGCCACCTTGCTGCAAACCCTCGGCCTGCCGTTCTTTGGTTGCCAGTTGCCGCTGGTGCAGGGCGTATCGTTCGCCGGTGTGGCGACCATGGGGGCCATCCTCAGCAGCGAGGGCGGCGGCGGCTTGCCGGGCGTGCTCGGTGCGGTCATGGCGGCATCGCTGATCGGCTTCCTGATCACCCCGGTGTTCTCGCGCATCACCAAGTTCTTCCCACCGCTGGTGACCGGCATTGTCATCACCACCATCGGCCTGACCCTGATGCCGGTAGCTGCCCGCTGGGTGATGGGCGGCAACAGCGCTTCGCCCGAGTTCGGCAGCGTGGCCAACATCGGCCTGGCGGCACTGACCTTCGCCATCGTGCTACTGCTGAGCAAACTCGGCAGCGCGACCATCTCGCGCCTGTCGATCCTGCTGGCCATGGTGGTCGGCACGCTGATCGCCTGGGCGCTGGGCATGGCTGACTTCAGCAAGGTCACTGAAGGCCCGATGTTCGCCTTCCCTACGCCGTTCCACTTCGGCATGCCGGAATTCCATATCGCCGCGATCCTGTCGATGTGCATCGTGATCATGGTGACCCTGGTGGAAACTTCGGCCGACATCCTCGCCGTAGGTGAAATCATCGATACCAAGGTCGACTCCAAGCGCCTGGGCAACGGCCTGCGCGCCGACATGGCATCGAGCATCCTGGCACCGATCTTCGGCTCGTTCACCCAAAGCGCATTCGCCCAGAACGTCGGCCTGGTGGCCGTGACTGGCGTCAAGAGCCGCTACGTGGTGGCCACCGGTGGCGTCATCCTGGTGGTGCTCGGCCTGCTGCCGATCATGGGCCGGGTGATTGCTGCCGTGCCGACCCCGGTGCTGGGCGGCGCCGGCATCGTGCTGTTCGGAACCGTAGCGGCCAGTGGTATCCGTACCCTGTCCAAGGTCAGCTACAAGAACAACGTCAACCTGATCATCGTCGCGGCCTCGCTGGGCTTTGGCATGATCCCGATTGCCGCACCGACCTTCTACCACCACTTCCCGAACTGGTTCGAGACCATCTTCCACTCGGGCATCAGCTCGGCAGCGATCATGGCCATTCTGCTGAACCTGATCTTCAACCACTTCACCACCGGCAACTCGGAAAACCAGTCGGTGTTCGCTGCAGCCTACGAGCGCACTATCCAGTATTCGGACATTTCCGCGCTGCGAGATGGCGACTACTTCAAGGATGGCAAGCTGTTCGATGCCGAAGGTAATGAAGTGCCGATGCTGGAACTGGACGAGCACGGTAATGAAACGGTCAGGCGCACGGCGGTGGCCGAGCACTGACCGCCAGCAGGAGCGAGCTTGCTCGCTCCTGCTCACTATTCGAACAATGCGTCCAGCGCCTGTTCCAGCCGTGTCACGGCTATCACCTGTAACCCCGCCGGCGCCTCTTTTGGCGCATTGCCCTTGGGCACGATCGCCCGCTTGAAGCCATGTTTGGCTGCTTCCTTCAAACGTTCCTGCCCACTAGGCACTGGCCGCACTTCACCCGACAAGCCGATCTCGCCAAATACCAGCAGGCCATGGGCCAACGGCCGGTTGCGCAAGCTGGACATCACCGCCGCCAGCAGCGCCAGGTCCGAAGCTGTTTCCAGCACCTTCACCCCGCCGACCACGTTGAGGAACACGTCCTGGTCATGGGTCGGAATACCACCATGGCGGTGCAGCACCGCCAGCAGCATGGCCAGGCGGTTCTGGTCCAGGCCCAGGGTCACCCGGCGCGGGTTGGCCAGGTGGCTGTCGTCGACCAGCGCCTGCACCTCGACCAGCATCGGCCGCGTGCCCTCCCACGTTGCCATCACCACACTGCCGGGCACCTCTTCCTGGGTACGGTTGAGGAAGATCGCCGACGGGTTGGACACCTCTTTCAGGCCACGGTCGGTCATGCCGAACACGCCCAGTTCGTTAACCGCGCCAAAACGGTTCTTCACCGCCCGCAGCAGGCGCAGACGGCCATCGGACTCGCCTTCGAAATACAGCACGGTATCGACCATGTGCTCCAGCACCCGCGGGCCGGCCAGCGAGCCTTCCTTGGTCACGTGGCCGACCAGAAATATCGCCGTACCGCTCTGCTTGGCGTAACGCACCAGCAATGCCGTGCTTTCGCGCACCTGGGCCACGCCGCCGGGGGCCGATTGCAATTGCTCGGTGAAAATGGTCTGGATCGAGTCGATCACCATTACCCGCGGTTTTTCGACCCGCGCCGTGGCAATGATGGTCTCGATGCAGGTTTCGGTCATCACCTTGAGCTTGTCCTGCGGCAGGCCCAAGCGCCGCGAGCGCATGGCGACCTGCTGCTGCGACTCTTCACCGGTGACATACAGCGCCGGCATGCCCACCGCGATATTGCACAAGGTCTGCAGCAGGATGGTCGACTTGCCAATGCCGGGGTCGCCACCAATCAGCACCACCGAACCATCCACCAGGCCGCCGCCGAGCACGCGGTCCAGCTCGGTGCTGCTGGTGGTGAAACGCGGGATTTCCTCGACACTGACCTCGGCCAGGGTCTTGATCTGCGCCTGCTGCCCGGTCCAGCCGGCGCGGCCGCTACTGGGCGCCGCGGCACCGCCGCTTTCGATCATGGTTTCGACCAGGGTGTTCCAGGCCCCGCATTCGCCGCACTGGCCGGCCCATTTGGGGAAGGTCGCGCCGCACTCGGTGCAGCCATACAAGCGCTTGGCCTTGGCCATGGGTGGGGTCTCCTGGAAAAAACCGCCATGATAGCCGAGCAGGACGTGTCTCGAACGCATCGGGATGCGACAAAACTATTCGTTCTAACTACAGTCACTACCCCTGAACACAGCGCATGAAGCGTTCTAGTGGCTTACACTGCGTTAACCTTACCTTTTGTTACAAGGATCTAAACATGGGCATGCTCAATGAGTTCAAGGCCTTCGCGGTCAAAGGCAATGTCGTCGACATGGCGGTTGGTATCATCATCGGCGCGGCCTTCGGCAAGATCGTCTCGTCCTTCGTCGGCGACGTGATCATGCCGCCACTGGGCCTGCTGATCGGGGGCGTGGACTTCAGCGACCTGGCCATTACCCTGAAGGCAGCCCAAGGTGATGTGCCGGCGGTGATGCTGGCGTATGGCAAGTTCATCCAGACCGTGATCGACTTCGTGATCGTGGCCTTTGCCATCTTCATGGGGGTGAAGGTGATCAACCGCCTGAAACGTGAGGAGGCCGTGGCGCCGACTGCACCGCCGGTACCTTCTGCCGAAGAAACCTTGCTGACCGAAATTCGCGACTTGCTCAAGACGCAGAACCAGAACCGCTTGCCTTGAGCATGCCGGGGCTGCCTGGCAGCCCCACTGGCTTTACCAGTAATTCTCTACAGCCACCTGCCCCGGTCGCTTGCTCAGGCTCAGTTGAAGGTCACGCGCCTTCAACACCTTGCGCGTCTCGTCGATCATTTCCGGGTTACCGCAGAGCATCACCCGCGAATGCTCGGGCGAAAATTCCAGCCCCGCAGCCTTCTCCAGCTCGCCATTCTCGATCAAGGTGGTAATGCGCTGGTTCAACGCCCCCGGGTGCTGCTCGCGGGTCACCACCGGGATGAACTGCAGCTTGCCGGCAAACTCAGCCAGGTAATCGCGCTGCTCAAGCCCGGCGATTTCTTCCACATAGGCCAGTTCCTGGGCTTCACGCACCGAATACACCAGCTTGATATTGTCGAAGCGCTCCCAGGCCTCGAAGTCCTGCAAAATCGACATGAACGGGGCAATCCCGGTACCGGTAGCCAGCAGCCACAAGTCGCGTCCACCGACAAACCGGTCGAGGGTGAGAAAGCCGAAGGCCTGGCGGTCGATCAGCAAGGTATCGCCCGCACCCAGCCGGCTCAGTTCACTGGTGAACTCGCCGCCTGGCACCACGATGGAGAAGAAGTCGAGGTGCTCGTCATGCGGCGCGCTGACCATGGAATAGGCGCGCCACACCACGCTGCCGTCAGCCTTGGCCACGCCCAGGCGGGCAAACTGGCCGGAACGGAAGCGGAACCCGGCATCGCGCGTAACCCGCAGGCTGAAGAGGTTCGGCGTCAGTGGCTGAACATCGAGCAGGGTCTGGCGGGTGAATTTTTCGGCGCTAGCGGTCATAGGGGGCTCCAGGTTTGGCGTGTGCACAGTGTCGCTTAAAGTGGCCCGGATAAAAACCATCGCTTTGTAGGGCCACATTGAGGGTGATTGTGCCGAAGTCGCAGAAAAACATGACCGCTATAACAAAAAAATCCCAACGCCATGGTAGGTCTTTTCCTACAATGACCCGGGTACTCAAACGGATTGGATCCTGTAACCCTAAGGAGTGTTTCAGATGCTTCACTGGAAACCTGAGCATCTACATGCGTTTGTCAGCGAACGCAGCCCGCGGAAGCTGTTCGACATCGCAGTGCACCTGGCACAGGACCTGGGCATGGATTACCTCGGGTTGAACATTCGCATCCAGATCGCCACGCAGACGCCCAGGGTCTACCTGTACAGCAACTACCCAGATGAATGGATCGAGCGTTACCAGCGCGACGAGTTCTACAAGCAGGACCCGGCCGCCAATGTCAGCCATACCTCGACCATGCCAGTACTCTGGACTGACGACCTGTATCGCGAAGCCCCGCACTATCGTGAAGCGGCTTGCCGGCATGGCCTGCGTCATGGCTGGACACAGTCACTGCACGACCTGCAGCACAACGAAAGCCAGATCAGCGTGGCCCGCCCTGTCGGCGACATCAGCATCAACGAACTTTACGACAAAGCCGGCAGCGTGCAGTGGCTGTGCCACACCCTGCATTCCGTGCTGGGCGAACACCACCTGAGCGCGCTGTGCCCACCGCAGCCGAAAATGAGCGAGCGCGAACTGGAAGTGCTGAAATGGTCGGCCGCCGGTAAGACCGCTGCCGATGTTGCCTGCATATTGTCGTTGTCGCAAAGCACGGTGAACTTCCATATCCGCAGCGTCATCACCAAGACCAACGCCGCCAACAAGGCCGGCGCCATCGCTATCGCCGCCCTGCGTGGCTGGATCTGACCTTCAAACCTGCGACCTTGGGCAAAGCCCTGTAGAATCGCCCGGCAAAGCCCGGGGCGAACCGCAACGGGCAGTTTCATACCCGAGCCAGACGCCATGCCCCTGTTGACCACCCCCTACGCCGAACTCGACCTGATCCGCCAGCCGGAGCAGGCCAACGACCCGCTGCAGGCTTTTGATGCCGCCGACGAGTACCTGCTTGCGCAGTTGCACGAACAGGCACCTGCCGAAAACTGCCGGGTACTGGTGCTCAACGACAGTTTCGGTGCCTTGGCCGCCAGCCTGGCTGGCAAGCTGCAGGTGGTCAGCAGTGGCGATTCGCATCTGGCGCACCTGGCCCTGGAAAAGAACCTGGCGCGCAATGGCCTGCCGTTCGACAGTGTTCCGTTCGTGACGGCCAGCGAACATTGGCAAGGCCCGTTTGACCGGGTGCTGGTACGTGTGCCCAAGACCCTGGCCCTGCTCGAAGAGCAACTGATTCGCCTGCAGGGGCACCTCGCACCCGGTGCGCAGGTGATTGCCGGGGCAATGATCAAGCACCTGCCTCGTGCAGCCGGTGAGCTGATGGAAAAGTACATCGGCCCGGTACAGGCCTCGCTGGCGCAGAAAAAGGCCCGCTTACTCACCGCTACGGTGGCCGAACGGCCTGCCACCCGCTCCCCCTATCCCAGCCGCTACCGCCTCGACGTGCCGGCGCTGGAGTTGATCAACCATGCCAACGTGTTCTGCCGTGAGGGCCTGGATATCGGTACCCGGGCATTCCTGCCGCACCTGCCACGCGACCTTGGCCGTGCGCGGGTAGCCGACCTGGGCTGTGGCAACGGTGTGCTGGCGATTGCAAGCGCACTGGCCAACCCCGATGCCGAGTACACCTTGGTTGACGAATCGTACATGGCGGTGCAATCGGCGCGGGAGAACTGGCAAGCTGCACTGGGTGAACGCCCGGCGGTTTTCGAGGCGGCCGATGGCTTGGCCGGGGTCGAAAAGCAGTCGCTGGACGTTGTGTTGTGCAACCCGCCGTTCCACCAGCAGCAGGTAGTGGGCGATTTTCTCGCCTGGCGCATGTTCCAGCAGGCGCGCGAAGCGCTGGTGGTGGGTGGGGCGCTGTATATCGTGGGTAACCGCCACCTGGGCTACCACAGCAAGCTGGCGCGGTTGTTCCGTGGGGTTGAACAGGTAGCAGCTACGCCCAAGTTCGTCATCCTGAAAGCCCGCAAGTAGGCGCCCTAGGCTCAAGCTGTGGGAGCGGGCTTGTCCCGCGAACTGGACACCGCGGTGACTGTCACCGGCTTCGCCGGTGTTCGCGGGGCAAGCCCGCTCCCACAAAGACTCCGCTTTTCTTAATGGGTGGTAAGGCCAGCAGCCCCCATGAACAGCCGCATCACCCAGGCCGCCACCCCCAGCGCTGCAACACTCATCGCCCAGATCAGCACCAGCCAACCCAGCCGCTGCCACAGTGGCTTCTTCTCTTCCAAGCCATGCTTGCCAGTCATCATGGGGCCCTCCTAGTGATAGCCGTCTTCGTGGGTCACCTTGCCGCGGAACACGTAGTAGCTCCAGAAGGTATACATGAGGATGAACGGCAGGATGAACAGCGTGCCCACCAGCATGAAGCCCTGGCTCTGCGGTGGCGATGCGGCATCCCAGATCGAGATCGACGGCGGAATGATGTTCGGCCACAGGCTGATGCCCAGGCCGCTATAGCCAAGGAAGATAAGCACCAGGGTGAGCAGGAATGGCGTGTAGTGCGCATTGCGCGCCACCGCCTTCAGTAACCCGTAGAAAGTCACCAGCACCAGCAGCGGCACCGGCATGAACCACAGCAGGTTGGGCATGCTGAACCAGCGGTCGGCGATCTGCGGGTAGGCAATGGGCGTCCACAGGCTGACGATACCGATCACTGCCAGCAGCACCAGCGCCAGTGGCCGGGCAATGTCGTGCATCGTTTTCTGCAGCGACCCTTCGGTTTTCATGATCAGCCAGGTGCAACCCAGCAAGGTGTAGGCCACGATCAGCCCCAGCCCGCTGAACAGGCTGAACGGGGTCAGCCAGTCGAGCGTGCCACCGGCGAAATGCCGGTCGACCACCTTGAAGCCCTCCAGGAAGGCGCCCAGTGCCACGCCCTGGAAGAAGGTGGCAATCAGCGAACCCCAGATGAACGCCTTGTCCCAGATATGCCGCTTCTCGGCGGTGGCCTTGAAGCGGAACTCGAAGGCCACGCCGCGGAAAATCAGACCAATGAGCATCAGGATCAACGGCAGGTAAAGCGCTTCGAGCACCACCGAATAGGCCATCGGAAACGCCCCGAACAGCCCCGCCCCACCCAGTACCAGCCAGGTTTCATTGCCGTCCCACACCGGGGCGACGGTGTTCATCATCACATCACGGTCATGCTCGCCCTTGACGAACGGGAAGAGCATGCCGATCCCCAAGTCGAAACCATCCATCACCACGTACATCATGACGCCGAAGATGATGATCACGGCCCAGATCAGCGGAAGGTCGATACCCATGGCTCAGTTCCCCTTGTTCAGGCTGACGGTGTTGGCCTCGTGGCCATCATCGGCGGCGGACAGCGGCCGCGCCGGGGTGCGTTTGGTGCCAGGGCCACCGGGGTTGGTCTCGTCCCCCTCACCGGTCTGCGGGCCTTTGCGCACCAGGCGCATCATGTAACCAAGGCCAGTGCCGAACAGCGCGAAGTACACCACCACGAAGGCTACCAAGGTAAAACCGAGCTGGGCGTAACTGTGGTTGGACACACCGTCGGCGGTGCGCATCAGGCCGTACACCACCCACGGCTGGCGGCCGATTTCGGTGGTGAACCAGCCGGCCAGCACTGCGACCAACCCGGAGGGCCCCATCCACAGCGCCACATGCAGGAACGGCCGAGAGCTGTAGAGCGTGCCGCGCTTGCGCAGCCACAGGCTCCAAAGGCCCACGAAGATCATCAGGAAGCCGAGGCCGACCATGACCCGGAACGACCAGAACACAATGGTTGAGTTGGGTCGGTCTTCAGGCGGGAACTCCTTCATCGCCGGGACCTGTTTGTCCAGGCTGTGGGTCAGGATCAGGCTGCCCAGCGCCGGAATTTCGACCTTGAAGCGGGTAGTCTCGGCCTTCATGTCGGGGATGCCGAACAGGATCAGCGGGGTCGGCTCGCCGGGCACGTTTTCCCAGTGCCCTTCGATCGCCGCAATTTTCACCGGTTGGTGCTTGAGCGTATTGAGCCCGTGGAAATCGCCGATCACAGCCTGGATAGGGGCGACGATCAGCGCCATCCACATGGCCATCGACAGCATCTTGCGCACTGCCGGGTTATCCCGCCCACGCAGCAGGTGCCAGGCCGCCGAGGCACCGACGAAGAACGCGGTCGAAACGAACGCAGCCGTGGCCATATGCATCAGGCGGTAGGGGAACGAGGGGTTGAACACCACTGCCAGCCAGTCCACCGGTACCACCCGGCCATCGATGATCTCGTGGCCTTGCGGGGTTTGCATCCAGCTGTTGGAGGCCAGAATCCAGAACGTCGAGACCAACGTGCCGAGTGCCACCATTACCGTGGAGAAGAAGTGCAGGCCACGGCCGACACGGTTCCAGCCGAACAGCATGACCCCCAGGAAACCGGCCTCGAGGAAGAAGGCGGTGAGGACTTCGTAGGTAAGCAATGGGCCGGTGACGGCGCCGGCAAAATCGGAGAAGCGGCTCCAGTTGGTGCCGAATTGATACGCCATGACCAAGCCCGAGACCACGCCCATGCCGAAGTTGACGGCGAAGATCTTCGACCAGAAATGGTAGAGGTCACGATAGACCTGGTTGTGGGTCCGCAGCCAAAGGCCTTCGAGGACTGCCAGGTAACTGGCCAAACCAATGGTGATGGCCGGGAACAGGATGTGGAACGACACGGTAAAGGCAAACTGCATTCGGGCGAGCTCTAAAGCCTCTATTCCGAACATGGTGCTTCCTCTTCAGATAATCCGGCGTCTGGGCTTGTGGCCCCGTCGCCCACTGCCCCCACTTGGTCGAGCACGGCGCGTTGGAATTGTTCTGTTCGATCGCAGGGATTCCGGCCCATAGGGCCAACTCGTTAGCTCTGGAACGATTGACCCAGATCAACGACTGCTAGGAAGCATAGTCCCGAATGGCCAGATGGGCCGTGCGGTTGATTGCCGCGTGACCGGTTGCCCCACCCTCTATCGTGCCGCGTTGAAAGCTGCCGATTCGGGCAAACAGTAACCGCTTGTTACAAACAGATGATACGCTGCGCCCCCTCCTCTACTGCGCCGAGGCCCTTGGTTTCCGATGTCCGATTCCGCACCGCAGTTGTTGCGTCACCACCGCCCTTTCCTGGCTTTCTGGCTGGCCCGTGTGTTCACCGCCAGCGGTTTTCAGATGCTCACCGTGGCCATTGGCTGGCATCTCTACCAGTTGACCGGCAACGTGCTGGACCTGGGCCTGGTCGGCCTGGTCGAATTCGCCCCACGGGTGCTGTTCATGCTGCACACCGGGCATGTCGCCGACCGCTATGACCGGCGCAAGGTCGCCGCCGTGTGCCAGAGCCTGCAGGGGCTGATTGCCCTGGCGCTGGCCGTGGGCAGCGCCACCGACAACGTCACCCGCGAGCTGATTTTCGCGTTGGCCTTCGTGCTCGGCGCGACGCGCTCGTTCGAAATGCCCGCGACCCAGGCACTGTTGCCCAATGTGGTGCCGCCCAGTCTGTTCCCCCGGGCAGTGGCGGCGTCGGCGTCGGCCACGCAGTCGGCGACCATCGTCGCGCCAGCGGTGGGTGGCTTCTTGTATGCCTTCGGCAGCATCTGGGTATACGGCCCCACCGTGGCCCTGTACGCCATCGCCTGCGTACTGACACTGAGCCTGCAGGCGCGCGGCCAGGTCGCCCAGCGCGGGCGTGCCAGCATCGAGTCGCTGCTGGCGGGCATCCGCTTCATCCGCAGCCGCCCCGACATCCTCGGCGCCATTTCGCTGGACCTGTTCGCCGTGCTGCTGGGCGGCGCCACGGCGTTGCTGCCGGTATTCGCCAAGGACATTCTGCTGACCGGCCCGATGGGCCTCGGCCTGCTGCGCTCGGCACCAGCGGTGGGCGCGTTGCTGATGTCACTGTGGCTGGCGCGCTTCCCGTTCGAGCGCAACGTCGGGCGCACCATGTTCACCGCCGTAGGCATTTTCGGTGTGGCAACCATTGCCTTCGGCCTGTCGACCTCGTTCTGGTTCTCGCTGGCGGTGCTGGTGGTGCTGGGCGCGGCAGACATGATCAGCATGGTCATTCGCAGTTCATTCGTGCAGCTGGAAACGCCCGATGAAATGCGCGGGCGCGTGAGCGCGGTGAACGGGCTGTTCATTGGTGCTTCAAACCAGCTCGGTGAGTTCGAATCCGGGGTGACGGCGCACTGGTTTGGCACAGTGCCAGCGGTAGTGATGGGTGGGGTGGGCACGTTGGTGGTGACCGGGGTGTGGATAAAGCTATTCCCCACACTGGCCAAGCGGGACCGGTTGCATAACGGCTGATGGGTTGCCTGTTGTGGCGCGATCGCCTGCACAGGCTGCGAAAACCCATTCCCCAACGGCCATAGGCCCCCGCCATGCATGCTGGTATGATGCGCGGCTTTTTTCCGCCCCACACAAAACCACGGCAACCGGTACGGTCTGTGCTTTGCTGATGGGGTCGATACATTCATGGCGCCGGGGGCGCCTTGGGGAGCGGGCATGCTGGAAAGGCTGTTTCAACTAAGAGCACACAACACCAACGTGCGCACCGAGATTCTCGCGGGCGTCACTACCTTCCTGGCCATGGCCTACATCCTGTTCGTCAACCCGAGCATTCTCGGCGAGACCGGCATGGACAAGGGGGCGATCTTCGTTGCCACCTGCCTGGCCGCGGCCATCGGCTCCACCACCATGGGCCTGATCGCCAACTACCCGATCGCCCTGGCGCCGGGCATGGGGCTGAACGCGTTCTTCACCTACACCGTGGTGCTGCACATGGGCCACACCTGGCAAGTGGCGCTGGGTGCAGTGTTCCTGTCGGCGGTGATGTTCTTCCTGCTGTCGATCTTCCGCATTCGCGAATGGATCGTGAACAGCATCCCGCTGCCGCTGCGCTCGGCAATTGCCGCTGGTATCGGCCTGTTCCTGGCGCTGATCGCGCTGCATAACGCGGGTATCGTCGTCGATAACCCGGCCACCCTGGTAGGTTTGGGTGACCTCAAGCAACCGGCTCCGGTCCTCGCTACCCTGGGCTTCTTCCTGATCGTCGGCCTGGAGTCGCTGAAGGTCCGCGGCGCCGTGCTGATCGGCATCCTGGCAGTGACCGTCGCTTCGATCGTGATGGGCGTTACGCCATTCGGCGGCATCGTGTCCATGCCACCATCGCTGGCGCCGACCTTCCTGCAACTGGACATCGCTGGCGCGCTGGACGTGGGCTTGGTCAGCGTGATCTTCGCCTTCCTGTTCGTCGACCTGTTCGACAACTCCGGCACCCTGATCGGCGTGGCCAAGCGCGCAGGGCTGATGGGCAAGGATGGCCACATGCCGAAGATGGGCCGTGCCCTGATCGCCGACAGCACCGCCGCCATGGCCGGTTCGCTGCTGGGTACTTCGACCACCACCAGCTACATCGAGTCCGCTGCTGGCGTGAGCGCCGGCGGCCGCACTGGCCTGACCGCCATCGTCGTTGCCGTGCTGTTCCTGCTGGCGCTGTTCTTCGCCCCGCTGGCCGGTAGCGTACCTGCCTTCGCCACTGCCCCGGCGCTGCTGTTCGTCGCAGTGCTGATGGCCTCGGGCCTGGCAGAAATAAACTGGGACGACGTGACCGAAGCCGCGCCGGTTGTAGTGACTGCCCTGGCGATGCCGCTGACCTACTCGATCGCCAACGGCATCGCCTTCGGCTTCATCTCCTGGACTGCCGTCAAGCTGATTTCGGGCCGCCACCGCGACCTGAACCCGGCGCTGGTGATCCTTTCCATCCTGTTCGTCATCAAGCTGGGCTGGTTCAACGCATGAGTGCTGCTTTCGACCCCTCCTCCTACGCCACCCAGCTGGACGCCAAGGTGGCCCGGCTGCGCGAGCTGCTGGCGCCGTTTGGCGCGCCGGAGCCGGCTGTTTTCGACTCGCCGCGCGAGCACTACCGCCTGCGCGCCGAGTTCCGCCTGTGGCGCGAGGACGGCCAACGCCACTACGCCATGTTTGCCCCGGGCGAGAAGCACAAGGCAATCCTGATCGAAGACTTCCCAATCGCCAGCCAGCGCATCAATGAGTTGATGCCACGCCTGAAGGCGGCCTGGCAGGCTAGCGAAGCGCTGGGCAACCGCCTGTTCCAGGTGGAGTTCCTTACCACCCTGGCTGGCGATGCCATGGTCACCCTGTGCTACCACCGCCCGCTGGACGAGGCCTGGGAAGTGGCGGCGCGGCAATTGGCCGAGGACCTGGGCGTGAGCATCATTGGCCGCTCCAAGGGCAAGCGCCTGGTGATCGGCCGAGACTATGCGGTGGAAAAACTCGACGTGGCCGGCCGTGTGTTCAGCTATCGCCAGCCGGAAGGCGCATTCACCCAGCCCAACGGTGCGGTGAACCAGAAGATGCTCAGCTGGGCCTTCGAGGCGATGGGCGAGCGTGAGGATGACCTGCTGGAGCTGTATTGCGGCAATGGCAACTTCACCCTGCCGCTGGCCACTCGCGTGCGTCAGGTACTGGCGACCGAGATCAGCAAGACGTCAGTCAATGCTGCGCTGAGCAACCTCGACGAGAACGCTGTGGATAACGTGCGGCTGGTGCGTTTGTCGGCAGAGGAGCTGACCCAGGCGCTGAATGAGGTGCGACCGTTCCGTCGCCTGGAAGGCATCGACCTGAAGCGCTATCAGTTCGGTACCGTGTTCGTCGACCCACCCCGGGCCGGGATGGATCCGGATACCTGTGAGCTGACCCGGCGTTTCGAGCGGATCCTGTACATCTCGTGCAACCCCGAAACACTGGCGGCGAACATTGCCCAGTTGCAGGATACCCACCGCATTGAGCGTTGCGCGTTGTTTGACCAGTTCCCGTATACCCATCACATGGAGAGTGGGGTGCTGCTGGTTCGGCGCTGATCGTCGGATCGCTGGGGCTGCGTTGCAGCCCCAGGCGTTAATTCAGAAGTCGAAGAACACCGTCTCCCCTTCCCCCTGAATACGGATATCGAAGCGATACGCCGTCTTCCCGTCCACTTCGCAACGCTTGGCAATCAGCGTCTCGCGGCGCTGCGGCTGCTCGATCAGGTTGAGCACCGGGCACTTGGCATTGGCCTGGGCCTCATCATCGAAATACAGGCGCGTGTGCAGGTGGATGTTGATCCCCCGCGCGAACAGGCTGATGTTGATGTGCGGCGCCATCGGCACGCCAGCGGCGTTGTTCACCACACCCGGCTTGACCGTGTGCAGGGTCCATTCGCCGGCATCGAAGGTGGTGGCGGTGCGGCCAAAGCTGTTGAAGGCGTTTTCCAGGTTGTAGGCATCCTGGTACTCGCCATTGGCATCGGCTTGCCACACTTCCAGGAACGAGTCGCGCACCAGGTGACCGTTACCGTCGTATACCTGGCCGAGCAGCAGAATATGCTCGCCCGGCGCGTCCGGCTTGGCCAGGCGGTTCCAGATTTCCTGGTCGCGGGTTGGGTTGCCGGCCGCTTCCAGGGCCAGGCCGATGTGCACGTAGGGGCCGGCGGTCTGCGAAGGGGTTTCCGGCAGCAGTTCGATTGGCATGGCGGGGTCCTCAGCAGTTTTCGAAGTGGGTCTTGCGCTGGCCGCGCAGCACGATGTCGAAGCGGTAGGCCAGGCAGTCCATCGGGTTGGCGTTGCTCATGTCGAGCTTGGCGATCAACTGCTGCACGGCTTCAGGGTTGGCGATCGACTTGACGATCGGGCACATCGGGATGAGGGGGTCACCTTCGAAATACAGCTGGGTGATCAGCTTGGTGGCAATCGACGGGCCGCTGATGGCGAAGTGGATGTGCGCCGGGCGCCAATCGTTCGGGCCGTTGCGCCATGGGTACGGGCCCGGCTTGATGGTGCGGAAGCTGTAGTAGCCATCACGGTCGGTCAAGCAGCGGCCGACGCCACCGAAGTTCGGGTCCAGCGGTGCCAGATAGCGGTCGTTCTTGTGGCGATAGCGGCCGCCGGCGTTGGCTTGCCACATCTCTACCAGGGTATTCGGCACAGGCTTGCCGTACTGGTCGACGACGCGGCCGGCAACGATGATGCGCTCACCGATCGGCAGGCCACCGTTGTTGAAGTTCAGCAGCAAGTCATGGTCGTGGGCGCCGAAGCCCAGGTGGGAAAAGTCCGGACCAGTGGTTTCACTGATCGACTGTGGAATGCTGACCAGTGCCTGGCGCGGCGAGCGGGCAATGGACGTCTTGTAGTCAGGCGTAAGGGCTTTAGGGTGCCAGTTGCGATCACGGATCACGAAGCGGCTGTTGTCCTGGGCGGGCATGCCGGTTTCCTCTCTTGGAATTATGAGAACGCCTGGGCGTGGCAGGCGGACTTGCAGTTTCGAGCATGTCGCGCGCGATGAATATTGAATTGAGCTGCTTTAAACATAACCATTTGGTTATGGGTTAACACCTTGGTCTGACACCAGGCGCAGTCGTGGACTAATCTTGTCTACTTGTTTCACGCTCCGGAGAGCATTCATGGAATGGCGAAAAGGCCGACGCAGCGACAACGTGGTCGATGCCCGAGGCGAAGGTGGCGGTGGCGGCGGCATGCGTTTCGGCGGCGGCAAGGGGCTGGGCCTCGGGGCAATACTGCTGATTGTCGGCATCGGCTGGCTCACCGGGCAGGACCCGTTGCAGATTCTTGGCCAGCTCACCGGCCAGATGGAGCAGCAACAACAGCAGACGGCGCCCAGTGGGGCGGGCGGCAAGGCGCCACCGGCAAATGACCAGCAAGCCGAGTTCGTTGCCTCGGTCCTGGGCGATACCGAGGACACCTGGAAAGCGCTGTTCGCTGAAGCCGGCAAGCAATACCGCGACCCTAAACTGGTACTGTTCAGTGGCCAGGTCAATTCAGCCTGTGGCTTTGCATCGGCGGCGGTGGGACCGTTCTACTGCCCGGCGGACCAGCGGGTTTACCTCGACATGTCGTTCTTCCGCGAAATGGAAACCCGCTTCGCGGCAGCTGGTGACTTCGCCCAGGCTTATGTGATCGCCCACGAAATCGGCCACCATGTGCAGACCTTGTTGGGTGTTTCGGCCAAGGTCGATGCCGCCCGCCGCAGCGGTCAGCGCATGGAGGGTGACAACGGGTTGCTGGTGCGCCAGGAACTGCAGGCCGACTGCCTGGCCGGGGTATGGGCCTACCAGGCACAGAAGCGCCTGAACTGGCTGGAGCCGGGTGATGTCGAGGAGGCACTCAACGCAGCCAATGCCATTGGCGATGACCGCCTGCAACAGCAAGGCCGTGGCCGCGTGGTACCGGACTCGTTCACCCATGGCACCTCGGCGCAGCGGGTGCGTTGGTTCAAGGCCGGGTTTGCCCAAGGTGAGGTGAACAGCTGCGATACTTTCAGTTCGCGCAACCTCTGATACCCGGCCCGACAGGCTGACGCGGTCGCTTCAGGAACGGCGGTAGCCGCGAACACTGGCAAAGCTGGTGCCACCTACCGCGTCGCCTGCTTCGCGGGTGAACCCGCTCCCACAGCGCCCGCGCCAGAGCGCTTGCTCATATTTTGCTGAAAAAGCGTTTCAGCTTCCGCATTCATTGCCGATAACCCCTGCACGAGTCAGCGGGCACCCAGAACAACAACGCCTGGCGATCGAAGATCAAGCGAGCGAAAACTACTTCTGGAGAGCGTGCATGAACAGCTGGTTCGCCAACATCAGCGTCAACCTCAAACTCGGCCTGGGCTTCGGCCTGGTGCTGGTCCTTACCGGCCTGCTGGCTCTGACCGGCTGGACCAGCCTCGGCAGCCTGATCGATCGCAGCAACTGGATGGGTGACATTGGCCAGCTGAACAAGGACCTCACCGACCTGCGCATCGCGCGCCTGCAGTACATGATCGCCAACGGCGACGATGCTGCAGCCGCCAACACCCAAGCCAAGTTGGACGCCTTCAGCAAGCAACAGGCCTACCTGGCCAGCACCTTCAAGAGCCCGGAAAACGTCAAGCTGCTGGGTGAACTGGGCGAGACCATCAGCGCCTACAAGTTGTCGCTGAACAAGATGCGCCAAGGCTACGACGCTACCCGCTCCGCACGTACAGCCATGGACAGCTCAGCCTCCCGCGCCGACCAGGCCATGGACGTGCTCAGTCAGGAAGTAATGGCGCGCCCAGAAGCCGACAGCACGCGCCTGGCCCAGTACCAGCTGATCAGCAAGGCCCGCCAGCAACTGCTGCAGGTGCGCATCGACGTGCGTGGCTATATTGCCGACAACAGTGCCGCCAACGAGCAAGCCGCTCTGCGCCAGCTGGACGCCGCACTGGCCGATGTCGACAACCTCAAGCGCCAGCTGCCTACCGAAGAAGCTCGCCTGCAACAGTTCGAAAGCGCGGTGCTGGCCTACCGCAACGCCGTTAGCCAGTTCCGCGACGCGGTCGCCAACATCACCACCTCACGCGCCGAAATGACCGTGCAGGGTGCCGATATCGTCAAGCGCAGCGATGCGCTGTACAAGATCCAGCTGGAGCGCCGCGACATCGAGAGCAGCCAGGCTCGCAGCCTGCAGGCCATCGCCACGCTACTGGCGCTGCTGGTCGGCGTGCTGGCAGCGGTGCTGATTACCCGTCAGATCACCCGCCCGCTGCACGACACCCTCGTGGCGGTGGAGAAGATCGCCAGCGGCGACCTCACCCAGCACCTGCGCGTCACCCGCCGCGATGAACTGGGTGTGCTGCAACAGGGCATCGCGCGCATGGGCACGACCCTGCGCGAGCTGATCAGTGGCATCCGTGATGGCGTCACGCAGATCGCCAGCGCCGCCGAAGAGCTGTCGGCAGTCACCGAACAGACCAGCGCCGGCGCCAACAGCCAGAAGGTTGAGACCGACCAGGTGGCCACCGCCATGCACGAAATGGCCGCCACCGTTCAGGAGGTCGCGCGCAACGCCGAGCAGGCCTCGCATGCCGCCACCAATGCCGACGACGAAGCCCGCGCTGGCGACCGCGTAGTGGGTGAAGCGATTGGCCAGATCGAGCGCCTGGCCGAGGACATGCATCGTTCCACCGAGGCCATGAATCTGCTGCAGCAGGAAAGCCAGAAAATCGGCAGCGTGATGGACGTGATCAAGTCGGTAGCCGAACAGACCAACCTGCTGGCGCTCAATGCGGCGATCGAGGCGGCACGTGCTGGCGAGGCCGGGCGTGGTTTTGCCGTGGTCGCCGACGAAGTGCGTGGCCTGGCCCAGCGCACGCAGAAGTCCACCGAAGAGATCGAAGAGCTGATTGCCAGCCTGCAGCAGGGTACTCAGCAAGTGGCGAACGCCATGCAGGGCAGCCGTACCTTGACCGACAGCAGCGTCGAGCTGGCACGCAAGGCCGGCGCCTCGTTGGAAAACATCACCAGTACGGTTTCGGGCATCCAGTCGATGAACCAGCAGATTGCTGCGGCGGCGGAGCAGCAGAGTGCGGTGGCTGAAGAAATCAGCCGCAGCATCCTGAATGTGCGGGATGTGTCGGAGCAGACCGCAGCGGCCAGCGACGAGACAGCAGCATCGAGTGTTGAGCTGGCACGGTTGGGTGGGCAGTTGCAGATGCTGGTCAGTCAGTTCCGCGTCTGACCTTCGGCGCTGGAGAGACACAAGGCCGCTACCCCATTGATCGACGTATGCCGGTCTTTGGGGAAGCGCCCTTGTGTCGCGCCAGGAAGGCAAGGCCCTCCCGGCGTGCTGACAGGTATTACTTGACGATCATCCCCACCCCACGCCCACGTGGATCGGAAGCAGTCTCCAGCTTCGCACCCTCCACCCGTATCGCCTGGATATCGCCCATCTCCCAACCCTGGTCTTCCAGCACGTAGCCCATCGTCTTCAACTCATCAGCCACCGGCCCGGTCAGCGGGGCATAGCTGTCAAAGTAGATGGTGTCCTTGGGCAGCAACTGGTGATGCACGCGCTGCGCCGCCACGGCCTTGTCCAGCGGCATGCCGTAGTCATACAGGTTATTCATCACCTGGAAGATCGAGGTGAAGATCCGCGACCCGCCCGGGGTGCCGATCACCAGCTCGACCTTGCCGTCACGGGTCATCAGGCTGGGGCTCATGGACGACAGCATGCGCTTGCCCGGTTCGATGGCGTTGGCATCGCCACCGACCACACCAAAGGCATTCGCCGCCCCCGGCTTGGCGCTGAAGTCATCCATCTCGTCGTTCAGCAGGAAGCCCGCCCCCTTCACCACCACGCCACTGCCGTAGTCGAGGTTGAGGGTGTACGTGTTGCTGACCGCGTTGCCCTGTTTGTCGACGATCGAGAAATGCGTAGTCTGGTGCGGCTCCAGGCCCGGCTTGACCTTGTCGGTGTCGGAAATGGCCTTCGGGTTGACCTGCGCAGCGCGCTTGGCCAGATAATCCTTGGCCACCAGCTTGTCCACAGGCACTTTTGTGAAAGCTGGGTCGCCGAGGTAATCCGCCCGGTCGGCGAACACCCGCTTCTCGATCTCGGCCAGCAAATGAATGTACTGCGCCGAATTGTGCGCCACCCCCTTGAAGTCCGCCGCGCGGTCTTCCTTGATGCCCAGCAGCTGGGCCAGGGCAACACCGCCGGAGCTTGGCGGTGGCGCGGTGTAGACCACGTTGCCACGCCAGCTCACGGCCATGGGCTCACGCCATACGGCCTTGTAGTCCTTCAGGTCTTCTTTGGTGATCAGGCCCTTGTCGGCCTGCATCTGGGCCACCAGCAAGTCGGCGGTCTTGCCCTGGTAGAACTCGCTTACGCCCTTGTCGGCGATACGTTCCAGGGTCTGTGCCATTTCCGGCTGCTTGAACAACTCGCCGACCTTCATGTTGCCAAAGTAGTCGTTGAAGTTGGTCGCGGTCTTGAACATGCCTTGGGCATCGTTGCGGTACTGGTATTGCTTTTCCGCCACCTTGAAGCCGTTTTTCGCATAGCCGATGGCCGGGGTCAGCAGCTCGCTCCAGGGCAGCTTGCCGAACTTCTTGTGCGCCTCCCACAGGCCCATCACCGTGCCGGGCACGCCAGCGGCGCGTACACCGACCAGGCTAAGGTTCTCGATCACCTCGCCCTTGTCGTCCAGGTACATGTTGCGCGTGGCAGCCTTGGGCGCAACCTCGCGGTAGTCGAGGAAGTACGGCTTGCCGTCAACGAAGAGGGTCATGAAGCCACCACCGCCGATGTTACCGGCCTCGGGGTACGTCACCGCCAGGGTGAATGCCGTGGCCACTGCAGCATCTACCGCGTTGCCGCCCTTTTTCAGGATATCGGCGGCTACCTGTGCACCATATTGATCAGGTGCAGCCACCGCGCCGCCCTCCAGATTGGCGGCGTAAACCGAGGAACAGCTCAGGATCGCGGCCGCGAGAGCCAGGTACTGGAACGGAACAATACGCATGACACTTCCTTGGTGTTGTTTTTGTTGAGCAGTCAGTAAGGCCGAAGCGCTGCGACTGTGCAATCAACCGAAGGAAGTTTCGCCGCCTGTGGACAGGATCTGTCGCGTTCAGGCAACTCAGCAGGCGTACATCGCAAGCTTGCGCTGGATGAAATCGAGAAAGCACTGGATACGCAGCGCCAACTGGGTATTACGGTAGTACACCGCGTGGATCGGCTGGCGGTAGCCGTTGTTGGCCTCGCTCAGCAGCACCTGCAGGCGCCCGGCCCGGATGTCTTCGTGGGTCATGAAGTGCGACAGGCTGACGATGCCTTCGCCAGCCAGTGCCAGCTGGCGCAAGGTCTCCCCGCTGGAGGCGATAAGCGCCGGGCGGATGCTCCAGCGATCGCCCTGGGCATGCCGTAGCGGCCAGTGGTTGAGCGACTCGGGTTGGCTGAAGCCAAGCAGGCAATGGTTGGCCAGGTCCTCGACGCGCTGTGGCGTGCCGTGCTGTTCCAGATAGGCCGGGCTGGCCAGCACCTGCACCGGGCTGCAACCCAGGTTACGTGCGTGCAGGCTGGAATCGGCCAGCTCACCAATGCGTATTGCCACATCGGTGCTCTGTTCCAGCAGGTCGATGATCAGGTCGTCGGTGTTCAGCTCCAGCTCGATGCCCGGGTACTGGCGGCGGAACTCGCCGATCCACGGCAGGATGGCATGCAGCATGAATGGCGCAGCGGCGTTGATACGCAGACGCCCGGTGGCGGTCTGGCGGTTCATCGACAGGCGCTCTTCCATGTCGTCCATCTGCTGCAAAATCAAGCGCGCACGCTCGACGAAGAACCGGCCTTCCTCGGTGAGGTCCATGCGCCGGGTAGTGCGGTTCACCAAGGTGGTACCTAGCTTGCCCTCCAGGCGGGACAGGGTGCGGCTGACGGCAGATGGGGTCTGGCCCATCTGCTCGGCAGCGGCAGAGATCGAGCCGCAGTCGATGACGGCGACAAATACCTGGAGTTCTTCGGAGCGGGTTTTCACATCTGGGCCTGTGATTGGAGTCTGCAGAAATTAGATAGCCGCTTGTCGAGGCCAAGTCCAGCGGCGCCTGTACCGGCCTCTTCGCGAGGCAAGCCCGCTCCCACAGGTATTGCACAGTATCAAGGGCTGCGGAGAACTTGTGGGAGCGGGCTTGCCCCGCGAAGAGGCCAGTGCAGGCAACACATCACTGCGCCTTGCCAAACACCTTGTCCAGATGCGCTTCATAGGCCGCCAAGGCCGCCGGCACATCCGGGCGCTTCATCACATCCGTCGCCAGGAAAGTCGGCAGGCCAGTCATGCCAAGGAACTGGTTAGCCTTGTGGAACGGGAAATACACCGCGTCCACACCCCGGCCCTCGAAGAAGTCGCTCGGGTCATCGAAGGCCTGCTGCGGCGCGTTCCAGGTCAGCGACAACATGTACTGCTTGCCGTGCACCAAACCACCGCTGCCGTACTTCTGCGTGTGATCCGACCGGGTACGGCCGTCGTTGGCATACAGGCTGCCGTGGCCAGCGGTGAACACATCATCGACGTACTTTTTCACCGTCCACGGCGCGCCCATCCACCAGCCGGGCATCTGGTAGATCACCACATCGGCCCAGAGGAATTTCTCTACCTCTTGCTGGGCGTCGTAGCCACCATCGATGAACGTTTCACGCACATCGAAACCGGCCCGGTCCAGGTGAGCCACCGCAGCCTGGTGCAACGTTGTGTTGAGGCGACCATCGGAATGGGCGAACTGCTTGCCACCGTTGAGCAGAAGAATCTTTTTCATGCTGGCCTCCGGGCCGTTCCAGAAATTCAGGCCGGCAGGTTAGAGGCTCGCAGGCGGGCGATACAGCCTCTGTAGAGCAAAATACAATTGACCTGAAGTCACGAATACCACACAGATTATTGCCGTAGAATCGGTTCACCTTCCATCAATGAGTAGCGTCCATGAGTGAGCAGTTCGCCTTCATCCTCAAAGCCAAGACCCGCCCGGAAATGGCTGATGCCTTCGAAACCCTGTTCCGCCCTTACGTCGAGCCAAGCCGCCAGGAACCGGGCTGCATCGAGTACCACATGCTGCGTGACCAGCAGGACCCAAGCCTGTTTGTGTTTTTCGAAGTGTGGGCCGACCAGGCCGCGCTGGATGTGCACTCGGCGTTGCCACACATGACCGCGTTCTTCGAAAAGCGCATGGACTACCTGGAGCGCGATTTCGATATCCAGCGTGTCGACATGCTCAGCGCCTCGTCCGCTAGCCGTTGATCAGCAGATGGCCGCCAAGTATGGCCAAGCCAATGAAGAAGCAACGCTTGAACAACAGCGCGCTGATGCGCTGACGCAGCCACTGGCCGGCCAGCATGCCGAGCAGGGCTGGCGCCAGCATCAGCAGTGACGCACCCAGCGCCTGCCCGCCCAGGGCATCCTGCCCGGCCAGGCCGACGGCCAAGGCCAGGGTCGAGACGGTGAACGCCAGCCCCAGGGCCTGGATCAACTGCTCCCGGCTCAGGCCCAGGCTCTGCAGGTAGGGCACAGCCGGCATCACGAACACCCCGGTCGCTGCGGTAACCACGCCGGTGACCAGCCCGCAAAGCGGTCCCAGCCAGCGCTCATGCCGCACCTGCAGGTGCAAGCCCGAGCCCATCAGCCCATACAGCGCATACACCAGCAAGGCTGCCCCCAGCGCGTGTACGGCCCATGGACCACTGTTGATCCCCAACCAGGCGCTGCCCAGCAAGGTGCCGACAAAGATCAGCGCCAGCATCGGCCCCAGGCGTACCAGCAAACCCCGCAGGTGCCCACCGCTGGCCAGCTGCCACAGGTTGGTGAGGGTTGAAGGAACGATCAGTAATGCTGCTGCCTGCGCCGGTTGCAGAGCCAGGCCCAACAGGCCCATGGCAATGGTCGGCAGACCGAGGCCAATCACCCCCTTCACCGCCCCTGCCAGCACAAAGGTCAGTACCACCAGCAATGTGAGTGCTGGGCCTATGTTCTGGTAGAAAGCGAGCAAGGTATTCATGGGCCGATGATGCTGATTGCCGGGTGGAATGAAAATCTGCCTTATATTCACCCAGACTCTTGCCTAGGTAGAGCCACATGCATTTCGACCTGATCGACCTCAAGCTTTTTCAGCACACCCTGGAGTGCGGCAATATCACCGCCGGCGCCAGTCGCAGCCACCTGTCACTGCCGGCGGCGAGTGCGCGCATTCGTGCCATGGAAGCTTCGCTGGGTATCCCTTTGCTGGAGCGTAATCGCCGTGGCGTGCAGCCGACGCCGGCCGGCCAGGCCCTGTTGCAGCATGCACGGCTGATAGCGCAGCAAGTCGAACGCCTGCAATTCGACCTGGGCCAGTATGCGCAAGGGCAGCAGGGCCAGGTGCGCCTGCTGTGCAACACCGCCGCGCTTACCGAGTACCTGCCCGAACTGCTGGCCAGCTACCTGGCGGCCAACCCCGGGGTCAGCGTGGATGTGCAAGAGCTGCCGAGCTTGCGCATCGTGCAAGCGATCACCCAAGGCATGGCTGACCTTGGCATCGTGTCGACCGCGGCCCCCAGTGATCACCTGCAGACCCGGCCGTTTCGCGACGACCCGCTGGTGCTGGTGACGCCGCTGGGCCACCCGCTGGCCAGTGTGGCGGCCCCCAGCTTCATCGACAGCCTGAGCCATGGCCATGTCGGCCTGGGGGCTGGCAGTGCACTGGCGTTGTATCTGGAAGAACAGGCCCTTCGCGAGGGCCAACGCATGCGGATACGAGTGCGGGCAGAGGGGTTTGACGGAGTGCTTCGCATGGTCGCCGGCGGGGCGGGGGTGGGCGTGGTGCCGCTGGCAGCAGTGCAGCGTTGGCAGGGGGTGTTGCCATTGCACTGGGTGACGCTGGAAGAGCCATGGGCCAACCGCAGATTACTGTTGTGCGCACGGGATTTTGCGGCGCTGCCAGGCTATGCCGCGGGATTGGTCAGCGCCCTTTCCGGCGCAGGTATGAGCTGACCGTCGAGGTAAACCGCCTGGCATAGCGCGGGCAGGCAGCTGGACGTCGAGCCCAGGCAACTGCGGCTCGGTCGATGGCCCTATGGTGACGAGTCATTCAGCCAGTCACCAGGAGTTGTGCCATGTCCGATTTCATCACCGTCCTGCGCGAAACCTGCCCGACGCCGGTCGTGGACGCCACCAAGTGGAAGCGCATCGGCGGCGATCCGCACACCGTCAACCTCAACGCCTACTTGTCGGCCGACGGTAGCAAGATCATGGGCACCTGGATCTGTACCCCAGGCAAGTTCGAGGTCAACTACGAGAAGTGGGAGTTCTGCCACTTCCTCGACGGCTACTGCATCATCACTCCGGAAGGCGAAGAACCCAAGCACCTGAAGGCAGGTGATGTATTCGTGATCGAACCGGGTATGAAAGGCACCTGGGAAGTGGTCGAGACCGTGCGCAAGTACTTCGTCTTCGCCTGATCCCACAGGGTCTGCATAGCCCTGCAAAAAAAACGCGGGGCAGCCGCCCTTCCCTCTGGTGCGCAGTTACAGAGGGAAGGCCGCCTGGCCCGCGATGAAGTCCACCCCTTGCATCAATCCTTCTTGCGATAACCCTCAACGATGGCCGAGAAGTCCTTGCCGCCCTCCCCGCGCAGGCTCATGGCCTGATACAGCTGCTGGGCCACGGCGCCGAGGATCACGGGCTGATGAGCCTGGCGTGCAGCTTCGGTCGCCAGCCCCAGGTCCTTGAGCATCAGCTCGGCACCAAAACCACCGGTGTAGCCACGCGATGCCGGTGCGGTCTCGACAATGCCCGGCCATGGGTTGTAGGTGTCCGAACTCCAGCAGCGCCCGGTTGAACTGTTGATGATGCCAGCCAGCACCTTGGTGTCGATGCCCAGCGCATTGCCCAAGGCCATCGCCTCGGACACGCCGATCATCGAAATGCCCAGCAGCAGGTTGTTGCAGATCTTGGCGATTTGCCCGGTGCCAACCTCACCGCAGTGCACGATGTTGCGGCCCATCTGCTCCAGCACCGGTTTGAGGCTGGCGAACAATTCGGTGCTGGCACCGACCATGAACGTGAGCGTGCCGGCCGCGGCACCGCCAGTGCCACCGGAGACCGGTGCGTCGCCCATGTCTACACCCTTGGCCGCTGCAGCCTTGGACACATCCCGGGCGGTCTGCGGGTCGATGGTGCTGCAGTCCACGGTCGGCGTACCGGGGCGAATACCGGCCAACACACCGTCGTCGTTCAGGTACACACTGCGTACATGGGCTGCAGCCGGCAGCATGGTGATCACCAGTTCGCTATTGGCTGCCGCGTCCTTGGGCGACGGGCTGATTTGCCCGCCCAGTTCGGCCAGCTCGGCGAGCACGGCCTTGTTCAGGTCGAACAGGTTCAGCTGGTGCCCGGCCTTGATCAGATTGCGGGCCATGGGCGCACCCATGTTGCCCAGGCCGATGAATGCGATACGCATGTCGTGCTCCTTAGCGCAGGCTGATGGTGGTGTTCACACCGTCATTGACGCTGTCGTCATCGAACCAGCGCGCGGTAACGGTCTTGGTCTGAGTGTAGAACTGCACCACTTGCTTGCCGTACGGGCCCAGGTCGCCGAGTTTGGAGCCCCGGGAGCCGGTGAAGCTGAAGAACGGTACCGGTACCGGAATCGGGATGTTGATACCGACCTGGCCGATGTCGATTTCGCTCTGGAACTTGCGCGCGGCCGCGCCGCTTTGGGTGAACAGGCCGGTGCCATTGCCGAACGGGTTGGCGTTGACCAGGGCGATCGCCTCGTCGAGGGTATCGACCTCCAGGGTCACCAAGACCGGGCCGAAGATTTCCTGGGTGTACACCTGCATGTCGGTCTTCACGCCAGAGAACAGGGTTGGGCCGACGAAGTTGCCTTGCTCGTAGCCCGGTACCTTGACGTCACGGCCGTCGAGTTCCAGCTTGGCGCCTTCCTTGATACCGCTTTCAATCAGGCCCAGCACCCGCTCCTTGGCGCGTTTGGAAACCACCGGCCCCACGTCGGTACCTGGCTCGCAGCCGGCATTGACCTTGAGCTTGCCAGCGGCTTCCTTGATATCCGGCAGCCACTCGCGAGCCTTGCCTACCAGCACGGCCACCGAGGTAGCCATGCAGCGCTGGCCAGCTGCGCCGAAGGCGGCACCGACCAGGGCGTTGATGGTTTGCGTGCGATTGGCATCGGGCAGCACCACCGCGTGGTTCTTGGCGCCCATCATCGACTGAACCCGCTTGCCGTGCTGGCTACCCAGGTTGTACACGTGGGTGCCTACTTCGGTAGAACCAACGAAAGAGATCGCCTTGATGTCCTGGTGGGTGCAAATGGCATCCACCACTTGCTTGCCCCCGTGCACCACGTTAAGCACACCGGCCGGTACGCCGGCTTCCAGCGCCAGCTCGACCAGTAGCATGGTCGACAGCGGGTCTTGCTCGGACGGCTTGAGTACGAAGGTGTTACCGCAGACGATGGCCATGGGGAACATCCACAGCGGGATCATCGCCGGGAAGTTGAACGGGGTGATGCCGGCGCATACGCCGATCGGCTGGCGCAGGGTGTAGGTATCGACACCGCCAGCGACGTTCTCGGCGAACTCGCCCATCTGCAGGGTACCGATGGACGCCGCATGCTCGACCACTTCCAGGCCGCGGAAGATGTCGCCCTCGGCGTCTGCAATGGTTTTGCCCTGTTCAGCGCTGAGCACCTGGGCAATCCGTTTGGTGTGTTCGCGGATCAGCGCCTGCAGCTTGAGCATGATGCGCATACGCGCGCCGATCGGGGTATCGCGCCAAGTCTTGAAAGCGCGATGGGCAGCTGCCACGGCAGCGTCGACTTCCTCGACGGTGGCAAACGGCACGCGCGCCAGCACCTCTTGGGTGGCCGGGTTGACGATGTCGCGCCATTCGGTGGTTTTCGACTCGACCCACTGGCCGTCGATCAGCAGCTTTACCTGCTCAACCTTGGTGCTGCTGGGGGATTGCGGTGCGTTCATCTGCGTTCTCCTTGGAATTATTGTCGGGACGAGATCGCCAGCGCCGGGCAAACGCGAGGTGGCGTCCTGAGGCTTGTTTCGAGTATAGATGTGCAAACATCCAACAAGAACGCACAAAAAAACCGGATCATCATGCAAAAAGACCTCACATCCCTGAGCGCGCTCAACTGGGACGACTTGAAGTTTTTCCTTGAAGTGGCCCGCACCCGCAAGGCCAGCAGTGCCGCCAAACGACTGAGCGTGGACTACACCACCGTGTCGCGCCGCATCAGCTCGCTGGAGGGTGCGCTGGGCACCTTGCTGTTTGAAAAGTCGCGGACCAATGGCTTTGTCCTCACCGCCGAAGGTCAGCGCCTGCTGGGCTATGCCGAGTCGATCGAGAGCACGCTGCACATGGCGTGCGAGCAGGTGTCCGGGTCGGGCGTGGCGTTGTCGGGGCATGTGCGCATGGGCTGCACCGAAGGCTTTGGCAGCTTTTTCATCACCCCACAGCTAAGCCACTTCGTCGATGCGTATCCGGCGATTTCTGTGGATATCCTGCCGCTACCGCACTTCATCAGCCTGTCCAAGCGCGAAGCGGATATCGTCATTGCCCTGGAGCGACCGGAGCACGGGCCGTATGTGTGTTGCAAGCTGTGCGACTACCGCTTGCGGCTGTATGCGACCCAGGATTACCTGGACAGCCACGCGCCGATTCGCCAGGTGGCGGACTTGGCCAGGCATCCGTTCATCAGTTACGTGGATGACCTGGCGTTCAGTTCGGAGCTGCTGTACCTGGCCAACCTCATTCCCAGCGCCAACGCGCATTTGCGCAGTACCAGCGTGATTGCCCAGTACACGGCGGCGTTGCAGGGGCGTGGGTTGGCGATCCTGCCATGCTTCCTCGCCGCGCAGGACCCGCGATTGGTAACGGTGTTGCCGGAGGAGATCGAGGTGACGCGGCAGTTCTGGATGTATTGCCGGGAGGACTTGCGCAAGTTGAAGCGCATTACCCTGCTGTGGGATTACATCCGGGCGGTGACCGAGGCGAATGCGCCGTTGTTGATGGGGCAAACCCGCGAGATGCGCTTTGCCCAGGCCTGATGGGCCTGCGTATTTCCAAGGACAAGCACAAATCCTGTGGGAGCGGGCTTGCCCGCGAACACCGGCGAAGCCGGTGCCAGATACCGCGTTACCTGCCTCGCGGGCACGCCCGTTCCCACTGGAGATTGTGACAGCCCAAGAGGCAACGATCAGTAGGACGCTACCACGATGGACACCCGGCGGTTCTCGGTACGCCCGGCGCTGGTGCGGTTGTCCGCCACGGGTTGGCTGCTGCCGAGGCCACGGCTGTGAATGTTCTGCGGCTGCATGCCAACCCCGACCAGCGCCGTGCTCACGCTCTGCGCGCGGCGCTCGGACAGCTGCTGATTGTAGGCCGTCTTGCCGGACGAGTCGGCATGCCCGTCCACCCGCACGGCCTGGATACCCACACTGAGCAGTGCCTTGCCAATACGCTCGACAATCGCCTGGCTTTGGCCGTTGAGGCTGTCCAGGTCGCTGCCGAACAGCACTTTGCCAGACAGGTCGTAAGCCCAGCCTTCGTCGGTTGGGGTGAAACCTTCGCGCTTGAGTACGGCAATCTGTTCAGGGGTAAGGCCCTTCGGCGGTGCGCTCTGGCAACCGGACAGCGCCAGCACGGCGAGCAGCAAAACCCAAAGCGGAAAACGTATAGCCTGTATCACGGGGTCAACTCCTGTTCTTGATTTCCGTGGCGGACCGTTCCGTCTGCGCCACATGCCAATGGCCGCGTCGTTCGCGCTTGGCCTGGTACATCGCCGCATCGGCGGCATTGAGAAGACTGGCGGGGTCAGTGCCGTCATCCGGGTAATAGGCAATACCGATACTCAGTGAAGTGGCGATATTGCGGCCGCTGTCCAGCTGCACCGGCAGCTTCATGCTGGCCACGATCTTCTCGGCGATCTGCTCGGCATCCCGGCGCGTATGCAAAGGCGCCAACAACACGGCGAACTCGTCTCCGCCCAGGCGCGCCACCAGGTCGTGCTCACGCAGCTGGGCGCGCACCCGGTCGGCGACGCTGATCAGCACTTCGTCGCCCACGGCGTGCCCAAGGGTGTCGTTGATCTGCTTGAAGTGGTCGCTGTCGAGGAACAGCAAGGCCAGATGATCCTGCTGGCGTGCCGCATTGCGCACGCTACGGTTCAGGCGCCCCTCGAAGAAGGCGCGGTTGGGCAGGCCAGTGAGGCTGTCGTGGCTGGCCTGGTGGGCCAAGGTCTGGTTTTCGCTCTGCAGGTGGCTTTGCCATACCTCCAGTTCGTCCAGCAGGGCGTTGAAGTCATTACCCAGCTCGTTGAGTTCGGCAATCGCCGCTTCAGGTACACGCCGATCGAAGCTGCGCTCGCGGCGGGCGGCGTGCGCGACACTGGCCAGGCCACGCAACGGGCGGGTGATATCGCTGAGCAGCCGCCGCGACAGGTACTGAGCGGCCAAGGCACTGAGAATCGTGCAGCACAGGATACCGGCCAAGCCGCCAAGCAGGAATAGCAACAGGCTGCGGCCCTGACCGACCAGTTCTATGTGCCCGACCTGTTGCTGCTGGTGCATGATCGGGAGGTTGACGGGCTCATCCAGCAAGGCGCTGGCGACTTGCACTTCCAGCAAGGCGAGCATGCCGGTATCGCCCCGTTGCCAGTGCGCCAGTTGCTCGCCCTCATGGTTGAATACCTTGGCCTCGGCAACCTCTTCGGTACTGGCGATCAGCGCCAGTGATTCATTGGCAGCAGCACTGTCATTGAACACCACTGCCGCTTCCACGGTGTAGTTGATCGACCGTGCGATCAGCTGCAGGTTGTGGTTGGCGTAGACACTCAAGGCAAGCACGCCCAGCAGGGTCAGGGAAATACCGGCCAGGCCCACGGCGAGCAAGGCGACGCTAAGGTGACCACGGCCCAGCACTGAACGCAGGGTCGGGCGCACTCTGCGCTTGCCGGCAGGCTTCATGGCTGCACCGTCCGGCGGCGCGACAGTTGCAGAACGCTGGGGTGAATGCGCACGCCAGAGCGCGCCACCGAGTCGAGATTGACCTCGAAGGCCACTTGCTGGTCACTGACCTGCAGGCAGAACAGGCTGCCGACCGTACACGGGTCGTTGGCCTCGCTGATGCTCAGGACCGGGTGGCCGCTGACGCGCTCGAACAGTTTGTCACGTTGGCCTTGGTCGAGCTCGCCGATATAGATGGCGTCGCAGGCCTGGGCGACCTGCGCGTCGTCTGCCAGCAGGCGCTTCACCTGCAAAGGGCGCCCGGACTCCTGTACATGCCCCTTGATCAGGTCATCGGCGTACTCGGTCGGGCCGACCAGGCAAAGGCGCAAGGTGGAGGGTTCGACCGGCCAGCGGGCATAACTGAAAATGCCCAACACCACCTGGGTAACGGCCTTGGCGCGCTGTTGCGCCTGGGCGGCGGTTGCGGCGGTTTCTGCCCGGGCGTGGCCTGAACAAAAGAACAGGACGGCCAGCAATAGCGAAAGCGCACAGCTTGTCAGTCGCCTCGCGGACACGTGCATGGGGGGAATCTCTTGAAGTCCTTTGCGGCATCGGCGCAACGATAGCACATGGCCGCATCGTTGGAGGAGACGCCGATCTCAGAGGCATGCGCACCCTGTGGGAGCGGGTTCACCCGCGAAGCAGACGACGCGGTGGATGGCACGGGCTTCGCCCGTGTTCGCGGGACAAGCCCGCTCCCACAAGGATCGCGCTAGCCAGTTGTTACCCAAGTACTGCATCAGCCTCAAGCCTGCGGGGTAGCTGTGGGAGCGGGCTTGCCCCGCGAAGAATCCAACACAGTGCATGGCACGGGCTTCGCCCGTGTTCGCGGGACAAGCCCGCTCCCACAGAGATTGCGCTGGATTCTAGAAGTTGATTAAGCCCGCTGTTCTCAGGTACTGCATCAGCCTCAAGCCCACATGGATCGCGCTAGATTCTAGAAATTGAGCAAGACAGTTGCTACCACAGGGAACGCATGTCTTAGCAAAACCCAAGTGAGCCCGCGGTTCCCCAACGCTAGACCTGTTCGAGCATCAACCCGGAAATGCGCCGCACCTTGCGCGCCACCGCTTCTTCGAAAATACCTTGGCGCGGCTCGACCAGGCTGAAGCAGTGCTTGGCGCGGGTGATACCGGTGTACACCAGTTCCTTGGTCAGCACCGGGTTAAGCGCGTCCGGCAGCACTAGCGCGGTGTGGCCGAATTCCGAGCCCTGGGACTTGTGCACGGTCATGGCAAATACCGTTTCCACTTCGTTGAGCCGGCTAGGCAAGACGAAACGTACCCCGCCGCTGCCGTCGTTACGCGGGAAGGCCACACGCAGCAGCGGCTCACCACGCTCATCCGGCAGGCGCAGGGCAATGCCGATATCGCCGTTCATCAAGCCCAGGCCATAGTCATTACGGGTCACCAGGACCGGACGCCCCTCGTACCAGGGCTGCTGGCTGTCGATCAGCCCGGCACTGTGCAGCACCCGCGCCACGCGCTGGTTGAGGCCTTCGACACCCCAGGCGCCGCGGCGCACCGCGCACAGCAACTGGAAGTCCTCGAAGCTGTGCAACACCTTGCCCGCCCATTGCTCCCAGGCGGGGTCGTCAAACGCGGTGCCCAGTGACGGCCGGTAGCGGCCAAGGGTGCGCAGGTAGCTGCGGTAGCCTTGCGGGCCGTCACTGCCGCGGTTCAGGCCATCGAGCAGCAGGCGGTCAAAGGCGCGGTCCTGCTCGTGCTTGAGTGCCAGGCTGTGTACGTCGGACGGTGGTGCAGCCAGCAGGTTGCGCGCCGCGTGTGAGTCCTGGCGGTTGACCAGCCGCGCCAGCTGGCCAATGCCGCTGCCTTCGCCAAAGCGCCGCGAAAAACGCAACATCACCACCTGCTGAGCCAGCGGGTTGCGCTGTTCATCGCCAACCTTGAGGCCACTGTCGGTCAGCGATTCGCCACTGATCTGTTCCAGCCAGGTAGCGGTCTGCGGTGAGTAGTAACCCTCCTCGGCGTCCCGACACAGGTCGCCCAGTACGGCCCCTGCCTCGACCGACGCCAACTGATCCTTGTCGCCCAGCAGCACCAGACGTGCCCGGGGCGGCAAGGCATCCAGCAGGTTGGCCATCATTTCCAGGTCGATCATCGACGCTTCGTCGACCACCAGCACGTCCAGTGGCAACGGGTTGCCGCCATGGTGGCGGAAGTGCCGCGACCCCGGGCGGCTGCCGAGCAGACGGTGCACGGTGCTGACTTCGGTTGGGATCTGCCCGCGCACTTCGGCGCTGACCTGCAAACGCTCGACCTGCTGGCCAATGGATTCGGTCAGGCGTGCAGCGGCCTTGCCGGTCGGGGCCGCCAAGCGGATACGCAGCGGCCTGCCCTGCTCCACTGCTGGCGCCTGCAACAAGGCCAGCAGGCGCACCACGGTGGTGGTCTTACCAGTACCAGGGCCGCCGGTGATGATGCTGAAGCCGGCACGGGTAGCCAGCGCGCAGGCGAGCTTCTGCCAGTCCACCTGGCCGGCTGCTGCCCCGCCCTCGAACAACTGCGCCAGACGTTGCGGCAGGTCCGCAGGCGGTACCTCGGCCTGGGTCAGGCGTTGGCGCAGCGTATGATCGATGCGCCGCTCGTAGCTCCAGTAGCGCCGCAGGTACAGGCGTTCACTACTGAGTACCAATGGCCGCGCCTGCTGACCCGGGGTGTCGCCAGCGGCCACCAGCGGGCTGGCAGCGATGCGTTGGCGCCAGGCATTCAAATCGAGGTTGGCCAGCAGCTGCGAGGGCAGCAGCAAAGGGCCGGTCAGGGCATCACCTTCGGGCGGCAACGACAGGGCAAAGTCAGGTTCGGCCAGGGTTTGCTGCAGATCGAGGCAGACATGACCATGGCCCAGCTGGTGGCTGGCCAATGCCGCCGCCAGCAACAGCAAGGGGTCGCTGCCGGGTGCGCGTTCCTCGAGGAACGACACGAATGCGCGGTCCAGGGCACGCAGCCAGCCCCGCTCTACCCAACGATCGAGCAGTTGCAGCAGGTCACCGCTGTCATGCTGTGGAGCCAGCGCCAGCAGGTGTTCGGCGTGCAACGGGGTGGGCAACAGATCGACAAGGCTGCGGCTCATAGCTCGGCTCCGGCAAACAGGTCCTGCTGCACGGGCGGGTGCTCGCCACGAAACAGCGCATCCAGGCTTTCGATCAGCTCGCGCGGCGGTTTGACGTGGTACACGCCATGGCCGCTGCTGCTCGCACCGCGCAGGAAGATGAACAGGGCGCCACCCACGTGGCGGTCGTAATCGTAATCCGGCAGTCGCGCGCGCAATTGGCGATGCAGGGCCAGCAGGTACAGCACGTACTGGAGGTCGTAGCGGTGTTCGAGGATGGCCTTCTCCATGGCCGGGGCATCGTAAGCCTGGATGTCCGGGCCCAACCAGTTGGACTTGTAGTCGGTCACGTAGTAGCGTCCGTCCAGCTCGAACGCCAGGTCGATGAAACCTTTGAACATGCCATTGAGTACGGTTGGTTGCGCCGCCGGTCGTGCCTGCCCAGGATGAGTGTGGCGTGCCACCAGTCGGTCTAGCTGTTCGGCGTCGACCCGGTGGCTGGCGAACCAGAATTCCATCTCGATCTGGTAATGACGCAGCTGCCCAAGCGTCAGCCCCTGCTCGCTGCCTGGCAGCGGCAATGCTTCGCCCAGCAAGCGCTGCATCCAGTCACTCAGGGTGGTGATCCAGCCGGTCCAGTCACGGCGGTTGCAACGCTGGCCAACCATTTGCGCGATCATCTGCGGATTGCCGCTGACCTGGCTGAAGCCTTCGCGGCCCGCCCACTCCAGCAAACCATGCAGGAAGGTGCCGGGGTTCGGCCCACGCGGGAAGCGGTGAATATCGCCGCTGTCGGCGGGGACTTCGCGCAGCATCTGCGCATCGACCACCTCATCATCCAGCAGTTGCTGGGCCAGCGAGCTGTCGGCACCGAGGGTCTGATCGCCGACGCGCAGGGCGCTATACGAAGCGATCCACCAGTGTTCGGCCGCTGCGCGGCGTGGCTTGCGTGCAGGCAGCAGTTCACGCTCGGCCTGTGGCATGCGATACACCTGTTCATCCGCCTGCGGCAGGCCCGGGCACGTGATGTGCGGGCTGGTCGCGGCCAAGGCCTGCAGCCAGTCGCCCAGCTGCGCCGAACCGGCCAGGGCAAGGCCGCCACCCAGCAGGTAGCCGAATGCCGAACGGTGCAGTTGCGAGCTTTTCTGGTTGCCGCGCTTGAGGTCGGCGACGCCCAGCCAGCAGGCATGCTGGGCGCGGGTCAAGGCCACGTAGAGCAGGCGCAGGTCTTCGGCCAGGCGCTCGTCATCGGCGCGCTCGATCTGCTCGGGTTTAGGGGTAAGGGTAAGGTGGGCATTACCCTCGCTGTCATGCCAGGCCAACGGCAGGCGGCTGCCGTCCACCGGCTTGCTGGTGCAGATGAAAGGCAGGTAGACCAGGGGATACTCCAGGCCCTTGGACTTGTGGATAGTCACCACCTTGACCAGCTGTTCGTCGCTCTCAAGGCGCAGGATCTGTTCTTCGCCAGCCTGCCCGGAACTGGCCAGATGCTCGGCCAGGTGGCGAATCAGCGCCTGTTCGCCATCCAGCTCGCCGGCGGCCTGTTGCAGCAACTCGGCCAGGTGCAGCAGGTTGGTCAGCACCCGTTCGCCATCGGCGCGGCGGATCAGCGTGCGCGGCAGCTGAAAATCATGCAGCAGATGGCGCAACATCGGCAGCACGCCTTGGCGCTGCCAAGTGTCGCGATAGTGGCGGAAGCGCATGACCCAGCCTTCCCAGACCCGTTCGTCCTGGTTCAGCCGGTCCAGCGCGGCCAGCGACAGGCCAAGGGTAAGGCTGGCCAACGCGGCCTTGAGCAGGCGCTCCGAGTCGGGCTCGGCGCAGGCCTTGAGCCAGGCCAGCAAGTCGTGGGCTTCCTGGGCAGCGAACACCGAATCCTTGTCGGACAGGTACACACTGCGCACCTCACGCGCGGCCAGCTCGGCGCGAACCATCTGCGCTTCATGGCCATCCCTTACCAGGATGGCAATGTCTGACGGCAGGCAGGGCCGCAGTTCGCCCTCGGCATTCCGGAAGCCCGCCGTGCCGCGCTGGCCGCCATTTAGCAAAGCGACGATATGGCTGGCGCAGCTGGCTGCCAGCTGTTGGCGGTAGGTAGTGCTCGAGACCGGCTCTTCACTTTGCAGCTGCCAGCATTGCAGGGCTGCGCTGGCTTCACCGTCGATCACCCATTGCTCGCCCCGGCCTTTGGCGCGGACCTCGATGAACGGCAGCGGGTTGTCATCGGCCTCGCGGAACAGGAATGCACCGCGCCCCGCTTCACGCGCCTCAGCTTGCAGGAAAACCTGGTTGACCGCCGCGACCATCGCTTTGCTGGAGCGGTAGTTGGTGTCCAGGCTGTGCAGGCGACCACGGGTGGCACGCCGGGCGGCAAGGTAGGTGTAGATGTCGGCCCCGCGGAATGCGTAGATCGCCTGCTTGGGGTCACCGATCATGAACAGGCCAGTTTCTGCACGATTTTCGCTGATCTGGTAGATACGCTCGAAAATGCCGTACTGGACCGGGTCTGTGTCCTGGAACTCGTCGATCAGCGCTACCGGGAACTGTTCGCGGATCAACCCGGCCAGGCGCTCGCCAGCCTCGCCGGCCAGTGCATGCTGCAGACGCACGAGCATGTCGTCGAAACCCATTTCCGCACGCCGGCGCTTCTCCACTTCAAAACGTGCCGACACCCAGCTGGCAGCGTGCTCCAGCAAGGGCGCATCCGGGCTGTCCAGAGCCTGCAATTGCTGCTGCAAGGTCTGCATGGCGATCAATGCGGGGTGTTCAGGAGGCTCCCCCTTCCATGCCTCGGCCATGCCGTCGGGGGTCAGCCGGGTAAAGCCGGTGCCCAGGTCGAGGTCCAGCAGTTGCTCGTCGCTGGCCCAGGCACTGAGCTTGTCGAACCACGGTTCGAAATAGCGTGCCTGCATCTTGCGGCCGTCGACTTGCTTGGCGGCCAGAGCATCGCGGCAGATCTGCCGCAGTTGCTCGGCCCACTGCGCCCATGGTGCTTTCAAGCGCGCCAGCTGTTCGCTGCGTTGCTTCAGCGATGCCTCAATCAGTGCTGCGGGCTCTGGGCCGTCCTGCTGGGCGCGGACTCGGCCGAACAGCGGGCGAATGCGTGGGAGCAAAGCGTCTGGGCTACCCCAGTGGCCGCGTACCCAGGCCAGGGCGTCACCTTCCATGCTGTAACAGAATCGCCGCCAGTAATCGCGCATGACCTGGCCTAGCAACTCGCTGTGGTCGGTTTCCAGGGTCTGGGTAAACAGGCTGCCGCTGTCGAAGGCATGCTCGCGCAGCATGCGCTGGCACCAACCGTGAATGGTCGAAACCGCTGCTTCGTCCATCCACTGCACGGCGATTTCCAGGCGGCCGGCACAACGTGGCCAAGCCTCCTCGGGGTAATCGTCACGCAGCTGATGCAGCAGCGGATCGGCACCTTCCAGTTCGCCACGGAAGAACCGGGCGGCTTCAGCGAGACGCGCGCGGATACGCTCACGCAGTTCTTTGGTGGCTGCGTCGGTGAATGTCACCACGAGAATCTGTGGTGGCAGCAGCTCGCGCTCGAAACCCTGCTCGCCACCGTGACCGAGGATCAGGCGCAGGTACAGCGCCGAGATGGTGAAGGTCTTGCCGGTGCCGGCGCTGGCCTCGATCAGCTGGCTGCCATGCAGGGGGAAACTCAGTGCCAATGGGCGGACCTGGGTCATGCGCCTTTCTCCGGATTGCCCAGGGTTTGCCAAGGGGCAGTGAACAACGGGCGGTACAAGGTTTCGCACCAGCCTTCAAAGGTTTCGTCGGCGCAGAGCGCTGCGAAATCGCGGAACTGCCGGGCCAACGCAATGCTCTCACTGCGCTCGCCGAAGCTGGTGCGTTCATCGCCTTCATAGGCGCGGGCGGCTGCGGCCAGGGCCTTGTCGGCATCGTCCTGGGCCAGCCAGGCAAACGCAGTCTTGGCGGCGACCGACAGCGGCGCATTCATCGCCGCCTGGCGAGCGACCAGCAGCTCGCCCAGCAGTTGCGCAGCCGTTTCTTGCGGCAGCGGTGCGAGCAACAGGGTCAGATCACTGGCTACCAGTGCGCTGTTGTAGGGGTAACCTGCCGCACAGGCCGCCAGGTGCGTGACCCACGGCGCAATCAGACGATGCCACTTGAGGTTGTTGCGCCCGGCGCTGATGGTGTTGGGCACCGTGGTAATGCTGAGCAGGCTCTGGTCATCGGCCTGGAACACCCGGCCCAGCCAACCTTCGAGGCGGTGCCGACCGTGCGCGAAGTGAATCGGCAAGGCGCCCTCGACCAGCTGTGGCCAGCGCTGCAACAACTGCTGATGACGCTGCAACAGGTCGGGGAGTGGTTCGATCAATTCGTTCTGCAGCAACTCGCCAAAACCGGCCAGTGGTAGTAGGCCGCAGGCTTGCAGGCGCCTGGCCTGGGCCTGCAGGGCTTGTTCGGCATTATCCGGCTCGGCCAGCGCTGCGCCGAGCAAGCGCTCGCTGGCGCCGTAACGTTGCAGGGTGTCGAGGACGAAAGGTTCTTCGTCCGGGGTCGGCGCTTCCAGCGCTTCGAAATATACCTTCAGACGCTGGCTGAAGAAGTGCCGCACCGGATGACGCAAGAAGTCATTCAGTTGGGTCAGGCTCAGCGCTTCATCATCGTCATAAGGCGGCAGCCCAGGATCACCTTGCTCAGCGTCCTCGCCCTTCTGGTGCAGCACCTGCCATTCGTGGGCATAGCTGAACAGTGGACTGCCCTTCTGGAAGTAACGTGGGCTGAACGGTTGCAGCGGGTGTTCCTGAGTCAGCGCATGCAGCAGTTGTTCACCCGCTTCAGCTGGCTGCCCGTGCTCGCCACCGGCCAGCTGCCAGCCGGCAGCGACATGGTCACGCAACTGGCCGATGAGTACCGAGGCCGGGCGCTCGCTGTTATCGCGGATACTGCGACCGACCCAGCTGACATACAGCTGGTCACGTGCCGACAGCAGCGCTTCAAGCAGCAGGTAGCGGTCGTCTTCGCGACGCGAGCGGTCACCGGGGCGGTAGTCACTGGCCATCAGGTCGAAGTCCAGCGGCTGCTGGGCGCGGGGGTAGTCGCCATCGTTCATGCCCAGCAAGCACACCACCCGAAACGGAATGGCACGCATGGGCATGAGTGTGCAGAAGTTCACCGAGCCAGCAAGAAAGCGTTGCGACAGCTTGCCCTGGTCCAGGCCCGACAGCCAGGCTTCGCGCACCACGGTCAACGGCAACGAGTCTTGCAGGCCGACGGACTCGCACACTTCAAGCCAGCTGTCGCGTAGATCCTGCAGTTGCATCAGCAGGAACTCATCATGCTCGCCTTCGGCAAGGAAGAACACTTGCAACAGGGCGTGTAGCCGCTCGCCCCACTGGCTGACAGTCGCAGGCTCGGACAGGGCCTGATACGCCACTTCAAGGGCGTCGAGCAGTGCAACCAGTGGGCCAATCAACGCCGCATCCAGGCCGCCGATTTCATCGTAGGGTTCTATGCCATCACAGGCCTCGCCTACGCCTACGGCATAGCCAAGCAGCATGCGCCGCAGACCGAAGCGCCAACTGTTCTGCTCAAGCCCGGCGGGCAAGCCCAGGCTGGCCCGCTGCTCGGCGTTGAGGCCCCAGCGGATACCTGCACCCTCGATCCAGCGGTGCAGGGTGGGCAGGTCGCTCTCACGGACCCCGAAACGGGCTCGGACTGCCGGTACGTCCAGCAGGTCGAGCACTTCACTGACCGCAAAGCGGCTATCGGGCAATTTGAGCAGGTGTTCGAGGGCGATCAACAAAGGCTCGCGGCCACGCTGCCCCTGGTCAGTCAGGGTAAACGGGATGTAGCGCGGATCGTTGCGCTGCAACTGGCCGAATACAGCCCGGATGTGCGGCGCATAGGTGTCGATGGCCGGCAGCATGACGATAACGTCACGCGGGCGCAAAGTGGGGTCGGCACTGAAGCGGGCCAACAGCTGGTCATGGAGTATTTCCACTTCGCGTTGTGGGCTGTGGGCGATATGGAAGCGGATAGAGCGGTCCTTGCTCGCGTCGACGGGTGGCCACAGCTCACGGGTTTCGGCAAGCGGCCGCAGCTCAAGAATGTCGTCTTGCAACTGGTTGAGCAGCGTGGTGGGTGAGCCGTCGCTGAACAGGTCGATGCGGCCATCGCTGAATACGCCCTGGTAGCTGCCCGGGTCGTCGTAGCTATCGAGCAGGTTGATATAGTCGCGACCTTGTTTGCCCCAGGCAGCCAGCAAGGGGTGGGCATGTTGGTGCAGCGACTGGTCATCCAGCTGCAGGGGCATGCCCTGCTTACGCTGTTGGCGTTTGTACTGATGACGCAGCAGGTCCTTATCGGCAACGATGTCTGCCCAGTGGTGGCGGCAGGGGTTGTGCACGCACAACAGCACCTGGCTGAACCGCGCCAGACCTGCCAAGGCTTCCAGGGCCTGTGCTGGCAGCGAGGAGATGCCGAACACGATCACTCGCGATGGCAGCCCGGCAGGTGCCTGCTCCAGGCTGTTGGTGCGCTCGATGAAGCGTTGATGTACCCCGGCTCGGCTCTGCGCCATGCCCTGCTCGCCGACATCGTCAAGCAACGCTCGCCATAGTTCGGCCTGCCAGCGGTTGCCCGGAGGCAACGCCTTGCGCTCGCCGCGGGCAGTATTGAGGATGTGCTGGCCGGCGGCCCAGTCCTTGAGCCAGTCGGCACGGTAAACCTGATACTGGTCAAACAGGTCGGCCAGGCGCTCGGAGAGCTGGTAGCGCTTGCGCAGGTCGCTGTCGTCGTTGAGGAAACGGCGCAGCGGCTCGAAATGCGGCCGCTCGATAAGTGCTGGTAGCAGGCGCATCAGGCGCCAGGTTAGCGGAGCCTTGTCGAGTAGGGACACTTCGGGAATTTCGTCACGACCCAGCACGCTGCGGTACAACTGCCACATGAAAGTGCCGGGCAGTTGCACATCGATCGCGGCGGCAATGCCGCAGCCCCCCAGATCATCTTCCAGCGGGTCTTCGGCCAAGGCCAGCTTGAGCCATTGGGCGATACCGTTGCTCTGCACCAAGGCGATTTCGTTTTCCAGCGGCGCCAATGGGTAGCGACGCATCCAGCTCACCACCAAGCTGCGCAGGTCGTCCAGGCGGTTGCTGTGGACGATCATGAAGCCAGGGTGAAGCTGGGGGGTGGTGAGCATCGGGAGGTCTCTAGCAGGCGCGGGAGGCTGTGGAGGGAACGATATCACGCGCAACACGCTCCCACAGAGGGCTTGGCGAAGCCAGCGAGGGTTGGCTCGAGCCAGGAATTTTACGACCACAAAGACAAAACCCCTACCTGCATGCGCAGATAGGGGTTTTGCGAAATGAATCTTGACGATGACCTACTCTCACATGGGGAAACCCCACACTACCATCGGCGATGCATCGTTTCACTGCTGAGTTCGGGATGGGATCAGGTGGTTCCAATGCTCTATGGTCGTCAAGAAATTCTGTAGCCAGAATGTCCAGATGGACAGCCCAGCGAATCCGGATATGTGATGGGTGCTGCGTTTAATTTGTGGTCTTACGAATTTTCGGGTCTTTCGTCTTCACCACCGCAATCTGCGTCAGCAAATTGCTTGGGTGTTATATGGTCAAGCCTCACGGGCAATTAGTATTGGTTAGCTCAACGCCTCACAGCGCTTACACACCCAACCTATCAACGTCGTAGTCTTCGACGGCCCTTTAGGGGATTCAAGATCCCAGTGAGATCTCATCTTGAGGCAAGTTTCCCGCTTAGATGCTTTCAGCGGTTATCTCTTCCGAACATAGCTACCCGGCAATGCCACTGGCGTGACAACCGGAACACCAGAGGTTCGTCCACTCCGGTCCTCTCGTACTAGGAGCAGCCCCTCTCAAATCTCAAACGTCCACGGCAGATAGGGACCGAACTGTCTCACGACGTTCTAAACCCAGCTCGCGTACCACTTTAAATGGCGAACAGCCATACCCTTGGGACCGGCTTCAGCCCCAGGATGTGATGAGCCGACATCGAGGTGCCAAACACCGCCGTCGATATGAACTCTTGGGCGGTATCAGCCTGTTATCCCCGGAGTACCTTTTATCCGTTGAGCGATGGCCCTTCCATACAGAACCACCGGATCACTAAGACCTACTTTCGTACCTGCTCGACGTGTTTGTCTCGCAGTCAAGCGCGCTTTTGCCTTTATACTCTACGACCGATTTCCGACCGGTCTGAGCGCACCTTCGTACTCCTCCGTTACTCTTTGGGAGGAGACCGCCCCAGTCAAACTACCCACCATACACTGTCCTCGATCCGGATAACGGACCTGAGTTAGAACCTCAAAGTTGCCAGGGTGGTATTTCAAGGATGGCTCCATGAGAACTGGCGTCCCCACTTCAAAGCCTCCCACCTATCCTACACAAGCAAATTCAAAGTCCAGTGCAAAGCTATAGTAAAGGTTCACGGGGTCTTTCCGTCTAGCCGCGGATACACTGCATCTTCACAGCGATTTCAATTTCACTGAGTCTCGGGTGGAGACAGCGCCGCCATCGTTACGCCATTCGTGCAGGTCGGAACTTACCCGACAAGGAATTTCGCTACCTTAGGACCGTTATAGTTACGGCCGCCGTTTACCGGGGCTTCGATCAAGAGCTTCGCTTGCGCTAACCCCATCAATTAACCTTCCGGCACCGGGCAGGCGTCACACCCTATACGTCCACTTTCGTGTTTGCAGAGTGCTGTGTTTTTAATAAACAGTCGCAGCGGCCTGGTATCTTCGACCGGCATGAGCTTACGGAGCAAGTCCTTCACCCTCGCCGGCGCACCTTCTCCCGAAGTTACGGTGCCATTTTGCCTAGTTCCTTCACCCGAGTTCTCTCAAGCGCCTTGGTATTCTCTACCTAACCACCTGTGTCGGTTTGGGGTACGG